>DJFE01000012.1:517-3335 GCA_002432025.1 Candidatus Avelusimicrobium stercoris | reverse complement strand
GGGGGGACGTGTGCGGCAGTTGAAAGCCGCTAAAAAGGCCGTTTTTGCTGATTCTTTCTGTCCCTCCTCTAACAAGACAGAAAGCCGCGGGACGTACGCTTAATCTCCGTACGTCCCCTATTTTAAGGGGAGGGAAAAATGAAGAATAACCGAAAAAAGAAAGCGTTTACGCTTACGGAACTTTTGGTAGTGGTCATCGTGATAGGCGTATTATCCGCGGTGGTATTACCGAAATTCAGTAAAGTAATAGAAACGCGTAAAACGACGGAAGCCGAAGAAATAATGGCTAATGTTCGCACAGAACAGGAAAAACGCTGTGCCTTGGATAAAAACTATACCACGGACGCGGCCACGGTCAATTTGGCCTCGTTAAGTACCAAGAACTTTAACTATACGTTAAAGAGCACAGGGATAGAAGCGGAGAGTAAAGGAAAATACGGCTATACATTAAAAATGCCGTCTTACCGGGACGGTCGCTTGTGCTGTGATAGTGCGGAACAATGCGCAAAACTGAATAAAAATTATCCTTTGTGCAGTGAACTTATCGCGAAAGCGGACTACACGAGCGGTGTGGAGTGCGCGGCGACGCCGGAACCGGTGGCACCTGATAACACACCAAAAGCGTGTGATGGCCCTGCCACAGAAGCCTGCGGGTGCAAAAACGGCGGAACGCGAACGAGAACTTGCGACACGACGACTGGCACTTGGAGTGGTTGGAGCACCTGCTCAATCGCGGACACCTGCGAGTGCACGGGAACGCAACCGTCATCCAGCCAAACCTGCAACAGTTGCGGTACGCAAACGCGTACGATAACCTGTAATGTGGCTACCGGGGAGTGGGTACCCGGTGAATGGGGAACGTGTGATCTTTCGGCTTGTCCGAAAAATTGCGATAATTCCAGTAAGCCTGCGACCTCGCAAACCTGCAATAATTGCGGCACGCAAACGCGCACGGTAACCTGTAACACTACTACTGGTGCGTGGGTGCCCGGTGCTTGGAGTGCTTGCAGTAAAACGGTTAAAGAGTGCTCTCAGTGCGATTGGCAGGAAGCCCAAAAATGTGAGCGGCCTCAGGGTTCAAATACGCAGGCGGGGGATTGGAATGATGAAACCTGTACGTGCTCCTGCCCGTCCCAAACCACGCTTAATTCAGAGGGCGAATGTGAAGAACCCGAAGGCAGTTCCTCTGGCAGCAGTAGCGAGGACTGTACTTGGCAATCTGTTTATTCCTATCTTTGTGGTACCAAAATAACACAAGCGGAAGCGTGTTCTCGTTATGGTGATGGATATCCGTGTCAACTCAATGATTATTGCCCTGCTCGTGGCATAGAAGTGGAAGTTTGTAAATAAATAAAAACCCCGGTTATAAATGCCGGGGTTTTACATTTTATCGCAGAACTTTGTTGCCGCGCATATAGTCAAAAAATTGCTTTACGCGGCTGTCGCACAAAACATCCTTTACCGAAATGTCTTTCTTCAAATGCACGCCTGCCAAGGTGCGGCAGCGGCTTAACGCCACATACGTTTGCCCGGGGGCAAAGGCCCCGCGCCCGATGTCCAAATAAATGCTGTCAAACGTCAGCCCTTGGGATTTGTGTATGGTAATGGCCCACGCCAGTTTGAGGGGGTACTGCTTAAAAAAGCCCTTTACCTTGGGTTGCAGTTTTTGCGTGAGCGCGTTAAATTCGTAGCGCACATCTTCCCAAACGTGCGGTTCCACTTGGTAAATACAGCCTTTCAGTTCCACCTGTATAAAATCGGGCCCCAAATCATATACGGTGCCGATATCCCCGTTTACCCAGTTGTCGTCATTAACCAGCATCATAATTTTGGCGCCTTTTTTTAGGTGGAGCGTTTTGTCCGCGGGCGTAGTTTTTCCAAAGGAATCGTCTGCGGTGGCCTCATAGGTAAATTCTTTGCCGGGGAGCAAGGATAAATAATGCACATTGCGCCAAGCCGCATCGCGGTTGGTGGGGGCCAAAATAATGCTGTTTTCAAAATTTTCCGGCAGTTCAAAGGTTTTGCGCGTATTGAGCAGGGAATCCAACTGCGGTTGGGTTACATTGCCCTCGCGGATTAAGTTAAGCAAATTGGCGTAGTCCGGGTCCGCCTTTTGGCGGAAGATACGGCGCAGTTCAAACACTTCCGTCGGCAAGCGGCGCAAGACTTGCGCTTCAAAAAAATAGGGGCTTTTGTAAATTTGGCGGAAATAATCAAAGAGTCCGCCCGTGCTGGATTCCTCTACGGGCGGCAACTGGAATAAATCGCCAAACAGTACAATTTTTTTACCGCCGAAGGGTTCCTCGGTGTGCGTGGAGATTTGCAAAATATAGTCTATGGCATCCAATAAATCGGCCCGGAGCATAGAGGCTTCGTCAATGATAATGGTATCTACGGCGTCCACGGTTTTGCGCGGCAAGCGTTTAAGATTGCTTTTGTCTAGCAGGTTGCCGGGCTTTAAATGGAAAAATGAGTGTACCGTCTGCCCGTGTATGTTAATGGCCGCCAGCCCCGTGGTAGCCAGAACGACCGCATTTTGCGCCGTGTGTTGGGCAAAGTAGCGCAGGAGCGTGGTTTTACCCGTGCCCGCACGGCCCGTGATAAAGATAAGCGGCATAACGGGCGGTTTGGCTTCCAGCAAGGATAAAGCGTCCTTAAATTCGTCGGTTAAAATAATGTCAGGTTTTTGTGCGGGCATATTTAAATTATAGCAATTAGATAGTTGGCTTACTTGCTTATGCAGTGCAGTATAACGGCAAAAATGTAGTTTTTGCTGTTGCCTTTTTGCTGTTTAGTGTAAAGGGGTTGTTTCGTTTTT
>DJFE01000012.1:0-382 GCA_002432025.1 Candidatus Avelusimicrobium stercoris | reverse complement strand
TAACAAGGAGAAAAAATGAAAGGATTTAACAAAAATTGGAGTTTTTTACTGTCATCCCCGAAGGTTTTAGTCGGGGATCCGCTGTTATCAAAAAAGGAAACGACAGATTCCCGACTACAACACTCGGGAATGACAACAAAAACAACAGTAACTACAACGACAGATTCCGTAACCCTGCGGGCCGCCAATTCCTCGGGGGATGACTACAACTGCAACGACAGATCCCGTATAAAGACACTACGGGATGACGGCCTAACAACAAGTGGCCGTGCGGCAACCCCAAACAGACGTCATTCCGTAAGGTTTCTATACGGAATCTCGCCGTTTCGTAACAACAGATTCTGGACTACGACTTTCCAGAATGGGTATAAAGGCCAAAAAG
>DJFE01000002.1:7132-7600 GCA_002432025.1 Candidatus Avelusimicrobium stercoris | reverse complement strand
TTAAGACCTTAAAATAACACCACGTTTTGGCCTTTATACCCATCCTGAACTTGTTTCAGGATCTACCGTACGGGTTGTTTGTCGTTGTCGTTTCGTCGTTCTTTTTAAAGGGGTTGTTTCGTTTTTTTTTTGTTAAAATTTTGATAAATCGCGGTGGATGTACCCGGATGTATGTGCCGTATAAAAACGCGTATAAAAGGCCGTTTTGCTCAAATATAAAGGCCTTAACAAGGAGAAAAAATGAAAGGATTTACTTCTATTGTGTCATTCCCGAAGGTTGTAGTCGGGAATCTGTCGTTATTTAAAAAAGAAAACGACAACAACGGATCCCCGAACCCTGCGGGCCACCAATTCCTCGGGGATGACGACCACAGCATTGTTCTGGGCTGCCGCACGGTTAATACTTTCCGAATTACAAGTGCCGGCTTTACGCTTATAGAACTGCTAGTCGTCGTACTCATTATTGGC
>DJFE01000002.1:0-6896 GCA_002432025.1 Candidatus Avelusimicrobium stercoris | reverse complement strand
GGCGACCGGGGAAAATTGGGTCTATCCTCATATTTGCACCAACCAATGCTATTCTTTTATTTCCCCGTGGCAGCCGTATGATGCTATGTATTTCCGTACACATAACCATTCCAGTTCATATAACAAGGTATGCGTGGATGCCAAAAGGGCCTGTATTATTGGATACGAAAAGGCGAGTTCCCAGCCGGCTCGTTGGCGTCGGTTGTGTAACGCATTAGGCACGGAAACTTCCCAGCGGTATGCGGGGGGCGCTTTTGCTGTTAAAAGCACTTGGGATTTGCGCTAATTTTTCTATATCAAAAATTTGAACCCGCCCCGGGATATACAATTCCCGGGGCGGGTTCTTATCAGTAACGGGCAATTAGTTGGCCTTTGGGTGCTTACATATAATTTGTTTAATGTTTTTGCGCGAGGTTTTGATAATTACCTTGCGAAAGCACCACAAGGCCCAAACATTCGGTATGGTCATTAGCGTCATTGTTAAAATGACCAGTGCCCACATAAAGCGGGTAGAACTGTTGGCCTCGGCGGTGCGCAGTAAGGAGTCGGAAATCGTCCAATCCAGCGAAAAACTGGTGCCAATCCAACCGCCCACAAAGGTTAAAATAATAAACATCACTCGCATCGGTTTTATTAGAACATTAGAACCCTTGCACAAAAATTGCAGGGCCTTTTCCCCATAATAGCCCCAACCGATAATGGTGGTAAACGAAAAGATTACCAGTGAGAAAATCAAAATCGGCGTACCGATGTACGGCACTGTTTTAAAGGCGCTGTTGCACAGGTTGGCCGCATATACGTTAGGGTTCTGCCAGTCGCCCGCCAGTACAATGACCATACCCGTCAGTGAGCAAATAAAAATCGCCCAAAATACGGAAGTGGCCGAAATGATAGCCATTTGCGTAGCACAGCGGGTTTTGGCCGCGGCGGCCGCAATAGAGGCACTGCCAAACCCTGCTTCGGTAGCCAGTACGGCGCGGGTAACGCCTGCGCTTAATGCGGGAACCATTGCCTGTACAAGGGCCACTATACCCACACCTGTGGCTCCGCCCACAGCAGCCTTGCCGGTAAAGGCACTTTTAAATACCATTACTAGCGCCGCGGGGATTTCGGTAAAGTGCATACAAAGTACGGTAATGGCAAGCAGTAAATAAAGCCCGCCCATAATCGGTACCAGCCATTCGGCATACGCGGCAATGCGCTTTACGCCGCCGATAATCACAATGCCCGCCGCTATGGCTACAAACAAGCCAACATACCACGGATTCAAATTGTACCCTTCGCGCAACGCATCTGCAATAGAGTTGGCCTGCAAGGCACTTCCAGCGGTCAGGGCCATTAACACCGTGCCCACGGCAAAAATAATGCCAAGCCATTTGAATTTTAAAATGCGGGAAAGGTAATACATCGGGCCGCCCACATATTCGCCGTCTGGCAAGCGTACGCGGTATTTAAAGGCTACCATACACTCACCGTATTTAATGGCAAAGTTGAAGAATCCGGCAATTACCATCCAAAACAAGGCCCCTGGGCCACCCTCGGCTACGGCGGTGGTTACCCCGATAATGCTGCCCGTGCCCACGGTCGCGCCAATCATCACCGCGAGCGAGCCAAAACTGCTGACCATCCCTTCGGATTCCACTTTTTTTACCGACAGTTTCATCGCCGGCCACGTGTATTTTTGTAGGAAGTGCAAGCGGATAGTAAAGTAAATACCTAAAAAAAGCAGGATAATAATCATCGGCGGACCCCATACCAAGGTATTGAATCCGTTCATTACGTCGTACATATGTTGCAAGGTCGGCGATGAGGCAAATGCGCACACCGCTGTCCATAATTGTTGCAGGCTTTCCATCGTGTTTTTTCTTCCTCCCAAACGGTACAACCTTTTTATTGTACTAAAATATAAGGGGAAACCTGTAAAAATTTCTATGGGAAAATCTTTCCAAATCCGCGCAATATGATATATAATTTAATAACGCGCGGGTTTTCCCGCATAAATAAGGAGACGGGTTATGAAGAAACTTTTACTCGCGGCCTTTATCGCCGCTTTCGGCGCCGCCGCTTGCTCTTCCGGCAACGCCAACACCAAAACTGCGGATTCCCGCAATAAAGCATCCGCCAAAGATGCTAAATACCAAATCATTGACCAAGAATTTGATAATCTTTTGGCGCCAGAGGCCGATTACGACACCTTGCCCGCCTACGAGTTGCAGGCTTGCGGGGATTCTTATCTGCCGCCTGCCGAACAAACGGTAAGAGGGGCCAAAAAGCCCGCGGCCAAGGTAGTTAAAAAATCGGCCGCCAAAAAGACGACCGCCAAAAGTACGTCTAAATCCACGACCACTAACAAAAAGGTCATTAACAATACCAATATTTACTATTTAGACGGCTCCGCGCCGAATACGTCCACCTCGTCCACCAGCACGACGACTACCACCTACACGAGCGACGAAATTGCGCCGGACACCCTGCAATAATTTATGCTTACGCCGTTAGATAAGGAAGCACAACTTACACAAGAAGCCCATAGATTATATGGGCTTCTTAAATCTGTATCCAAAACCAAGGCTGCCAAGTGGACGTTTGAGGACTGCTTGGCCGCCGCGCCGTATGTACTGGCGATTAACCGCTTTAAAAAAGAGCAGAACGCCGTTATTCTCGCCCACTCCTACACCACGCCCGATTTGGTTTACGGCGTGGCCGATTTTCGGGGGGATTCGTATGAACTGGCGTTAAAGGCGCGCTCCTCTACCGCCGATATCATTGTTTTTGCAGGCGTGTGGTTTATGGCAGAAACGGCCAAAATCATTAACCCGGGCAAGAAGGTGGTTATCCCGGCGGGCCGTGCGGGGTGCACGCTGGCCGATTCTATGACGGGGGAAGACGTAAAAAAACTGAGGGAAAAACATCCCGGCGTACCGGCTTTGTGCTATATTAACAGTTCTGCGGACGTAAAGGCCGTGTGTGATTCGTGTGTAACATCGGGCAATGTGTTTGATATTGCGCAGAAAATCCCCGGAGACGAACTTATTTTTGTGCCCGATATGTTAATGGCGCAAAATATTGACGCCGAACTCAAACGCCGCGGCACGCCTAAAAAAATTATTTCTTCCGGCGGGTCCTGCTGCGTGCACGACAAATACCGCCCGGAAATTGTGGATAAACTGCGCGCTGAACATCCCGGTATAAAAGTGTTGGCGCACCCAGAGTGCCCCATTGAAGTTTGCCAAAAGTGTGATTACGTGGGAAGCACCAAGGGGATGGCCGCGTATGTGGCCGCGTCGTCCGATAAGACGTTTGGGATGCTTACGGAGTTTGGCCTCGTCAACCGTTTGGAAGCCGAACACCCGGACAAAACCTTCATCTGGCCCTACGGCGTGTGCAGTTATATGAAGAAGAACAGTTTGATTAATACCCTGGAAGCCCTGATTGACCCGCGCCCCGACCAAGTGGTTACGGTGGACGAAAATATAGCGGCCCAGGCCAAAAAAGCCATTGAAAAAATGTTTGAACTTGCCAAATGATACTAGATAAAATTATTGAACTTGCCTTACTGGAAGATTTAAGTTTGGGGGATATCACCTCGGACACTATTTTTACGCCCGAAAACCGGGCCAAGGCCGCTATCCGCGCCAAGGAAGACTTGGTGCTGTGCGGTATGGACGTAGCCAAAACCGTGTTCCACGCGGTGGACCCGGAGGTCGTTTTTACGCCGCTTAAAAAGGACGGCGACGACGTGAAGAAGGGCGAAGTGGTACTGGAACTGACGGGGCGCACTTTGTCTATTTTAAAGGCCGAACGGACCGCGCTTAACTTTATGCAGCGGATGAGCGGTATTGCCACCGCCTCGCGCGAATATGCGGCCATCGGCAAAAAATACGGCGTAATGATTGTGGATACGCGTAAAACCCAGCCCGGCTTGCGGCGTTTGGATAAATACGCGGTACGCATTGGCGGCGCACGCAACCACCGCATTAGCCTGGCCGACAGCGTGATGATTAAGGATAACCACATTGCGGCGGCGGGTTCCATTACGGCGGCCGTCAAAAAGATTAAGGACGTTATCGGCCATACGCCCAAGGTAGAGGTGGAAACCACGACCTTAGACGAGGTAAAGGAAGCCTTAAACGCCGGGGCGGATATCATTATGCTTGACAATATGACGCCCGAACAAATTGCCGTGTGCAAAAAAGAAATTGCCGGACGCGCCATTATTGAGGTTTCCGGCGGCGTAAATAAAACCAATTTAGAGGCCTACTGCGCAGTCCGCCCGGATGTAATTTCTATGGGGGCGCTTACGCACTCGGTCCCGGCGAAAGATTTGAGCCTAAAAATTGTACAATATATTAGTTAAGCGATTATTATAAGATTGGGAGTAGCAGATGAATTACAATAAGTTGTTTTCCCAAGTGGTAAGCCGCTCCAAGGCTTCTGCCATTAGAGAACTTTTGAAGGTGATTGCCCGCCCGGATATTATTTCGTTCGCGGGGGGGTTACCGGCCCCGGAATTGTTCCCCACGCACGAAATTGCCGATATTATGCAAGACGTATTGACAAAGACCCCCAAACAGGCGTTGCAGTACGGCACGACCGAAGGGCAAATGGAACTGCGCACGGAACTGGTAAAACTCTTAAAAGAGACCGAAAATATTGACGTAACCACCGACCAAATGATGGTGGTGTCTGCCTCCCAGCAGGCGTTGGATATGACGGCGCGCCTGTTCGTAAACCCCGGCGACAGCATTATTACCGCTTGCCCCACTTATTTGGGCGCGTTGCAGGCGTTCCACGTGGCGGGTGCGGATATTACGGGCGCGGAAAGCGACGCATACGGCATTTTGCCCGAGGATTTGGAAGCCAAACTGGCCGCGTTAAAGGCCCAAGGCAAACAGTGCAAATTTATCTACTTGGTGCCCGATTTCCAAAACCCCACGGGTACGACTATTCCCGAAGACCGCCGTGTGCAAATTTTGGAAATTGCCCAAAAATATAATACCTTTATTTTGGAAGACTCTCCATACCGCCAAGTCCGCTTTGAAGGCACTTCCCCGCGCACCTTTTACGCGCTGGATAACGGCCGCGGCAACGTGATTACGATGTTTACGTTCTCTAAGGTATTTGTGCCGGGCTTCCGCTTGGGCTACATTATCGGACCGGAAGACGTCATCCGAAAATATGTCATTTTAAAACAGGCGATGGACTTGTGCACCTCGCCCATTTTGCAGTTGGCTACGGGCGAATACCTTCGCAGCGGGATGCTGATGCAGCACGTCAAAGAAATCATTGCGGCCTACCGCGAAAAACGCGATTTGATGTTGGAAACCTTGGCAAAATATATGCCAAAAAATGTTTCCTGGACGCGCCCCGAGGGCGGCCTCTTCCTGTGGCTTACCTTGCCCAAACATATGAACGCCACGGACTTGCTGCCCAAGGCTATTGAAAATAAAGTAGCCTATGTGGCGGGGGTGGATTTCTATCCGCAGGCCGATGTGTTTAACGATATGCGCTTAAACTTTTCTTATCCCACTAAGGAACAAATGGTAGAAGGTTTAAAGCGTCTCGCGCAAACCATTAAAGATAATCTGTAACCAGCGGGGGACCTTACCAGGTCCCTCTTTTTTAGGTCCTTTGCCCTATATAAAAGTGGGTCCAAGGGCCCTGTTATTTGGGCTGTTAGTTTTGCAAAATATAAGTATGGGTAAAAAATTATTTATTTTATTTTTAGCAGGTTTGTTAATTCCTACGGCGGCTTTTGCGCAGAAAAATCCGCTTAAATCCGTTAAAGGGGTAAGGAAGATTTTGGCCCGCACTCCTAGGGTGGCTGTTCCTGCGGAAGAAAAGGCCTTACAGCATTTGGTGGAAGCCACGCCGGAACGCCAGATTTTGGCGCGTTTCGCTTCCGTACTGCCTTCTCGCGGGGCTTTGGCACCGCTTTTAAAGGACGGAAAAATCCATACGGAAGTGTCCAATGCGCTCACGCGTGAAGTGTCCAAGGCTCTCTTTAAAATGCAGGACCAAAACACCAATAAATTAAGCCCGTGTATGTTGGTTTTATCCCAGCGTATCCGCTCGGGGATGAAACTCAGTTACACCTATTTGCTCGCGTTGGAATACGAACTGCGCGTTGCCCAAAACCAAGCGGAGCAGGAATTCCGCAATCGCTACCAATATTCTGCGGGAACTAAAATTATGGACGACAACCCCAATTTCCGCGCGCTTTTGGGCGAGGCTACGGCCCAGCGGTTAAACGATCACTTTTTGCCCCTTTTACCGTCGGCGGACAGAGTTCGCTTTTTGAAGATTTTGATGCAAGGCGTGTTTGCTCCAACGGTTAATACGCACGAGTTTTACTCGGCGCTTTTGTACCGCGAGGTCCGCACCGGCTTGCGCGATATGGGGCCCGTTATCGGTACGGACGAAGTGGAGTATTACGGTCAGATAAAAGAAACGCTTTTGTTCTGCGCCCGCGTATCGGCCGAGGAAGCGGCTTACAACAGTTTGCAGTCTCCGCGCCAAGTGCGTGAATTGTTTGTCGGCAAATTGGAGGAGATGTCTTCTCGGTTTGCGGATAAGCCGGCGGTTCGTGCTGTGTGGGATAAGTTTGTAGCATATTACAAACACCGCTTTGACCCGCATACTCCGCAAAAATAAAGCAGTTTGACTGGATAATTTTCTACCCCGGTGGATTTCTTTCCCCGGGGTTTTTGTTGTTAAATAAGGAACTCATCTTGGATTGCCGCCTTTACCGCTTGGCGGCCCCTCGTAGTGTTTCTGGGCAGTATTAAATAAGTAGGTCATCCTGAATTGCCGCCATACCGCTAGGCGGCACCCCGTAAGGTTTCTGTACGGGGTCTATTAATAGGTTTCAGCCTCTACCGATTGTGTCGCTAGTC
>DJFE01000031.1 GCA_002432025.1 Candidatus Avelusimicrobium stercoris | reverse complement strand
TTGATAAATTGCGGTGGTCGTACCCGGATGTATCCGCTGTATAAAAACGCGTATAAAAGTCCGTTTTGCTCAAATATAAAGGCCTTAATAAGGAGAAAAAATGAAAGGGTTTGATGATGTTAGCCGTGCGGCCACTTGCGATAGTGGCGTCATTCTGGAAAGTTGTAGTCCAGAATCTGTTGTTGCGAAACGACGAGATTCCGTACAGAAACCTTACGGAATGACGTCTGGTTGGGGTGGCCGCACGGTAAGTGCTTTTGTTAAAAGGTTGGTTGTTATGTTCCTTATTTGTCTGTTTGCAACGGTAAATGCCCCGGCGGAAATCATTTCCGCGGTGTCGTATAACCCGTCCCGTATGGGTGATTATGTCTATTTAAAGGTGGCCGATAAGGCCAATTTAAAGGGCGGTATTGAGTCTAATACAATGACGGTTCGCTCTGGCGGTACCGTGAGCGCGAGTTCGCCTAATTTAAATTATGATGTTCCCGCCGTAGTGGGTGCGTCCGGTTCTACTTTGGATATGCCGAACACGGCTATTCACGGAAGCAATGCCAATACTTATAACAATTATCAGGCCGTAAACACGGGTACGCCCAGCGCGCTCTTAAATAATGTAAATATAAACGGTGGGCAAACGACGGTTAAAAATGATTCTTATATTTCTACGTTAGATGCGGTAAATAGGCTGAAACAAAAGGCGGCAACTCTGCGCGCCAATAAATTATCTGTCAGCGGTTCGGAGGACGCAAGCCTTTATGACGGTGCAACGACTGACGGATTTACGTTAGCGGGAAATGATATTCCGCAGCCGACGTCTTCGCACGTGAACACGGGTTCTGCTTTAAGTAATTGCCAATTGGCTTGGGAAGATCGCGTAACGAGCGACAACCAAAAGGTAAAACTCTTGGCGCTTACAAATTGCAACGGCGCTACTCCCAGCACGCCCGAAACGGATCCTTGCGAAGATAATATTTACAAAGTCAATCACAAAAGCGAGTGCTGTTCTTACCTTTCTCCCAAAGGGGATACTGATTGTTGGCTTCCTCTTTCTTGGACGTGTGAAGAAGATGGATTATACTCTCAATGGGAGGGAGACTATTGTGGTAATTATGAATCGTATTCTTGCAGTAGCGAAAGTGCGGTTATGGTTTGTTCAGTTGGACAGGCGGATAATACTGTTCTCAGAAAAACTTGTACGTGTGATTATTCACCCAATGGTTGGTAAGAGTATAATATTGTCATTTTTAATAGCCCCGGGCGCTAAACCTGGGGCGTAACTTTCCGCTGTGTAACAAAAATTCCCGTTTGCGCCCCCCGAATTGATATAATCTAAATAAGGTGGATTATGTCTTTATTTTCTAAACTTTTCAAATTGTTTCTGGCCGTAGTGCTTATGCCGCTTATCCCTATGGTGCTGCTGCTAGCATACTATCAGGTACATTTGAAGAACAATATTTTGGAAACGCACGCCAATTTGGCGCAAATTGTGTCCTCGTCTATGAACCAACACATAGAGGACCTTACTTGGCGTTTGTCCTTTGCGCAAAACATTACGTCCACCCTCACCGCGCACAAAAATCCCACCCGCCAGTTGCAAGAAGCATTAGGGGCCAACCCTGACTTTTTGATTTTAGCCGTACTGGATTCATCCGGCAAGGAGTTATACCGCGCGGGCGATACCCAAATTTTAAAGCAACTGCCGCCCATTAATTTGTCGGGCGACGCCTCTTTGCCCGAACTGGCCAAGGATAGGCGTTTGTCCGTCAGCAGTTTTGACGTAATGGACGGCCGCCCCATTAGCGAGTTTATCTATCCGCTTTCCAACGGGGACTTTTTATATGGGATAATGAGTTTCTTTGGCATCCTTTCGCGCATACAGGAACAGCGTATCGGCCAAACGGGGCGCATTTATATTGTGGACCAAAACGGTTCCGTCTATGCCAACGATTACCAATACAAGCCCGCCTTTGATGCAGAAGCGTTACAGAACGCCTTTTCGTCCAAAAGCCGCTTGATTAAAAAGTTAAATACGCCGCAGGAAACATACGTCGGGGCCTTTGCGCCCACGCCTATTTTGGGGGCGTATGCCACCGTGCTCCAATTAAAGAGTGAGGCCTACCGCAGTATTTATTACACCAATATTATTATTGCACTGTTTTTGTTGTCCATTGCTACCTTGGCCTATTTCGGCGCGCTTACGTTTGCGGAACGCTTGGGCGAGCCGATTGGCGCGCTTTCGCAGGCGGCCAAAGAGGTCAGCGCGGGGAATTTTGACGAAAAAATAGACGAGGATCTCGGCTGGGGGGAATTTAAGCATTTGATTGCTTCCTTTAACAAAATGACCGCCGATTTGAAGGATTACCAAGTGTTGCAACTCCAAGCCCAAGTAAGCGAAATGAAGGAGCAGGTCTTCCGCGCCGTCGCGCACGACTTGCGCGCGCCTTTACTCGGCTTACAGGGGTACTTATACATTTTGCAAAGCGGCAAAGTGTCCAAGGATGAAGAAAAACAATACTTGGAATTAATGAGCCAAGCCGCCAAGAATTTATCCTCTTTGTTGGAAGATGTGCTGGACGTTTCGCGTGTGCAGGCAGGGATGATGATGCCCAAAAAGGAAAGCGTGTCTTTGCCGGAAATTGTCAAAAACGTTACCGATACGTTAGCCCCCGCCGCGCAGGAAAAGGGGCTTACGCTGACTGCCGATATTGCGGTGGACCGTTTGCCCGCCGACCCAAAACTTTTACAGCGGGTGATTATGAATTTGGTTTCCAACGCAATTAAATTTACCGATAAGGGTTTTGTCCGTGTGCGTGCGTGGCAGGACGAAAAAGGGTATTATTTATCGGTGGCGGATAGCGGGATAGGCATTAGCGAACACGATTTAAAGGGACTTTTTCAAAAATATCATCAAGTCCATACGGACCGCCAAGGCTACGGCTTGGGGTTGTTTATCAGCCGCCAAATTATGCAGGCGCACGGCGGAACGCTGGACGTAACTTCTAAACCGGGTGAGGGCAGCGTGTTTACGCTCTCTATCCCCAAGGAGCAGAAATGATTGTTTTTTGGCGCTTATTTTTAACCTTCTTTTTGACGGATTTCGTTTTCTTTCATAAAACGATTAACCAGCTTGAAAAAGAAAACTGGCTCAAAGCCGCGGGCTTGCACAGCGTGGTGTTTTTGTTTTGGGCGTATTTGCTTTGCTATGGCTATTTAACAATGCCTTGGCCGTTTTTGGAACTCTTCCATTTGCCCGGCTGGATGTGCATTTTGCTGTGTTGTGCGTTCCACGTGTTTTCAGACCGTTTCTTTCAGTTTGGCGGCAAAATGCGCCACGGCTATGTATTGACCTTTTTTACCAAGATTTTTGCCAACTTGCTCTTTTTGTTCCTGTGCGTGCCGTTTAGAGTCTTGTACGAAACGGGCAATTTCTTTGCCGAATCGTGGGTAATCTTTTTGGTTGGCCTGGTAACCGCTACCCGCGTGGTAGGCTGGTTTATCTTTTCTATTGAGCAGGACCGCTACGGTCGGGATTATCCTACCTTTGACGAACGGTGGTTACTGATGATGGTACGTGCGATTTTCTTTTTGATTATGCTCCTGCCCGGCTGGCGGTGGATGGTGTGGCTGCTGGTGTGGTACGGGGCGTGCGTGTATGCACGCAAAATCCGCTTAATGGACGTGTCCCACGCGGCTTTTTATATAGGTGTGTTCGGGGCGCTGGTAGCGGGATTTTTGGTACGGATGAGATTTTATTTAGTGTGGTGAGGTATGGAACTTTCTAAAATTAAATTTGCTTGCTTGGATACGGAAACGACCGGATTGTCGCCGGACGACGGCGGAAAAATTTGTGAACTGGCGGTTTCCGTGTCGCAGGGCGGGCGCCCGGTGGAGGAATTTTCCACCTTGTTAAACCCCGGTATGCCGATGCACCCGGACGTGATTGCCATACACGGCATTACGAACGAAATGGTGGCTAACGCTCCTAAATTTGCCGATATTCTGCCCAAACTTTTGGGGTTGTTGGACGATTGCGTTATCGTGGCGCACAATGCCGATTTTGACGTAAACTTTTTACGCAGTGAGTTTGCCCAATGCGGGATGCGCTTTCCGCCCTATCCCGTGATTGATACGCTAAAACTGGCGCGTAAGAGCGGCAAATTTGCCAAGAACAACTTGGGTTGTATCGCCGCCGATTTGGGGATTAACTGCGCGGGCTGGCACCGCGCGATGGCTGATACCAAAATGGCCGAACAAATTTTTTATTACTTTTTAACCGAACTGAACAAGCACGGCGTTTCTACGCTGGAACAGTTGAGTTCGTTCCAACAAAAGCGTTGGAAAGATTTAATTAAGGAGAATTAAGTATGGAAAAAGTAGTTTTAATCATCCGCGACGGCTGGGGCGATGCCAAAGCCGGTCCGCACAATGCCGTAACCAATGCCAAAACGCCGAATATGACGAAATATTTGGCCGAATATCCGCATACGCAAATTGAAGCCTCCGGCGAACAAGTGGGTTTGCCCGCGGGCTATATGGGCTCGTCCGAAGTCGGCCACCTCAATATGGGCGCGGGCCGTATTGTGGTACAGGAACTCAAACGCTTGAAGGACACCATTGAGGACGGCTCTTTGTTTAAATCCGCCCCGTTTGCCGCCTGCATTGATAACTGCCTCAAAAACCATAAACCGCTGCACCTTATGGGCCTTGTACAGGATGAAGGCGTACACGCCCACCAGGACCATTTGCACGCCATTATGAAATATGCTGCCGAAAAGGGCATTAAGGACGTATATATCCATTTCTTTGCCGACGGCCGCGATACGCCGCCGCAAAGTTCTATCGGCTTTATCCGCACGCTGGAAGAAAAAATTAAAGAATACGGCGTTGGTAAAATTGCCACTATCCAGGGCCGCTACTACGCAATGGACCGCGGCGAAGATTGGAGCCTAACCGATAAAGCCTATAACTTAATTGTCCACGCCCAAGGCTTGCACGGCAATACCGCCGAAGAAGTGGTGGAAAACGATTACAAAACGATGAAGACCCCGACCAATACGCCGATGGTGGACGAATATATTCCGCCGACTGTGTTGGGTGATTACAAGGGGATGGAACCCGGTTCCAGCGTGATTTTCTTTAACTTCCGCCAAGACCGCGCCATCCAACTGACCCGTGCGTTTATTGACGACAATTACCCGGGCCACCGCGGCGAACGCGTGCCCTGTGTGTATTGCGGCTTGACCAAATATTACGATGCCTTCCCGTTCAACGCCTTGCCCTCTATGACGGACGGCGGCGGTATGGACCACTTGCTCGGGCAGGTTATTTCCGATGCGGGCTTGAAGCAGTTGCGCTTGGCTGAAACGCAGAAATTCAAACACGTTACGTCCTTCTTTAACGGCAAACAGATTAAACCGTACGCCGGAGAGGACCGCATTGAAATTAAAGGCCGCTTTGACCCCGCCACCTTTGCCGAACACCCGGAAATGGAAGCGTATATCGTCAAGGACGAAGCCCTCAAACAAATCGCTACCGGCAAGTATGACTTTATCGTCATTAACTTTGCTAACTGCGATATGGTTGGACACACGGGCAAATTTGAATCCGTGGTAAAGGCCGTAGAAGTGGTGGATGAGTGCACCGGGCTCGTAACCGAGGATGCCTTGAAGCACGGTTACACGGTGTTTATCACCGCCGACCACGGCAACGCCGAAGAAATGTGGGACGATAAAATCAATATGCCCAAAACCGCGCATACCACCAACTTGGTGGACTTTGTGTATGTCAGCAAAGACCACAAGAACGCCAAAATGGCCGCTACGGGCAATCTGGGCGACATTGCGGTAACGGTGTTGGACGTTATGGGCCTTAAAAAGCCTGCTGATATGACGGCTAAGAGTTTAATCATCAGCAAATAATAAAACGCCGATTGTAAAAATCACTTTTGCGGTTGTTTGATAAAAGAACACGCCGCAAAAGTGATTTTTTTGCCCGCACGGCGGAAAAACCGGGCGAGAACCGGCGCAAAAAAAGTAAAATAGAAATATGGAAAGTTATATTAAGGTAAAAGTGCATGCGGGGGAAAAAAAGAACAAACTCGTCCAAAAGGCCCCCGATACCTTTGAACTGTGGGTAAAAGCGCCTGCCGAACAGGGCCGCGCCAACGAGGCCGTGCGCACCCTGCTGGCGGAACATCTTAATTTGCCCGAAAACAAACTCTCCCTTATCAAAGGCGCCACCTCTCCCGCCAAAATTTTCTTAAAACGCGGCTAAATTGGCTATATAAATTCCTCTAATTTTGTTATAATATCCATAGAGCAAATTCTCAGGGGCGTAAGCCCTTGGTGTTTTTTTGACTCTGCAAAACGCAAAAAAGAATAATTGGTATATGAAAACTTACGAAAGCGTAATTATTGTTAAACCCCAACTCTCCGACGGAGAAGTGGGCGAATTCGTGGTTAAGGCCAAAGACCTCATCACGAAAAACGGTGGAGAAGTAACCAGCGAAGAAAGATTGGGCAGAAGAAAATTCACCCACGAAGTAAACCACGTTCGCGATGGTTTCTACCTCTACTTAAAGTTCAAAGCCGAACCGAAATTTGTAAAAGTTTTTGAAGAAGCCTTGAAACTTAACGAAAAAGTCCTCCGCTCTATGACGATGTGCGCCGTAGAAGTGAAGGTAAAACCGGCTCCTGCCGTTGCAAAATAAGGTCGCTATGCCAGCACAAATCAAATTACCGGAACAAAACGTTGTATTTCTAGTCGGACGGTTAACACGTGATCCTAACGTGGCTTTTACGCAGAAAGGTCAGGCAGTGTGCCGTTGTGACATTGCGGTCAACCGCAGATATTTGGATACTGCCACAAACGAGTGGAAAGATGACACCGTGTTCGTTCCCGTAGTGGTTTGGGGTGCTGCCGCCGAACGGTGTAAAGACCGGGTGAAAAAAGGGACCCCCATTTCCGTGGAAGGCCGCCTCACCAGCAGCGAATACACCGACAAAACTACCGGCCAAACCCGCAGAAGTTTGCAGGTAACGGCCCGTAGAATCCAAATACTGGAAAATAACGCCGCCGGCGGTTATCACACCGCTGATGCCGCTCCGGCCGCTAAGGACGACGTCCCCACTACCGACGTAATGGAAGACGACGTACCCTTTTAACAGGAACCAAAGAGAGATAACAAATGTCCGAAGAAATTAAAAACACGCAAGCCCCCGCCGCGGCCAACGCCGCTGCTCCGGCCGCCCGCCCCGAAAGACCGGCGCGTCCGTTTATGGGCAAAAAGCGCTTTGAAAGCAGAAGAAAAGTCTGCAAAGTCTGCGCTGAAAAAATTGAAAATGTGGATTACAAGAACTTTCAGTTCGTAAAGTCCTTTACTATGGAAAGCGGTAAAATCCTTTCCAGAAGAATTACCGGCACCTGCGCTAAACACCAGCGCCAGATCACCAAGGCTATCAAACGCGATCGCAACTTGGCTATCTTGCCGTATTCTTTGCCCAAGAAATAAGCCGGAGGACGCAAGAAATGAAAGTTATTTTGAAACAGAACGTAAAAAATTTGGGTATGATGGGCACCATCGTTGATGTAAAGCCCGGCTATGCCCGCAATTTCTTGGTGCCGCACCGCTTGGCCGAAATCGCCACGGAAGGCGCTATTAAGAATTGGCAGTTGGGCGCCGAAAGACGCGCCAAACGCATTGAAGCGGAACTCGCCGAAGCCCGCGCCATCGCCGAAAAATTGGCCGGTGTCGTGCTTCCGTTCACCAAAACCGTCAACAGCGACGGCGTGGTGTTCGGTTCCGTAAACAAAGCCGATATCTTTAAAGCCTTGAACGCCTTGGGCCACAACATCGCCAAAGACGCCATTGAACTCAATATGCCGATTAAGGCTTTGGGTGAAACCGAAGTGGGCATTTATTTGAAACCCACCGTTACCGCGGTTATCAAGGTACAAATTAACCCCTTGACCACGGTGGAAGAAAAAGTAGCCGACGCCAAACCGGAAGCCAAAGCCGAACCGGTGGCCGAAGCCAAATAACTCCCAACCTAATTGCGTTTTGTATGACCCCCGCCCCGCGCGGGGGTTTTTGTTGTTATTATCCCTAACGAGGTCATTCTGAACTTGTTTCAGAATCTATCTTATGGGTTGTTAAAAACAACAGAAAAAACTAACAACGCAATCGGTAGATCCTGAACCCTATTAATGGACCCCGTACAGAAACCTTACGGGGTGCCGCCTAGCGGTAAGGGCGGCAATTCAGGATAACTTTTATTTTTATAATGGCTTTGTTTTTTATTGTTGCCGTTTCGTTTGTTTGCGACACTACAAAAACAATGTGGCTTCACTAATCAAAAGGGCGCGGACAAGTGGCGGCCTGCAAGGTAAGGCATTTTGGGTTACAAATTGCCTAATTAACCCTGGTTTGGGTGGCATTAAAAGGGCCTAAATTGCTACAATGATAGAAAGCACCGTTTACCACCCGGTAAACGGGTGGCCCCATTTTTTAGTTGTAGAGGACTTATGGCAAGCAATTTACTGGAAGAAAAAATCCCACCGCAGGCAATAGATGCGGAAATGGCCGTCTTGGGCTCAATGCTCCTAGACGCCGAGGCCGTAACCGATGCGTTGGAAATTTTAAAACCCGAACATTTTTATAAGGAATCCCACCAAAAGATTTTTGCCGCTATGAAGAATCTGGCGGACCGTGGCCAAGCGATTGATATCATCACGCTTAGCGAGGAACTCAAAAAGAATAACCTCTTGGCGCAGTTGGGGGGGGAAGTCTATTTAACGCAACTGGTGGATAAAGTTTCCACCGCCGCGCATATCAAGCACTATGCGGAAATTGTCTATAAAAAATATGTCGTGCGCGATTTAATCCGCACGGCTACATCGCTTGTCCAACGCTGCTATAAGGAAGAGGACGACGACCCGCAGGTGCTGATTGACTCCGCCGCCGACCAAATTTATAAATTAAGCCAAAAGCAGAAACTTACCGGGTTTGTGTCTTCCAAGGATTTAGCCCCCGAAGTAATTGAAATCTTGGA
Organism: Candidatus Avelusimicrobium stercoris; assembly: GCA_002432025.1. Classification (GTDB taxonomy): domain Bacteria; phylum Elusimicrobiota; class Elusimicrobia; order Elusimicrobiales; family Elusimicrobiaceae; genus Avelusimicrobium; species Avelusimicrobium stercoris. Next base: position 72,528 of record DJFE01000031.1, on the reverse strand, counting down.
AAAGGCTGTGCGCAACAAAAACGCTATCCAGGGTGTGCCTACGGGATTAGACGAATTTGACCGCAAAACGGGCGGACTTAGAAAGTCCGACCTGATTATTTTGGGCGCGCGCCCCAGCCAGGGTAAAACGGCCTTGGCGCTGAACATTGCGCATCACGCTTGCGTGGAGTGCGGGTTCCCGGTGGCGTTCTTTTCGCTGGAAATGGGGCGGCACATTATTTTTGAACGTATGCTCGGCGCGGCTGCGATGGTGGAAATTTACAAATTGCGCACCGGGTACTACGAGCAGAGCAAATGGTCCGATTTGACGCGCGAACTGGGTCGCTTGGCCTCCGCGCCAATGTATATTGACGATACGTCCGGCATTTCCATTACCGAACTGCGTATGCGCGCGCGCCGTTTGGCGACCGACCTTAAAAAGCAGGGCAAGGAGTTGGGCCTGATTGTAATTGACTACTTGCAGTTAATCCGCGGCGGCGAACGCCGTACCGAAAGCAGACAGCAGGAAGTGTCTGAAATTTCCCGTATGCTTAAAGATTTGGCCCGTACCTTAAATGTGCCCGTGCTGGCTCTTTCTCAGTTGAGCCGTAAGAACGAGGACAAGAGCCGCCAAGATAACAAACCGCAACTTTCCGACTTGCGCGAATCTGGCTCTATTGAACAGGACGCCGACGTAGTAGCCCTTATCCACCGCGAAGCGTACTATAAACGCGACGACGAAACCCTCAAAAACAAAGCCACGCTGATTATTGCCAAACAGCGTAACGGCCCGGTGGGGGATATTGATTTGGCCTTCTTCGGCGAATACGCCTTGTTCACCAACCCCGCGCCTGAACATATGGAAAACGCGCAGGATATGGGCGGAAATACCACAATGGCAATTCCGGAGTAATGTATATGATGCCTATTTTAAGACCGACTATTGCCGAAGTAGATTTAAAGAAACTCGCCCGCAATATGCGCAAGGTGCACGAGCAGGCGGGGGAAAATGTACGCGTTTTGACCGTTTTAAAGGCCAACGCCTACGGCCACGGAGCGGTGCCCTTGGGCTTGTTTTTGGAAAAAAATAAACTAAGCGACTTTTTTGGCGCGGCCTCGGTGGAGGAAGCGTTGCAGTTGCGCCAGGCGGGCGTAACGCTACCTATTTTGGTACTGGGCAGTATTTACCCGTTTGAAGCGTTTGAGTATGCCATTAAAAACAATATTGCCATAACCATTGCCAGTTTGGACGCGGCCAAGGCCGTGTGCGAAATTGCCGAAAAACTGGGCAAAAAGGCCCTCTGCCACGTCAAGCAGGATACGGGTATGGGGCGTATCGGCACGCGCCGCGGCGGGGTGTTTAACGTCATTGAATATTTGGATAAGAACCCGCACGTCATTTTGGACGGACTCTTTACGCACCTTTCCAGTGTGGAGACTGACCCGGCTTATACCGAGGAGCAAATCGGCTACTACCGCGATACGCTAACCAATGTGCATTTAAAGGGTATTCATATCAATTATTGCCACGTGGCGGCTTCGGCGGCTATTACCGCGCGGCCCGATGTGCATTACGATATGGTCCGCACGGGCCACAGCGCGCTGGGATTAGAACCCGGGTTTGAACCGATTTTGTCTTTAAAAACCCGTGTGGTATATGTAAAGGACGTACCCGCCGGGGCGAGCATTAGTTACAACCGCAGTTTTATTGCGCCGTCTGCGATGAAGGTGGCTACTTTACCCTTGGGATATGGGGACGGCTATTTGCGGGCGCTTTCCAATAAGGCCGAGGTGCTTATTAACGGCAAACGCTGCCGCGTACTAGGCAATATCACAATGGATATGCTGATGGTGGATATTACGAACGCCGGGCCCGTGAAGGTGGGCGACGAAGTGGTAGCCGTAGGCCGCCAAGGCGACGAAGAAATTACGTATGCGGAACTGGCCGAAAAGGCGGGCACGATTGATTATGAACTGTGCACCCTTTTGATGCCCCGCGTACCGAGGATTTATAAAGAATAATGTTTACGCTTATCGGTAAATATATGTCCAACCTGTTCGGCCAAGTGGGCGGAGCCGCCCAAATGGTCCGTTCGTCTTTGTTCTGGCTGACCCACTCCCGTTTTGAGTTTGGGCAGGCGGTGGAGCAGAGCGTAACGATTGGGGTGGAATCCCTTGGCGTAACGGCGCTTACCAGTTTGTTTACGGGTATGGTGCTGGCGTTGCAAGCGGGGAATACGATTGGCAATATCTTTGGCGAACCTATTTTTGTAGGCACGATTGTTACGTTTTCGCTTATCCGCGAATTGGGCCCGGTGCTGACGGCGGTTGTTGTTTCCGGCCGTGCGGGGGCCGCGGTAACGGCGCAAATCGGCACAATGGCGGTAACCGAGCAGATTGATGCGCTTTATACATTGGGTACGAACCCTATCCGCTATTTGGTTATCCCGCGGATGTTCGGCTTTGTTTTTACAATGCCGGTTTTAACGCTTTTTTCCAATTTGTTCGGCGTCTTGGGCGGCTACTTGGTGGCGGTCTATGCGCTGGGAGTAGCCGGAGAGGTGTATATCACGGATATTACCTCGTTTATGGGCGTGCGGGACTTTATGCACGGTTTTATTAAATCGTTTGTGTTTGCCTTTATGGTGGCGACGGTCTGCTGCTACAAGGGCGTCAGCACGCGCGGCGGTGCCGAGGGCGTGGGTAAAGCCACCACCGGGGCCGTAGTTACCACGATTGTACTTATTTTGGTATTGGATTACTTTTTAACCGCCATTTTAACGGCGTTCGGGGTTTAATATGATTGAAATTAAAGATTTGCAAAAAAGTTTCGGCCCCAAACAGGTGTTAAAGGATGTAAACCTCAAAATTGAAGAGGGCAAAACCACTTGCATTTTGGGCGGTTCCGGCTCGGGCAAAAGCACATTAATTAAATGCCTTATCGGGCTGGAAGAAGCCACGGGCGGGCATATTTGGGTGGACGGAAAGGATATCACTAAAATCCACAGCGAAATTAAACTGGCCGCCATCCGCCGTAAATTTGGCTATTTGTTCCAAGAGGGCGCCTTGTTTGACTCTATGAGCGTAGGCGAAAACGTTACCTTCGGGCTAAAATATTTAACCGAGGTGCCGGAAAGCGAATACCCCAAGGTAATTAAAGAAAAATTGGCCTTGGTGGGGTTAAAGGAAGATGTAGCCAAATTAAATCCCAGCGAATTGTCCGGCGGGATGAAGAAGCGCGTTTCGCTGGCGCGGGTGCTGGCGGTGGAGCCGAAGGTGATTTTATATGACGAACCCACCACGGGTTTGGACCCGATAATGTCCGACATTATCAGCGATTTGATTATCGGCTTAAAGGCCAAACTGGGGGTAACCTCGGTAGTTATTACGCACGATATGCGCTCGGCCTTTAAAATTGCCGATTATATTGCGTTCTTATACGAGGGACGTATTTTGATGTACGGCACGCCGGAGGAATTTAGAAAAACGGATAACCCGTATGTAAAACAATTTGTGGAAGGCAGCAGCCAAGGGCCTATCCAAATGCAGTTGTTAAAGGCGTAGTTTTATTTTACTTAAAAGGATGAACAATGAAACCAGAAACTAAATTGGGGATATTTACCGTATTAGGTCTTTTTATTTTCGGCTTTTCGCTCTATTTTTTGGGCGGCCTGTCCGTTACCAAGACCCACGACATTAACATTACGTTTGCGGACGTGTCCGGCCTGGCCGTACAGGCCCCGGTCAAACTCGCGGGCGTAGAGGTGGGTAAGGTTAAAAAAATCAAAATTGAAAACGGGCAAGTGGTGGTTGTGGCCTCCATTAATGACGGGGTGGAACTGCACCGCGGGGCGGAGTTCAGCGTGGCGATGACGGGCATTATCGGCTCTAAATATTTAAAGGCCGTGCAAGGGCCGCTTTCGGCTCCCTTTATCCAGCCGGGCGAATACGTCCCCGGGCTTAACGAACAGCCGATGGACGTGATGATTTCGCAAACGATGTCCAGCATTAAGGAATTTGTGGACAGCGTAAATAACCAAGGCGAATTTGGCGCCAAACTCAACCAAACGATGAACGACGTGCGCCAATTATCTGCCAATTTGAACCAATTAGTAGCCCAAATGCGCCCGTATTTAACAAATTCCGTAGAAAATTTGGACGTGGCTTCCGAACGCTTGAAGGAGGTTTTGGCAAAGGCCGATTCCTTGATGAACAGTTTGGAAAAAGGCGAGGGCGTCATCGGCAGTTTGATTAAAGACCCCGAAATGAAGAAGGACGTAAAAGACAGCGTAAAGGATTTAAAGGAAACAATGGGCGAGGTAAAAAACTTTGTGGGCAAGATGAGCCGTTTCCGCGTGTATTGGGATTACGACTTCTTCTATATGCCGGGCCCGGGCCAGGCCACCAGCGACCTCGCGCTTGAAATTTTCCCGTCCAGCGGTTATACGTTCTACCGCGTGGGTATGGCCAACATCGGCAACGAGGACGACAAACTCAAAGACGGCGACTATTTGGAAAAGAACAAGTTTGACGTCCGCTTCGGCCTGTATAACAAATGGGCGACCGTTTCTGCCGGTTTAATCCGCGGCGGCGGCGGGGTGGCGCTTGAATTAAAGCCGTTCTATGAAGATGCCTTTTTGAGCCGCTTTACCGTCGGCGGGGAGTTTTATGATTGGGGCCGCGACCGCGTGATTAACGGGCGCCGCTTCAATAAACCTAATTTGACGTACGGCTTGGATTTCCGTGTGAACCGCTATTTCTCTGTGGGCGCGTGGATGCGCGACGCGATGGAAACCAACGAGTTCGCGCTTAAAGCCAACCTGTCGTTTAACGACCAGGATATTTCCTCTTTCTTTGGTATGGCGGCTGCGGCCGGGGCCAGATAAAGTATGAAATTTAAAACGGTTTTCGTCTGCCAAAAGTGTGGTTACGAATCCCCCAAATGGGCGGGTAAATGCCCGGAGTGCGGGGAGTGGAACACTTTGGTGGAAGAGGTTAAACAGCAGGAAAGCAAAAAAGCCTCGCAGCGCACGCGCAGTTTTACCGATTTCTCTTCCGAAATTGTAAAACTGGCGAACAGCAAGGCCGTTAAAGAACCGCGCATAGAAACCCACATCAGCGAGTTTGACCGCTTGCTGGGCGGAGGCCTCGTCAAAGGGCAGTTGACCCTTTTGGCTGGGGCGCCCGGTATCGGCAAATCTACGCTAATGTTGCAGGTGGCGGCGGAACTTTCCAAAACGTTAAAGGTTCTGTATATTTCGGGTGAGGAGAGTATCGGCCAGATTTCGGGCCGTGCCCAACGCTTGAAGGTAAACGGCGACAATATTTTCCTGTTGTGCGAAACGGACATCCAAAAAATCGTGGAGTCCGTGGAGCAGGTAAACCCCAAAGTGCTGATTTTGGACTCTATCCAAACGGTTTACCACCCGGAATTTACGTCCTCCGCCGGTACGGTAGCGCAGGTGCGCGAGTGTACCAGCGAATTGGTGCGCTTGTGCAAACCCAAGGGCATTATTACCTTTGTGTTGGGCCACGTTACCAAGGACGGCGAACTGGCGGGACCAAAGATTTTGGAGCATATGGTGGATTGCGTGCTCTATTTTGATACGGAAAAGGATAATGTTCTGCGCCTCTTGCGTCCGCACAAAAACCGCTTTGGTTCCACCGGGGAAATCGGCCTGTTTAAAATGACGGGCCACGGGTTGGAATCGGTGGAGAACGCCAGCGAATATTTTGCCCAAACCTCGCGCGACAGCGCAATGAAGGGGCGTGCGTATTCCTTGGCGTTGGAAGGTTCTCGGCCGATTTTGACCGAGGTGCAAGCCTTGGTGTCGCCTACGCGCTATCCGTTCCCGCGCCGGGTGGCGACGGGAGTGGATTTAAACCGCTGTTTGATGCTGTTTGCCGCGCTGGAAAAGCATATTGGCCTATCGTTAGACAACAAGGACATCTTTGTCAGTTTGGCGGGTGGCGTAAAATTGAAGGACCCGGCCTTGGATTTAGCCGTTTGCGCGGCGGTCATCAGTTCGTGCAAGGAAATTCCGATTGCGCCGGATTGGGTGTTTATGGCCGAGGTGGGCATTTTGGGACAGGTAGCCAAGGTGCCGCTGATTGACCGCAGGCTGGAAGAAGCCCAGCGGTTAGGCTTTAAGAAAGGTTTCGCAGCGGCGGTAACCAAGGGTGAAAAGCAAAAATTAAGCGCAATGACCCTGGTGGAACTGGCCGATTTGAACGCATTAGCGCTTAAATTGCGCTAGTCCGGCGGCGCGCCGTCAAAGAAACGCTGTAAAAGTAGCCTGCAAAGTGCTAGAATATAACTAGTCTTATCCGGGGACGGGTTCCCCTATTTTTTGGAGGGCATATGCCTATTTGGATTTTTCGTATTTCCACGTTGGTAGCATTTCCGTTTCTAACGTATAACTTTATTGATAAAGAGTGGATGAGCCTGCTCGCGGGTCTTTTATGCGGTGCGCTCGTCGTGGCGGGCGAAGTGTTGTTTAAACGCTTGCGCCTTATTAAAATTATGATTGCCTGCTCCGGCTTTTTGCTGGGGTATATGTTGTTTGTGCTGTTTGACTACGGGATGAACAACTTTGCCAACGGCGATGTAATGGCTTTTTGGAACCAATACCACCGCTCCTTTGAAATCGGCCTGCTGATTTTTGGCGTGCTGGCCAGTTTGTTTAAGTCGCGCGACTTGGAAGGCCTCTCTTATAAAGGCCACCACTTAAAAGTGGCCGATGTTACCGCGCTTATGGACGGGCGCATTGTGGATTTGTGCGAAATTAATTTCCTATCCGGCGTGATTGTACTGCCGGTGTTTGTGCTGGACGCATTAAACAAAATGGTGTCTTCCAAGGACCCGTTGGAACGGGCCAAAGGCCGCCGCGGTTTGGACGTGGCCACCCGCTTGCAGGAACTGTCGGAAATTTCCGTGCGCATTACGAACAAAACCCCCAAGGCGGACACCTTGGAGGAACGCGTCGTAAAATTGGCTAAAAGTTTAGATGCCGAAGTGGTAACGCTTGATTTTAATGTAAATAAAATTGCCGCGCTTTACAATGTAATTGCGCTTAATATTGCGGACTTGGCTACCGCCTTAAAACCGGTGGTGCTGCCCGGGGAAAGTATGTCGCTGTTTATTATGAAGGACGGTAAAGAAAAAGAACAGGGCATCGGCTACCTGGACGACGGCACAATGGTCGTGGTGGAAGACGGCCGCAAACATATCGGCAAACGTACGGAAGTGGCGGTGTATTCCATTTTGCAAACCTCTTCCGGCCGGATGATTTTTGCCAAAGTTAAATAAGGTTTTTATGTCTGAACAGACGGGCTTTTCGTCAGCGGTGATTGTAGCGGGGGGAAGCGGCACGCGTATGGGCCGCCCCAAGCAAATGTTGCCGCTTGGCGGAAAGCCCGTACTTGTCCGCACGGTAGAAGCGTTTTTAAATACGCCGGAAATAAAAGAAATTGTGGTGGTTACGCCGCCCGAAAACCGCGCGGAACTGGAAAAACGCTTTCCCCATATTATTTTTGCAGACCCCGGCAAAACGCGGCTGTTGTCCGTAAAAAACGGTTTTTTAAAGACGTCCGCTGCTGCCCAATTAGTGGCCGTGCACGACGGCGCCCGCCCACTGGTGGAGCCCGTGCATATCAGCGCTTGCTTGCAGGCCGCGCAGAAATATGGGGCTGCTGTATTAGCCGTGCCCGTTAAGGATACGGTAAAGGTTTGCAAGGACGGTTTTGTGCAAAACACGCTGGACCGTTCGGTCCTGTGGGCCGCGCAAACGCCCCAATGCTACCGTCGCCCTATTTTGGCGGAAGCGTTGGAAAAATTCGGGCAAGAGGAAGGCGCAACGGATGAATCCCAACTGGTGGAAAAATTGGGGATAAAAGTGCGCGTGGTGCCGTCTTCCTACAAAAACAACAAAATTACCACGCCGGAAGATTTAGTATTTGCGGAGGCTCTCTTGGAAAATTCTGTTATTTACCGCACGGGTTTCGGGTTTGATTTGCACCGTTTGGAACCGGGGCGCAAGTTGTTTATCGGCGGGGCGGAAATCCCGCACACAAAGGGCTTTTTAGGCCATAGCGACGGAGATTTGGTACTGCACGCCTTGTGCGATGCTATTTTGGGCGCGCTGTGCGCGGGGGAAATTGGCATTTTGTTCCCGCCTACGGATGAATCTATTAAAGGTATTTCCAGCGTAAAAATTGCGAAAAAAGTGCTGGAAATCGTCCGCTCCCACCACGCGCAAATTGAACATATTGACGCAACTATTATCACCCAAGAACCCAAAATAAAACCGCATTACGACGCGGTCCGCAAGTCGTTGGCGGAAGTGTTTGAAATGCCCTTGGAAAACGTCAGTTTTAAATCCAAAAGCCACGAACACGTTGGCGAAATCGGCCGCGGGGAAGCGGCTATGTGCCACGCGGTGGCTACGTTAAAAATTCAAAAGTAAGGAGTTTTACCTATGAAGATTCGTTTTATTTTAATCTTGGTTTTGGCGGGCTTTGTGGCCGCTTGCAGCAGTACCGATTACCGCTCCACTAAAAAAGTAACCCAAGGGATTGATTATTCCCGCTACCCGGGCAACCAGGCGTATTACGAGTTTACCTCTCCATTCCCGCCCGAAAACACGCCTACCGGCACGGAAACCACGGCTCCGTCTGCCGAGGAAGCGCAACTGGGAGAAGATGAAGATTTTACGTCGGAAAATTTGGCCAGCACCTATGGTAACTACGGCGATGTGGTCGTCAGCGTGGCCACGCGCAAGTTTCAGTTGGGCGCTTCCGCCACGCGCAAGGATATGAATTTGTTTCAAAAGGCGCTTGATAAAGCCTACGCTGTGGCACTCAAAAAATACCGCCCGGTGGGCTTTACCTATTCTATGGCCAGCGTTGGCGCGGTCAATTCCCTTTCCGACATTACGGTAAACTGTAAACTCAGCGAAACTTCCGCCAACGAGGTGGGCCAATCCACCTGCACGCTGTTTTTTAACACTATCAAAACCACTTATTTGCAACTGAAAGAAGAGGCCAAACAATGATGTACTTATATAATACTGCCACACACCATAAAGACGAATTTAAACCGCAGAACGAAAAACAGGTAACAATGTACTGCTGCGGGCCGACCGTGTATAACTTTGCGCACATCGGAAATTTGCGTACCTATATTTTTGAGGATTTGCTTTCCCGCACCATCCGCTTGCACTACCCGCTCAAACACGTAATGAATATTACCGATGTGGGGCACTTGGTGTCGGATGCGGATTCCGGCGAGGATAAAATGGAAGTCGGCGCCGCACGCGAGGGCAAAAGCGCGTGGGACATCGCCAAGTTCTACGAAGCCAAATTTTGGCAGGATTACGATGCCCTGCATTGCACCCGCCCGACGATTATCAGCCGCGCGACTGCGCACATTAAGGAAATGATTGCGCTTGTTAAAACGCTGGAAGAAAAAGGATACACGTACCGCACTTCGGACGGCATTTATTACGATACTTCCAAGTTTGACCGCTACGATGCCCTTGTCGGCCACGCCCGTATCCGCGGTTTGCAGGGCGGCGCGCGTGTGGAAATGAGCGACGAAAAGCGCAACCCGACCGATTTTGCCTTGTGGAAATTTTCTCCCAAGGATAAAAAACGCCAAATGGAGTGGGATAGCCCGTGGGGAGTTGGTTTCCCGGGGTGGCATATTGAGTGCTCCGCTATGGCGATGAAATATTTGGGCCACACGCTGGATATTCATTGCGGCGGGATTGACCACGTTACGATTCACCATACCAACGAAATCGCCCAGAGCGAAGCCGCCACCGGCGAAAAATATGTGAACTATTGGGTCCACGGCGAATTTTTGATTTTGCGCTCGGGCAAAATGTCCAAATCCGGCGGCACCTTTGTTACGCTGGACGTATTAAAAGAAAAGGGCTATGAGCCTTTGGCTTACCGCTATTTGTGCTTGGGCGCGCATTACCGCACGCAGTTGGAATTTTCCTACGAAAGTATGGACAGCGCTACCAAGAGCCTTAAAAACCTGCGCGCCTTGTCCTGCCAAGCCAAGGACGAAGCCAACGGCAAGCCCGTGCAGAACGAAAAGGTCCAAGCCTGGAAGGATAAATTTACCGCCGCTATGGAGGACGATTTAAATGCCCCCAAGGCCTTGGCCATTACCTGGGAAGCCGTCCGCTCGGGCGAACTGACGGCGGGGGAAAAATTGGCGTTCTTGGAATTTGCCGATACGATTTTGTCGCTGGATTTATTTAAAAAACCGGAAGCCGCCGCTAACGAGTTGCCGGCCGAAGTGGCCGACCTGTTAAAGGCGCGCGCCGAAGCCCGCGCTGCGAAGGATTGGAAAAAATCCGATGAACTTCGCGACGCCATTGCCCGGTTGGGGTATGTGGTAAAAGATACGCCAAAGGGCCAACAAGCGGAGAAAAAATAATATGATGAACATCCCCAGTGAGTTTTTAAAACGTATTCCCAAGGCGGACTTGCACGTCCATTTGGACGGTTCCCTGCGCCTTTCCACGCTGATTGAACTAGCCAAAAAAGAGGGCGTGGAACTCCCCGCCTATACCGAGGAAGGCTTGCGCGAAAAGGTGTTTAAAGACAAATATGCCTCCCTTGTGGAATATTTAAAGGGCTTTTTCTATACCGGTGCCGTGATGCGCAACGCCGCCAATATTGAGCGCGTGGCCTACGAATTGGGGCAGGATGCCCTTGCCGAGGGCGTGCGCTATTTAGAGGTCCGCTTTGCGCCGCAGTTGCACGCAAGCGATACCTTGTCCGCGCAGGATGCCGTGCGTGCCGTCGTGCGCGGGTTAAAACGCGCGCAGGACGAGCATAACGCTTCCTCCGCCGTTAAAAACGGGGAAGATTTGGAATTTTACTTTGGCGTAATTGCCTGCGCGATGCGTAATTTTAACGAATTTATGTCGCCCTACTACGCCAATTTGATAAAGGCCCTTTCGCAATCCAGCAAGAGCGAAATTTTTGGTATTGCGTCGCTGGAACTCGCGAAGATGGTCGTAAAACTCGCCAAGGATGAGCATTTGCCCGTGGTCGGGTTTGACCTCGCAGGCGAGGAAGCCGGCTATCCGGCGGCGGACCATTTAGCGGCTTACCGCTATGTGCATAAACACTTCATCCGCAAGACGGTCCACTCTGGCGAAGCCTACGGCCCCGAATCTATCTTTCAGGCCATTACCGACTGCTACGCCAACCGTTTGGGCCACGGTACGCACTTGTTTGCCGCCGCAATGATTAAAGACAAAAGAGTGCAGGACAAAGAGGATTACGTCAATTCCTTGGCGGACTATATTGCCAGCGAGCGTATTGGTATTGAAGTCTGCTTGACGAGCAATTTGCAGACCTTGCCGGAAATTAAATCCGTTAAAGACCACCCGATTAAAGAAATGATTAAGCGCGGGTTACCCGTCAGCATCAATACGGATAACCGCTTGGTATCCAATACCACGGTTACTAAGGAAATGGAACTCTTGGTCCATAATGTGGACTTGGCTCCCAAGGAACTTAAAAACATTGTAATTGCGGGCTTTAAGAGTGCGTTCTTCCCTGGCAGTTATGTGGAAAAGCGCCGCTTTGTACGCAAGGTCATTGACCGCTACAACGCCTTGGCGCGCGAGTACAATATCCCGCTGTACTAACTCTATTACCGATAAAAAAGCCCCGGCGAAAACCGGGGCTTTTTGTGTGCTTATTTCTTTTCGTCAAAACCTTTTGGATTGGGAATCAAGTGGCGGACCATTTCCCGTACCGCTTTTTTAAGCAGCGTCTTGCGCGGGTGAATCCGTTGTTTGCGGTCGCTGGCGCGGCGGCCGTAATGCTTGTGGTGAAAGGCGGGTTCTTCTTCCAAATTTTTTCCGCTGTCCATAGAAATCCGCTGGCTGGGGTAAATGCTCTGCCGCCCGGTAATTAAGAAACTAATCACGCAGACTACCGTGGCATACGGCGCAATCGCCGGGCCGAAAAGTTCTATGGCCATAATGCTGGCGGCCAGCGGCGTATTGGCTGTGCCCGCCAAAACGGCTACTAGGCCAAGCGCGGCCAAGGTCGCGCTGTCCACGCGCATAAAATCGGCCAGCATAGCCCCCGCCTGCGCGCCTACAAAGAAAATGGGTGTAACCACCCCGCCGATTCCTCCGGCGGCAAACGTGATAGACGTTGTGATAATCTTATACAAAAAGCCAAAGGGGGACAAAAGCGGCTCGCCATTTAAAGCCATATCAATCCCGGGCATTCCAAGCCCCAAATAAATAGGGGAAGCAAAGTAGCCAATCGCCACCAAAATAAGCCCGCCAATCATACACGACCAAAACAGCCGCGTGCGCAGGGCGATATAGCGGAACACCACGCGGGCAAATTTGCTGATTTCAATAAATAGGATAGACACCAGGCCGAAGAACATCCCGGCGATAATCATTTTAAGGAAGAACTGTTCCGAAAATACCGGCACAAAGTGGAGCGGATGATAAATATAATCCACGCCTAAAAACGAAGTAACCTGAAAGGCGGTAATCCCGGCTACCAGTGCGGGGAACATTACCTCATAAAAAATATGTCCCACCCACAGCACTTCCAGCCCGAACAGCGCGCCCGATATCGGCACGCCGAATACGCCCGCAAAGCCCGCGCTTACGCCGCAAATCATCATCCGGCGTTGGTCCTCGCGGTCCATATGCAGCAGCCGTGCCAATAGGGACGAAACGCCCGCCCCCACGTCGGCACACGGGGCTTCTTTACCCGCCGAACCGCCGGAAACCATTGTTACAATGGGCAAGGTAAAGCCCTTTAAAATGGAAATAAAGGAAATGGGCTTTTCTGCATTGATTTTATTGATAACCGCGTCGGTGGAAAAATCCTTATCCCCCTTGGCGGTTTTGCGCCCCAAAAGGGCCACTATATATAGGAAAACGGGTAAGGCCAAATAAAAGAGCGGAATCCCGTTGCGCCACGCAATAGAGGCGTCCAAGATTTTTAAGAAGGCCGCGTCCAGTACACCCACCAGTGCGCCGATAACGGTAGCCAATAAAAACCATTTAACAATATTAATAAAATTTGTGCGGTGTTCGTCTAACATAATTAATATCTTACTAAATTGCCCTTTCCTCTTGCAGGGTAAAAACGGGTTATTTGGGGGCCTGCGCCGGGCGGAGTGATTTTTGCTATACTATATAGGACGAAGCCCGGGCGAAGAATATTTAGCCCGGAAATTTGAACAATTTACAAGGAGTTTTTTATGGATTCGTTTATTTCTTCCGTCATTACGCTTGCCTTGGTAATGGACGGCTTCGGCAATATTCCGCTGTTTATTGCCGCGCTTAAAAAAGTGGCGCCGGAACGCCGCAAAACCGTGCTCATCCGCGAGTTGGCTATCGCTCTGCTTATTATGGTGGCCTTTTTGTTCTTGGGCAAATGGTTCTTGCGGGCGTTTGGTATCCACGAATATTCACTCAGTATTGCGGGTGGTATCATTTTGTTTATCATCTCGGTTAAGTTGGTGTTTGGCGGGGATGAGGAACCCAAAAACGACCCCAAGGAAGATGAGCCCTTTGTGGTGCCGTTGGCTATCCCCTTGGTGGCGGGTCCGGCGGCTCTGTCTATGGTGATGATTACGGCGGCCCAGCAGTCCAACAAGTTTATTACGCTGGGCGCGGTGATTGTAGCCTCCGTCATTAACTCCATTATCTTAATGGCTTCCTTCCCTATCAGCAATTTGCTGGGCAAACGCGGTTTGATTGCCATTGAACGCTTGACGGGTATGATTCTTATTTTGATGTCCGTAGATATGGTGATGGGTGGCATTTCTACGTTTATGAGTTTATAAACGAGTAAAGAGCGCGCGCAACTTGTGCAGCGGGCGTTGGTGTGGTAAGTGCGGCTCTAACGGGGGAACTTGTGAAGAAAGGTTTTACGCTGTTGGAATTAGTGGTAGTAGTGTTGATTATGGCGGTGTTAGCCGCCGTAGCAATAACATATTACGGCAAGGCCGTGGAACGCGTGCGCATTGGCGAGGCGGAAAGTTTAATGGGCACAATGCTTTCCGCGCAGGAACGCTATTTCTTGCGCCGCCAGCAATATACACCTTATTGGCACCAGTTGGATGCGGCCCCGGTGGCTGTCCGTATGCCCAAGGAGCATAACGATTTTGCCAACGGAGCCGAGAACACCATTTATTATACGCGCGGCGGAGTGGAAAGCGGTATATTAAATGAGGGCTTTGCTATTTCGTTTGAGCAGGACGCTACCGACAAATGGTTTGCTGTGGCGCGCCGCGTGGGCAAATCCAATAAATACACCTATCACTTGGTGCGCCCCTTTGGCAGTACGCAGACGGTATGCGTGCCGGTATGGGAAAACGAAAACGATGTGAGCGTCTGTTGCGACTATATGGGAGTGGACACCCAAACCGAACTGACGGGTGATCCGATGATTCCCAAAATAAGTAAGGCGGATGATTTTTAACCAAACGGGCGGCTTGCTTTTATAGGGCCGCCTGTATGATGTAAAGGGCTGGCACGGCGTGGCGCGTTTTAGAAACTGTTGTTTTTGTCATTCCGGGGCGCGCATACGAGCGTGAACCCGGAATCCAGAAATAAAAAAGGAAAATGTCTTTATAAACAGACTGGATCCCAGGTCCACGCCTGGGATGACAATCAGAGTGGACTTGTTGTTATTTCTGGGTTGGCGGTCCGCAGAGACCAGGAAAAAGGCTGTTATAAAGATAGGGGTCATTCTGAACTGGCGGCCCGCAGGGTTTTCAGAATCTACATCTTGGGTCGTTGCCGTCATCCTGGAAAGCCAGCCGGCGCGGAGCGCTCGGGCTCCCAAGGTCGTCATTCCCGAGTGCCGTAGTCGGGAATCTGTCGTGGCTGTTGTTCTCTTACAAAACAACAGATCCCCGACTAAATTCCTCGGGGATGACAACAGCAACAACATCAGGTGTCCGGCAGAAACCTTTGGAAATAAACACCAAAAGGGCAAATAGCCGTCATCCTGGAAAGTCGTAGTCCAGGATCTGTTGTTGTTAAAACAAGGAATAGATACTGGACAGAAACCTTCCAGTATGACTTTTTAATAAAAGCAGTATCATCCGTGTCATTTCCGAGTGTGAGGCGGCCCGCTAGGGTCCGGCGCGGAGCGTTCGGGAATCCGTCGTTGCCGTGGCTGTTATTATCAAAAAAGGGGGAAAATCCTATGAAAAAGAAAAAATTTGAATTAAAAAGTTTTAGCCTTATTTTACTTGTGGGCCTGCTAATTCTGGCGGGGCTCTTTCCGTTTTACGAGCGCACCGTGGAAGGCAGCAAGGCCGCGGCGGCCGTCAGTATCCTTTTAAATGTATCCGCCTCGGAAAACCAATATTTTATTAAAAATAAATCCTACACATACGATTGGTCCTCGCTGGATAAATTCTTGCCGAACATCCCCAAGAAACAAGGCTTTTTAGGGGCGGCGCCCGAGGTCGGGCAAGCGCGCTTTTTTGCGTTTACTGCCAAAGATGCCGCCTTAGGCAAGGACGGTTTTGCGCTTGATTTGCAATTAAATAAAGAGAAAACCGAAGGCACCGTTACGGCCGTGCGCAAGGGCGGGCTGTTTGGTTACACGTTGGAAATGTCGCTTGCCGAGGGAGATTTTGCTTGCAAGGCGGAGGGGAAAATTGCCAAATATTTATGCAATAAACTGACGGCGGAACTGGAAAAACTCCGCGTCCCGCAAGAAACGTCCGAAGAGGAAAAAGTGCAAAAATAATTTAGGTCCTATTTTCAAATTTAGGGCTTGACAACGCTTTTAATCCTTATTAAAATGAAAATGTAGCCCCTAGGGGGCTATAAAACTAAACTTATATATAAAACTGTAGGAGGTTTTATGAATAATAAGAAGGGTTTTACCCTGATTGAATTGCTGGTGGTCGTATTGATCCTCGGCATTTTGGCTGCTATGGCTATGCCGCAGTATTTTAAAGCGGTTGAACGCTCCCGTATGACGGAAGCCGTAACCTTGCTCGCGAACATTGCTGATGCGCAACAGCGCAAATATATGCAAGTGAACAAGTACACGACCGCCTTCTCTGGCTTGGACGTTGCCCCGAAAGGTGCCTCTGGTTCCACTTTCTATACGAAAGGTCAGGGCAAAAACGGCTTTGCCATCTCCTTGGCTGGTACCTCTTATACTGGTGGTATTGCTACCGCTACCCGCGTGCCGGAATCTGGAAGCACCTTGCAGTATAGCTACAACTTGACCCGCTACTATGCGAACCGCGACACCACCTGCAACGGTACGGATAACAACGGTAAAGCGTTGTGCGCTGACTTCTGCGGTATTGACTCCCCTGTGGATTCTTGCTGCAGCACGGGTGCCACCACTGCTTGCGCCGCTCCGGTCAACAACGACTAGTAGCAAAGAAGTTTTATTTGGTGAATACCAAAACCCCGCCCCGTGCGGGGTTTTTTGTGTGGGAAAATACATAAGTTTATTGTATTGTCATTCCAGGGCCCGCATACAAGCGGGAACCTAGAATCCAGAAATAGAATAAGGTTTTTTCTAATAAACAGACTGGATCCCGGGTCCACGCCCGGGATGACAGCCAAAGGGGAATAGTCGTCATTTCCGCGTGTGGCGGCCCGCTAGGGACCGTGCGACGCGCTTTGCTTTGTCCTGTCGTCATTCCCGAGTGGTACCCGTGCGGTCCTTGCGCATCCAATTTGTCATTCCCGAATGCCGTAGTCGGGAATCTGTCGTTGCTGTTGTGTTTCTCTTACGAAACAACAGATCCCCGACAGAAACCCTCGGGGATGACAACACAAGCGGAGCCGTCATTCCCGAGTGTCGTAGTCGGGAATCCGTCGTTATTAAATAAATCTCACCTTATTTGTTATAATACGCTTATGGCTTTTACTTATATTCTTACCAATGCTACAAATACCGTCCTTTACATTGGGGTTACTAATAATCTTATTCGCCGCGTGTATGAACACAGAACGAAAGCCATTGCAGGTTTTACGGAACGATATCATTTGAATAAACTTGTTTATTATGAAAGTTTTAACGATATTGCCACTGCCATAGAACGCGAAAAAACTTTGAAAAAATGGAACAGAGATTGGAAAGAACGTTTGATTAATGAATTTAATCCCTCTTGGCGTGATTTGTATGAAGAAATTTGTTTTTAATTGACATTCCAGAATATTTCCGGTGTGTTCGGGTAAGTTTCGTTATTCCAAATTGTCATTCCCGAGTGTCGTAGTCGGAAATCTGGCGTTATTGCCTTTCTTTCATAAAACCCGCCCCCCACTTGCATTAAACCTTTTTTTACTGCTAAACTATATATAGTTTAACCGTTATGTTGTAAGGAGTATTATGAAAAAAGGCTTTACCTTAATTGAATTATTAGTTGTTGTACTCATTATGGGCATTTTGGCTTCGGCCGCTGTGCCACTTTATTTCAAGGCTGTGGAGCGCGCCCGTATGATGGAGGCCGTAACGCTGTTGGACTCTATTTCCCAGGCGCAAATGCGCAAATATATGCAAATTAGCCGCTATACCTCGCGCGCTAAGGGATTGGACGTCAACGCCGCTACGGGGCCGAACGCGGGCGACGGGAATACCTTTTATACCAAAGGGCCGCAAGGAAACGGTTTTACGGTAGCCCTTTCAGACGTGGTAACCTACGGCGACGGTTTCGCTACCGCCACCCGCACCGCAGACGGAGACGCCAACAGCGAGAACCTGCGCTACCATTACCATTTAACCCGCTTTTACGCGAGCGATTATACCCAATGCTACGGCGATAACGAACGCGGGCAAGAATTATGCGCAGACTATTGCGGAATCAGCGACCCGGTGGCCACTTGCTGTAACAATGGCGAGGCTACCTGTCCGCCTCCCGCCACGGGCTTTGAAACCTCTGTCCATTAAAAGTTTTTAGCATACCCCGGCCCGCTTTTTGAGCCGGGGTATTTCTTAAAAGAAAAAGTTGTCAGTCGGGAAATATTGTTACTCAAAAAGTGGAAAACAACAGATACTGGACAGAAACTTTCCAGTATGACTTTTGTTTTATAAAAACAGTATAGGCAGTTTTTACCATAAAAAACCCCCGCATAATTCGCGGGGGTTCAATTTCTTCAAATACGTTTTATTTCCAGCGTAAGCGGTAGGTGGCCGCCCACAATTCGGCTTCTTTTAACGTGTTATCCACCATTTCCTGATAAATAACGGGGGCTTCATTGGGGTAGAGTTTATGCAGTTCCTGCATATTGTTAAAGTAATCCAAAATAATCGCTCTCACACCGCCCTCATCGTACAAAGCCAACTGGTGGTTGATGTTGTGGAACATAGGCGCATATTCCGGGTTCCCGTGGAACGGGTGGATAATGCCGGGTGCATCGTTTTGCATTTCGCCCAATTTAACCGGGTAAGGTTTATGGTTGTTTTGGGATTTAATTTTTTTGCGCGTGTAAATTTCTTTAAGCGTGCTTTTGTTTACAATGTGGTGTACGCCGCGGTAGGTGGCTACATCGCGGATTTTGCGCCATTTCCGTTCGTACCCTTTGGCTACGGCGCCCGGTTCCTGCGACAGGCGCACCAATTCCTTTAAATAGCGGTAACTGCCCCACAAGGTGCTGGGCTCGCGCAGAATTGGCGCTTTAAAGGCCGTAGAAATGACAAACTGTTTAACGGTAGTATTGGGCCAATGTTTGTTGCTAAAAGTAGTGCTGCGGAAATAGCCCTTTGTCGGATTGGCGGAATACAATTGGGCTACTTTTGTGGCCAACTTGGCTTGGTTGGCTGGCGCGGTAATGTGGCGGGTAAAGCGCGGAACGGCGAGGGTTTCTATTTTGCCCACACGGGTAGGTGCAGAACGCAGTACCTTGTAGGCGTTTTGGGAGAAGACGGCGGTGTTACTTAATACCAACGTGATGAGGATAACTAGCAGTTTTTTCATACACTCGCTCCTTTCCTTCTTTCCCCCATTGTAACAAATTTTTAGAATTTTGCAAGCAAATTTTTTTGTTATTTTGGGGGAGTTAATTTAAAGGAGCGTTTTCTCCGTCGGGGGAAATGGTTTTCTCGTCGGTGATGGTGCCGTTTTCGGAGTTTTTATCGTCGGAAGGAGTGGCAGAAATCAGCGCGGAAACGGATTCGGAAATTTTTTCATTTTCCGCCTCTTTTTGTTCGGTCAAAAGAGTGTTTTCTGGCAAAGTGGCGGAATTTTCATCCAGTTGGGCGGCGGGAATTTCTTCTGTTTGCGCGTTGTTTTCAGACTCCAAGACGGGCGTTTGGGACGCATTTTCTTGCTGTGGTTCAGCCGTTTCCACGGGTGTTTGTTCACTATTTTCGGCGGAGCCTTGCGGAGTTTCCTCTTGCTCTGTTTCCTCCGGCTTGGGGTCCGGCGGCAGAATAAAGGGCGGATCCTCAGGGTCAAAAACAAGCGCCTTTTCGGGTTGTTTTTCCTCTTGGGGTTCCTCTTTTATTCCCACCGGGGCCGGCACAACCGGGGCCAATTTTACAGGCGCAGGCGCGGGATACTTTTTAATAATATCTTGGGCAGAGTCCTCAAAAAACAGGCGGCCCTTTTTCCAAGATTCATACAGTTGTTTGTCCGGGGATTCCGGGCGGAAGAAATCCTTGTTTGTGGTGCGGTCTGTGATGGCAAACGCCAGTAAATGCAATACCGCAATATCCTTGCCTGTAAAATTTTTGCGCTTTTCGTAACTGCTTACGCGTGCCAACACCTTAATATGGTGCCCTTTTTGCAGGCCCGTCATTTGCGGCATACCCTTTTTATTAAAACTGACTAAAAGCAGTTCATAGGAAAGCGAATCGCCCTTCCCCGTGGCGTAATAATAGAGCGGCGCGTCTATTTTTAACACGAGGCGCAGGCGCAAGGTGTCCTCGGTCGCGCCTTGTACCTCGCCGCCGAAGGAAACCACTTGCCCGCGGTAAGCGTCGGGGTTTTGCTCAATGCCGTTTAAATAGTCCAGGTTTTGGTCCTTATACGGAATCATTGAACTGCACGCCGCCAGCAGGCACGCCAGTAAAAGGGAAAATAGCCGCTTCATACCTATATTATAACTTTTCTGTTTGTGTGTGGGCTTTTCCCGTCGTAAAAAGGGGAAAAAGACAATAAAAAAGGAAGAGGGATCTCGGCCTCTTCCTTGTAAAACGCCTAACTGCGAAGACAAAATAAAAACGCCCTCTGGGAGAATCGAACTCCCCTTTTCGGATTGAAAATCCGACGTCCTAACCGATAGACGAAGAGGGCATTTGAAAGTGCGCCCGGTGAGACTTGAACTCACGGCCCCCCGCTTAAAAGGCGGATGCTCTACCACTGAGCTACGAGCGCATAAAAAGCAGTCAAAAAAACTATCTGGGTTTAATCAAGTCTTGGGTTAAACCCAACATAAATATTATACTAAAAGTTTTGCCGTTGTGCAAGAAATTTATTTTTTATTTTTAACTTCTCAACTTCGGGCTTTCTTTTGATAATTTATTATAACACTTTTTCCAGTTTTGCGTCAAACATATTTTTACTTTAAAAAGTTTGACAACCCCCGCCCCTCTTGCTACCATATAACAGACGGGCCTCTGCCCGAAATTATTTGTGAGGGGTATATGAAAAAAGTTATCAATTCCAATAATGCGCCCAAAGCCATTGGGCCCTATTCCCAAGCCGTAGAGGACGGCGGTTTTATTTTTACGTCCGGCGTACTGCCGGTGGACCCGGTTACCGGCGAAATTTACAGCGGCGATGTGCAGGTGCAAACCGAACTGATTTTAAATAATTTGGAAAATATTTTAAAGGAAGCCGGCTGCTCGTTGAAACACGTCGTCAAAACCACCGTTTATATGACTGATTTAACTAAATTTGCGGAAATGAACGCAACGTATGCGTCTTTCTTTAAAGAAAATCCGCCGGCCCGCAGCACGATTCAGGTAGTGGCTTTGCCCAAAGGCAGTGCGGTAGAAATTGAAGCCATCGCCAAAAAATAATATGACGATACAAGACCAAGTGCTTTCCGGCCGCTTAAACGGTATTTTGTTGCCGCTTTCCGCAATGAAGACGGATAGCGACTGGGGCGTGGGCGATTTTGCTTCCTTAATAGAGTGGACGGAATTTTTTGCTTCGCTGGGAACAAAAATCGTACAAATCCTGCCGTTGCAGGAAACGGCCCCCGGCGAAACGTGCCCGTATTCGGCGATGAGCGCCTTTGCCACTGACCCGGTGTATGCGGATATTTCGTCGGTGGAGGATATTAACGCCAGCCAAGAGGCCAAAAATTATGTAGCCTCTTTGTCCGCAAATATTGCCGCGTGGCACCAGGCCAAGCGCGCGCCGTTTAACGCGGTGAAACAAGCCAAATTAAAGGCCTTGTGGCTGGGATATAAGCACTTTTTGCAGGCCGAAGCCGCCGTTAATTCCGCGCGTTTTCAAGCGTTTGAAGCCTATCAGGCGGCGGAATCCGGCTGGTTGCGCGGTTATGCACTGTTCCGTGCGGTAAAGGAATTTTACAAATGGCAGACGTGGACCGCTTGGCCCGAAGGCCTTAAAAATTTTGAACCAAGTGCCGTAAACGCGTTTGAAGCGCAATACCGCGAGTACGTTAATTTCTTTGCCTATGTACAATGGATTTTAGATTTGCAACTGCGCAAAGCCAAAACCGTTGCACGGGAAAAGGGCGTGCTGATTTTTGGCGATATTCCCTTTGGCACGAATTTGGACAGTGCCGAAGTGTGGTCCGAGCGGGAAAACTACCGCTTGGGGTACGAAATCGGCGCTCCGGCGGACCAATTTTCCAAGGGTGGGCAGCGCTGGGGACTCCCGGCCTATGACTGGGTGTACCAGCACAGCCATAATTTAAGCCTGTGGCGGCGCAAAATCCGCCGCGTAACGGAATTATATGATATCTTCCGATTAGACCACTTGGTGGGGTTCTTCCGCACCTATGTTTTTGCGCCGGGCGATGAACAGGGCGCCTTTGACATTGAGGGCGAGCAGAACCAAATTGACCGCGGGTATAATTTCTTGCGTATGGTATTGGATGAGGCCAAAGGCAAATTGCCCGTGGGCGAAGATTTAGGCGTTATCCCGAATTATGTCCGCCGGATGTTGGTGGATTTGCGTATCCCAGGCTACAAGGTGTTGCGCTGGGAACGCGAGGACAACGGCTATTACCGCGAACCGCGCAATTATCCCGTGGTGTCCTTAGCCACTACTTCTACGCACGATACCGAAACGGTACGCGGCTGGTGGGAGACGATGGACCAGCACGAACGCGCGAACATTTGGGAAATGATTTCCGCCCAAAAAACAGACGGAAATGTGCCCTTTAATTTGGATACCCAGCGCGCTATTTTGCGCCGTGTGTTGGGTTCCAATTCCGCCATTACGCTTTTTTCGTGGCAGGATATTATTGGCACCACGGACCGCGTGAATACGCCTGGAACGGTGGGCGAGCAAAACTGGACGTACCGCAGTGAATACACGCCAAAACAGGCGGCCGAAGCCTATGGCGCCCAACTGGCAATGTACCGGGAATTGTTAAAAGAAACGGGCCGTAATTGACCTTTTGGTATGTTGCAAAAAAACCGCTTTTACGCGGTTTTTGACAAGTAAAAAGAAGTTTATTTTTTGGACACAGCCGCTTTCTTGTTGGAGGCGGCTTTTTTATTGGCGGATTTGGTTTCCCCGGAGGTTGTTTTTTCCTCCGCGGGGGTGGTTTTGTCGGCGTTTTCGGTGGGGATATTTTCAGCGGTTTGTCCATCGGTGGAAGCGGTATCTTCGTCCGTCGTTTTTTCTACCGGCTTGGGGAAGAGTTCATCTGCCAGTTGTTCGGCGTATAAGCGCGCGGTATTGTACTCTTCGGTGGCTTTTATAAATTGGGCCGAAGGGCGGTTCGTGTCCGTATTTTTGGCAATTTCCAGTTCCAGCCGTGCCTTTTTAAGTTCAAAATCCTCTATCGCCAGGCGCAGGCGGATTTGGTTTACCAAGCGGTCCTTTTCGTCATTTACCACCACGGGGCAGGCTTTTAAAGCGTCATTTAAAATAAGCAAATTGCGGTTTGTAATGTCGCGCGTAACAGCCTGTAAAGCCGGGTTGTCTTGCGAGAGCGGCGGCACGGAAACGGTGGCCGACAGCGTAGCGGCCCGCTCCGGCAGGAACATATTTCCCACCAGCATCCCGCCCACAAACAAAAGGGCCATCGTAAAAAGGTATAAAATGTAACGCATATATAAAAATCCTTACATATATTTTATCAAAATGGCGAAATATTACTATAATAAAAATACAAAGATATTTTTTACGGGAGCGTTTTATGGCAAAAATTAAGTTTGGCAAGCAAGGTCATTTGGAACTGGAAATCTCGCCCTTAACCATTTGGTCCAACCCCGGCAGCGAAGGGGAATTTATGGAATACCAAATTGGGCTGTATTGCGAGGGGGAAAGCGTTTTCAGCGAAAAATGGACCGATAAGTTGGTGGCGTTGAAGGACGAGGAAAACATTTACCTTTCCGATTTTATTGCCGAAACGCTTACCGCGCGCAAGGAAAACAACTGGACGATGTTAGAACCCAAGGTGTCCTTGTATATGCACCCGGGGCAGGCGCCGGGGTGCTGCTCGGCCTTTAACCGCCCGGACCCGTTTATCTTGCAAATTACCTTGGAGCAAAACATTTTTGCGGGCGAGGATAAAGTGTTCGGTCCGTACTCCAATACGGGGTTGACAATTACCTTTGAGGCCGAAGGCAAGGCGTGGGCGCAGTTTGCACAAGATATCCGCGCCGAAGAAGAAGACTTTGACGAGGAAGACGAACAAGAGGACCCCTACCGCAGTTAATTTTTTGCCGCCTAAATGTAAAAAAGCGCCCCGCTTGTAACGGGGCGCTTTTGGCTAGAAGTAATTAAATTTCCAAACTTTCCAAGTCGTCCGGCACATAAACGGGGCCGGAAAATTCCTTTTTGGCTTCGGCTGTATAAAGCGTCTTACGGGCCGCAAGGTTGTTGTCTTGCGTGTGGTACAAAACCAAGTTTTTGGCTTGAAGTTCCCGGGCTACGCGGGCCGCATCCAAAGCGGTGGAGTGGTGCTTTTCATAGGGCTTAAATTCCTCCCGCTCGTCATACAGACAAAACGCTTCCGACAGTAAATAATCGGCGTTTTGGGCAAAAGACAAACAGGCCGGGTTATACGGTTCATCACCTAGGCATACCAAAATTTTTCCGTCCGGCAGTGTTAAACGGTAACCGAACTGTTTGGCCTTGGTGGATAAAATATCAAAGGCTGTTCCCTTAAAAGGCCCTGCTTGAAAATCGTCTCCGTTTTTTAGGCAGACAAATTTTATGCCGTTATCCAATACTGCCTGCAATTTGGCGGTTAGCGTCATTTGGCAGAAGGTACGCAGTTTCTGTTCGCACTCATCGTGGCAGAAAATAGTAAGCCCTGCGTGTTTGCCGCGCGTGTAGAGCGAGGCCACCATACGGATAACCCAAATTACGCCCAGAATATGGTCGGTGTGCCCGTGGGTTAAAAATAAATTGCGGATAGAGGATACAGCGATATGTGCCTTTTCCAACTGGGCCAAAATGCCGTTTCCGCCGCCTGCATCAGTGAGGAAAGTCTCTCCCGCGTACTGCAAGGCAAAGCAAGTGTTATAACATTTGGTAACGAGTGCGTTACCCGTCCCTAAAAAAGTAATTTTTGTGGTCATAAAATTTGAGTC
This sequence comes from Candidatus Avelusimicrobium stercoris, assembly GCA_002432025.1. GTDB lineage: Bacteria > Elusimicrobiota > Elusimicrobia > Elusimicrobiales > Elusimicrobiaceae > Avelusimicrobium > Avelusimicrobium stercoris. Next base: position 47,805 of record DJFE01000031.1, on the reverse strand, counting down.
AGAAACAAGGTTACAAAAAAAGCAGTAGGGTTCGTACTATTCCTTGATAAAGCATAATTAAAACCAATAAACCAGAGATGCTTCCTAAAATAATTCCTTGTTGATTATATCCGCTGGAAATAGCATATAAACTACTGGCACATACAACCATTGCAAGTACTGCCGGACTTATTATTTGCCGGATAATGGAATCCCCGAACACACTACCTAAGCCTGTTAGGATTCCAAGTCCGAACAGTACGCACCAGACAACTGTTTGCCATTGTGCGCCGCGGAACCGTAAACGTACAAACAAAAACATCGATCCGCCTTTCAAATCCCTACGCAACACCAAGCAGTTGGTGTTGCTCCTACTCTCCTGTAAATTAAAATCCTCGCTTATGCGAGGGATTTAATTTACAACGGTGCTTTTAGTTTCTCTAGCACAATGCTATCATTTTTTTATTGAAGGGACAATAAATGTGTGGCAAAGCATTTTTTCTCTGCTAAACAGGGAATTTACAGGGAAATTATAGAGATTTTCTACAAGTTTCTAGTGTTTTATGTAAGATGTTCCTATACCAGCCGCTTAAATTCCCTAAAACATCAAACAGGGAATTAACTTGGAAAATATTTATTTTTAAGGATATTTTATTTTGTTTTAGTGCCACCATTGTAAGGTACACCTAAGCTGTTCTTAATGAGTTCTTGTGTTAAACTCTTATTGTTTACCACTACATCACAGAGTAGCCGAAAATACTTATCCCGCGTGCAGTTTTGTAAGGAAATCTCGCTATTAGAGAGAATTTCTTGGGTAAAAGTCTTGGCTTGTTTAGCGCGTGCTTTTGTTTCTGGCGTTCCCCCTTTCATTTCGGGACAATCAACTCCTCTTACTCGTATAGGAATATGTTCGCAAAAAATGGCAATATCACAAGATGGAATATCCACATAAAAAGTATCTCCATCGTACACAGATCGTAAAATGACTTGGCGGAAATTTTCGGTGGTTATGTGTTTAGCGTGCACGATGTGCGTACATACTGTTAGTAAAAGTCCAATTGCTATAAATAATATTCTATTTGTAAACATATCATATCCTTAGTAGGGCAGTTTGTTTCTTTATTATAAGGCAAAAAACTGGCGTTTTTTGACAATTTGTATTGAAAATAATATACAATGACTTTATTATGAATCTAGTAATACCTACAAAAAAAGATTTTCAAACCAATTATAAACAGGCAGAATATGCTCTGTTAGAGTATATTGCTTTGGTTGTATTTCCGTGCAACAAAGAGAGCGATGAAAGGGCTTCGCGTTTTTTTGAATTTTGGCAAAGCGGTTCTATTGATTTACAAGAATTTTGGAATATATATGGAGAAATTAATGAACATAAGAAAGAATTTTCGGACTTTTGCATAACCAAAATTGGGAAAGGCGAAGACTGGGAACGAGGTCCGCTCTCGGTGGGTATTTCAGAAGATTTTGACAATGAAGGATATGAATCAGACAATAAAAAAGGAGAAAACAACTTACTGGATGAGGCCACAAATGTAGATGACTTTACACGGAAGTTAAAGGAATTCCTATCGTCATTGCCTAGCAACATTTTTAACAAATTTTTAGTATTTTTCTTGTCCACTCACAATTTTATTGTTGTGAATGCTGCCAAATCTCCTTCGGATATGCCAAAAGAAGTCCGAAAACATATGCCGGAATACAGGGGACATTTAACTTATGAGAAAAAGAAAGAATATCTAGATAAGTTGTATCCTTTTTGGGCTTTGTTGGAGCAAGTTTTAGGTGATAAATATATTTTGTCTGATCAAAAAATCCAGCAACAACAATATGAAAAAATGTACAAGATGGCTCATATTGCAAATTCAAGTCGTGAAAAGAAAAAGTTGGTACAAGTTATAAGTTCTTTTTTTGATAAGTTCCCGAAGCAATTTAAAGAGTTCAAAGAGCCGATTATACAGTCTATTACGCGTGCTCCGCTACAAACAACACTGCAAAAGTTGCCCCAACAAGTAATAAGCCGAAGAGATCAAATGCACATTGCATTGCCGAAAGTATTTAAGGGATGCTTTCAATACGACAAAGAGCGACTATTTTTGATAAGAAATGAGTTTATTAAAATGGAAAAAGTTGCTATGACTGATGCTTATTTAGAACATAGGCGGACCTGTGCCAAGTGTAAACAAGCCGAAGAAGCTATGCGTGAAGTGATGGCATACCGTTATGGCCGCTTGCAAGAAATGATGAATAAGCCGATTTATCCCATTCATTCCCCCAATAATGGCCAAATAAGCGGGGCAAATACTAAAGGATTAGTGCGTTATTATACAGAGCGTTATCATAAAATTCCGTGTGAATTGCACAAATACTATTTGGCCTTGGCATATAAGCAAAATGGGGATTTGGACAAATCTAAAAATTTACTGGCATCTAATAAAACCGGTGCCCCTGCCGAAAATTTAACTATGGGAGCGGTCATATCCGTATATTGTGCTTGCGGTAAAGAGGATGAATACCATTTGAATGCTTTGCGTTCCCCTAAAATTGCTATTGGACGGTTAGATAAAGAGGAACCCTTGGACATTCCGCAAATTAATGTATGTCAGCCGGATGCTCTAGTTATGTCTCGCGATATGTTAACTCTGGAATATCAGGCGAACAGGCAAGATTGGTTGGTGTGCCCTAAGCAAGAGCAAGAAGGAAACTTATGGTTTTTATCCCAAGATAAATTATTTGATTTACTAGAAAGGCAAATAGGTATAGCCGAAGAACTGAATATTGATTATGCGGAAAATTTTGAACGGCTGACGCAAAATGTATGGTTATCAGATATCGCGGGGATTGGAATGTTTTGGAAAGGGAGCGTATCGTTTGAGGGAAAATTGCTACAAGGAGTAAACCACCCCTTATTAGGGCGGCTACCGGTGGGGTGGTATATAGAAGTAAAAGCGCACCGCCGCAATAAAACGATTATGAAAAGTTTTGCCGACAAATCGTTTGTAGAGTAAGTTATGCCTAAAACGCAATATATACAACAAAAAGAGAATTTCCAGCGCTTGTTTATGAAGCGCGGGGATATTTTATCGGAATTTTTTGAAATATCCGATAAAGCCCGCGATGGTGGTATGGGGAATGTATTTTTCTGCCGTGACAAACGAGATAACAAGTTTTATGTGTTGAAGACATTTAGGGAAATTCAAGAAAGCAAAGATAATTGCAATTTGAAAAATTTTGATAAAGAGGCCCTGGCCTCCTTGCAAATGCCTCGTTTGCCTTATGTGGTATATACAAAAACGCTTATTGCGGATGGGCTGAGACAATATTTAGTAATGGATTTTATCGGGGAACCACCCCGTAATTTGAATGAAATAGTTCAAGGAAAAACGCTTTCGCGGGTTTTAGAAAGTACTAAAATAGAGTATAAACAATCATTGATTTGGGCTATTGAGTTTTGCCGTGGTATGCACAATTTGCATAAGTATGGCATTGCTGTACATAAGGATATTAAGTTGGATAACATTTTGTTAGCATCTGATAATAGTATTCGTATTACAGATTTTGGCCTTGCCGTGTTGGATAAAAAAGGGGGGACAAAAGGATATCTGCCACCTGAATATCGTGAATCTTCTGAATTAACAGAGCAAAGTGATATTTATTCTTTCGGAATAGTGTTATATCAATTGTTTTTTAATACTTGTTCGGTTAAAATAGACAAAGAACGAGTAGAAAAAAATCGTCTGTTACAAAAATGCCTGAAGACTAATCCGAGAGAACGTTATCAACATTTTTCTGATTTAGAAAAAGACCTACAAAAAGAATTAAAACAAAAATTTCCCCAGTACAAATTTGCTGCTATGCCTGATTTAACCACAACAGCAGATGATTACTTTTTTAAAGGCCTAGGTTTATATATTTTAGGCTTCCGGCAAGATAAGGAACCTCAAATCCTACAAACCGCAGAAAAATTATTAAGTAAATCTATAAGATTAAATGTTCATAATGCAGCGGCGCATTATTATCGTTCTTGCGTTATATCAGCGTTGTATCCTGTGGCGGCGTATACTATTACCCATCTGAATAGCGGTTTTATCCTTGGCAAAGAGGAGTCTAAAGCACTTGGCAGAATAAAACGCGATGAAAAATATGCCCAACAATATAGTGCCTTTTATGCTAATCTTATAGAATTAGAGCGTTACCGTACGCAAAATCCAACAATACCTTTTGTTTCTTTTTTACGGAGATTCAAACGACATTTCGCTCAATTTCCTAGTGACCCGTATTTAACTAATAATTTAGGTTTTTTTGAAACAAAACAAGGAAATTATAAAAAAGCCATTGAACTGTTTACAAAGGCCATTCAATTGCAACCCAATTATATGGTGGCATACGCAAACCGGGCAACTATATATTTATTATTAAATCAAGAAGAAAAAGCCTTAAAAGATTGTGCAAAATATACACAATTACAGCAAAGTACAAAATTTTTTATTCCAGAAACGTTATTTTATGGAATTTATGTGGAAATTTTTAGGTGGTATTGTTGGAAAAAAGAATATAAAAAGGCATATGCTTGGTATGAAAAACACTTGGATTTGTTTCCAAATATCACGACAGAACAAAGTTGCAGAATGCTCAGCCAAGTTCGTTTGTATATCCTTCATCATCGTTTAACTCATTTATCATCTAACTATGATAAAAAGGAAGTCCTTAAAGAATATCGGACTTTTTGGCAATTGTATAAGCAAACCCAACAAGAGAAAATTGATGTTAATTTAGAGGATTGGTTTAGTTCGGAAGAAACACAAAGTTTACAACTTAGCAATAAGGGTTTTCGTTCTAAAATATTGGCAAGACCTGTCATTTTTAATCGTATCTGTATAACGCATTCGACTGCTTCCGTTTTTAATGAAATGGGATATGATATCGCAGGGTGGAAGCATAATGTGCAATGTGTTAGACCGCATCCTTTACAGCAGGCTCTTTCGTATTTTGAGAAGGCTATTGCTGCGGACAAAACCTATGCCCCCGCCTATTATAACCTAGCCCGTGGGTATCAAGAAAGTAAAAAATATGCAAAAGCCATATCGGCCTACACCCAAGCTCTTGAATTAGCACCTGAGCAGGCCTATTCCTATCAACCCCGATGTGCCAGATATATGCAATCAATATATGAAATAGTATTTGCAGGGGTTAACTGGAAAGTTTTGGCTAGTCGGAGGGGAATAGGTGATTTAATACCATTACCTAAAAATGAAAAAATTCAATATTCTAGCCACTATATTGGGGGGCATTTAATAGTTGATACAAAATATAAATGGGATTCTAAGTATAAAAATCCGATATATTTTACTGTGCTTGGAAAGGCCAGCGTGTATTTTCGACTTGGTAAGTATAATAAAGCGTTATATTATTTCAAAAAAGCAGAGCAATTAGAAGCACCGGCTCTTTATTCACTAAAAGGTGCCTGTTTTTATAAATTGAACCAGTATCAAGAAGCCTTAAATTGTTTTCTTAATGGGTTGAAAAATACGCGAGAACATGCCTGTTCTAATGCGAATATTGCTTTATGTTATGATAAGTTAGGAAATTCAAAAAAAGCGAAAACATATAAAGCCAAAGCTAAAGCCGAAACCGAAGCCAAAGAATCTTATATTTTGAAAATTCTTCCCGGTTATTTTGAATCTCGCTATAAGTACTGTTTAGAAAATGGCGCATTGTTTAGTTTGGCGGACCTTCCTGTAGAGGCTGCGGATGGGACTCTTTTTGTTGATAATGCCTATTATCAGCGCGCTGAATGCTACTTTGCGCTCCGAAATTATAAAGCAGCTCTACAAGATTACGCAAAAGTTTTGCATTCAAGTAATAGTTTTCCTGCTGCCGTTATTCCAAAATTTATTTTGCAAGTTGAAAAAAGGATAACTGCTTGTGAAGAAGAATTAAAACTTACATCTAAAAAGTAATCTTAATTTATTTGTAAATTTCCTATACAACTGTCAAAAAATGCCAGAAAGCCCCTATTAATGAGGGGCTTTCGTGTTTTATGGATACTTCACAGAATTCCACGAGGTCTACAATTAGGGCGTTTTATATGAAAAAATAGGTTTTGTATAGACAAATTGTCATAAAATGCCAGATTTGTTTGTTAAATAGCAAACCAATTACAGGAGAAAACGTATGTTTATAGAGGCGTTAAATCATTTTTTTGATTGGGAGGGTCGTATTTGCAGAAGGCAATTTTTGTTTTTATTTATCTTATCCATTGTTGCAGGGTGCGTACTTATGAGTATGTTGGGGAATGGCAGTTATGGGGTGATACTGGTGGGAATTTCTCTACTTTTAATTCCCAATTATGTGAAACGTTTGCATGATATCGGGTGGTCTGGTTGGCTTATTGTCTTGTCATTTATTCCGCTTGCTGGGATGATTCTGTTTTTATTGATGTTGATATTAGGCGGCACAGATGGACCCAATGAATATGGCCCAGATCCCCGGGAACCTAAAAAATATACAGTTCCTCCTGTGGCGCGCAAAACAGTCGGGCAGAAACAGACTTCTTCAGCAGAAGAATTTCAAATGTTGGGAGACGGTTTGGCAGAATTTATTTTATTGGCTACCGATAAAGATGTTCTTGTGAAGAGTTGGCAAGAGAAATTAGAGATGCGCTATTTGCTGCTAATGGAAACGGACCGGTTACTCTTTTTGAATTTTGGAAAAGGCCGAGAGCCAATTATGGCAGAGGTATTGAAACGGGTTCTTTTAAAAAGCAGTACAAACGAAAAAACATTTAAAAAAGTAATTGATGAATACCATAAACGTATTCCTGTCTATATGGTATGCAGGGAACTGATTGGTGAAAACGGCTGTCAAACGGGAACCCGTGTATTTGCGTTAAGTCATTTTCTGCAGAGAGCGCGTGGCAAAACGACAGGAAAGGATATGACGAGTGTGATAATTGGAAAAAGAAAATTAAAGGCCGAAGATACCCCAGAATTTTTGGATTTTTTTGAGACAATTCCGTTAGCAGTGGGCGTGTCACAAAATGTAATCAGCATTAAAAATATTATTGATAAATTCAAAGGAAAATGAGGAACCTGCTATGTTTTTATTGTTAGTAATACCAGTTTTAATCGTTATATGGTTTGTTTATATAGTTAGACTCTCATATTGCAATATGAAACTATTGGATTATGCAGCTATGGGGGATATATATTGTGTGCGTGATTTTTTGCGCACTCGGGCAGATATAAATGCGCATGATCCCAATGGCAAAACCCCTTTAATACTGGCTTCTCAAAATGGGCATATCGATGTTGTGAAATTATTGCTGGATGCGGGAGCGAATCCTCATTTAACGGATAATATGGGTTTAGATGCGAAATATTATGCGCTACAGTGCTTCCACCCAGATATTGCGGCTTTAATTGAGGAGTATATGTGATTTAAAACGCAGTGGACAGCGAAAGAGAGGGCTTTTGCTGAATATGCGTCTCCACAGATTACTAGGCAACGGATGCTCCAAGGTTTATTGCACCAGGAACGGTCCGATACAGAAGGGCGACTGGAAAATAGCCTTGCTTGTTATCCCAGTATGGGTATTTATAGCTGTACGGTATTTTCATATTTAGTGTGTCAGAAACTGCCCCAAATGTGTAATTAATTTTCTGCAGGGGAAGGAAACCTTGAGTTTGTTAATTGCCCCTAAATTTCAATTAACAGCGGGTTTTACGGAAACTGTCGGATTTAAGTATGCAATTGGTTCAGTGGAAACCTGAAATTACTGGTTATATGCGTACAATTATAAAAAGCGACTCCTTCCGTAATAAGAGCCGTGAACTAGGCCAATAGAGGGTTCCGGTAGGGCGTCGGCCAAGCATATTTTATTCCACTGCTTGGTGCCTAGTAGCCAATTTTTATGAATACAATGTCATAAAATGCCAGTTTTGTGCTTATAGTGTAGGGGGCCACACCCGATAGGGAGTAATCCCATAGTTGGCATATCTTAGTATTACCCTTAACAAAAGGGGATAAATAAGGAGAACGCCATGACCAGTCTTATCATTGATGGTTCCAATGTGATTCGTTCAGTTTACAGCCCTCAAGGAACCCCTAATTTAGCCTTAGAAGCCGAATTATCAGACCAGTTGGTTAATTACCTTTCTGGTTTTAATGCGGATGATTCTCGTACGATTGAATGCTATTTTGATGGCTTCAAGCGTGCGATTGCAAGGCCGGATGGAATGAGCGTATTTTTTTCAGCACGCCACAAAGCCGATAAACTCATTGTAAATTCCATTTACGAACATACGCAACAATATGCGCACCAAGTTTGTGTAATAACGGCAGATAATGAAATTATTAAAGCCGCTCGCTCTTGTGGCGCACAGGTGCAATATACTTATGCCTTTTTAAAAGGTTTTTGGTCTTATATTAACTTCTAAGGAGAACTTTATGACAAAACAAATTCTTTCTACTAAATTGCAAATGACTGACGAAATTAAACAAGCCATTTATCACATTAACCACGGGGATAATGTATTTATTCATGGCCGCCCAGGAACAGGGAAATCTACCTTTTTAAGGGGGTTACGCAATTTCTTAAGTGTAAAAAGTAAAAATGCTATGTTTGTAGCACCAACAGGCATAGCCGCCTTGAATATTCAGGGGCAGACGATTCATTCTTTTTTTCATCTCAATCCCAGTGAAATCCATGCACCGTTGGATTATGCTAACCGTAATACCTTGCGTACGGCATGGAAAAATTTAGATATTTTAGTTATTGATGAAATTTCTATGGTTCGGGCAGATATTTTTGATAAAATGAACGAACGCTTGCAGGAAGTATTAGAAGATGACCGGCCTTTTGCACATAAACAAGTAATAGTCGTGGGGGATTTGAACCAATTGGCCCCTATACTAAATGAGAAGTCCAATTTGTTGCAAGATAAATTATGCAAAGAGGAATATAATACGGCGTATGTGTTTGAGGCGAAATGTTGGAAGGATATGGCTTTTAAACATATATTCTTCACCAAGATTTTCCGTCAAACTGACCAAGAATTTATAACCCATTTAGCGGCGTTGGAATCGCCGTATGGTGAAAATTTTACCAACGCTCTTGCGTATTTCAATAAACGTGTGACGGATAAGCGCCCGAAAGATGCGGTTTGTTTGTGCGCGCGTAAGATAGATGCAGAAAAAATTAACAAATCTGAACTAGATAAACTTCCGCAACCCATTTATAAAATCCCGGCCTTTCAGAGTAGCCGCTACGATAATGATTGGAAGGAAGCAAATTGTCCGGCCCCAAAGGTGTTGTATTTGAAAATTGGTGCGAAAGTGATGTTTGTGCGCAATGACGAAAATAAACGCTTTGTAAATGGCACAATCGGCTATGTTAAAAGTATTAATCTCCTAAAAGAGCATACCATAAAAAGTATCACTGTGCAAATTAACAAAGACGTAGAAGCCGAAATACATGGTTACATTTGGTACAAAATGATATTGAATAAAAAGACGGGACGGCAGGAAAAGGATTTGGGTAATTTCTTTTGTCAATTCCCCATTCAACTAGCATGGGCCACTACTATCCATAAAGCACAGGGAATGACGTTTGATTCTGTTTATGTGGATTTAGGAGAAAAAGGTGCTTTTAGTACAGGGCAAACCTATGTGGCTTTAAGTCGGGTTCGTTCATTGGATGGCTTATGGCTTAAAAATCCACTTCAGGCAACAGATATTTTATCTAATCCGGCCGTAGAAAAATTTTACAAAGACATAAAAGGAGAAAAATTATGGAATTAGTGGGTGGAATCGGCGTATTTATCTTGCTGATTGTGGGCGGACTACATAGTATGCTGCCTCAACATCACAAATTTCGCATGGGCATTTGCATTGGTTTAGCAGTTGGCCTTTGCTTTACCGGAACAATTCATGGCGTTTTGTTAGCCATTGGATTAATATTTGCGGAACTGATTGTGAATAAAGTTATTTCCTGTTGGAAAAATATATCATTATAAAGAGGGCAATCCCTATGAAAAGAACATTTTTTCTTGTTTGGATGAGTAGTTTATTTATTGTTGCGTGTGGAAAAACATTACCGACAATAGATAGTCGCACGCCGGAAACATATAAGACATCACTAGAGCAAGTGAGTCAGTCCGTGCCACCAGAAAAAAAATATAATTTTAGTTTCTCTATCAGTGTATTGGCCTTAAAATCTCTTAAAGAACAGGTTGTTAATGGCGTTATACCAACGGATAGAGCGCAAGAGGAGCAGAATGAGAGAGCGTTCCAAAAATCCTTACACGGCCTTAATTATCAACAAATTCTGGCACGGGCCAATCAACTTATGAAATCTGCCGTGGAAAGAGCCGAAGAACAATATGCGGAAGCCTTGGAACAAGCTATTTATGATATTGTAGCCGCGAAAAAAACTAAAACGGAATTGGCTAAAATCATCATAAGTGAAAAGTCCATAGATAGTAAAAATTTATCTATGAATTTAGAAAATAAAACAAATTCTTCGCTAAAGAAACTTTTATTGGTTGGGATGGTTTCTCCTGCGGAGAATTCCTTGCCAGATACACGGGTTGTATTTATTGATTTTGAAAAACCGCTTGCTCCAAAAGAAATTAGAACCGTTATAATTCCATTAAAAAATGAGAATGGCTGGGAGCCGACGGATTACTTGGCGATTCCTAGAATTACTTTAGATATTATCTGTGCTGAAGATATAAAGAAAAAAGTTGTAATTAATAAAAAATTGGCCGACGCCTTTGGAGAATATGTGAAACTCAAGAGGAATTACCAAGAGTTACAACCATTATTGCAAAGACAGGACGACTGGGTGTCTGTTTTTACGGTAGACAATATTTCCAAAGGATTTTTTCCACTTCAATAATATTGTTTGACTTCCTTGGCATTATAAGCGGTAATGTGTATAGGAGAGAATATGCCGAACTATACACATTTAACCGCCCGGGAATTAGAGTTAAAATGGCTGGAGTTAATAGGCCGTCCTGTGCCGCCAATCGGACGAGGTTTAGTTATTAAATACTTGTTATGGTATGAACAAGCCAAGCGTGAGAAGATTTCTCCGCTTGGCTTGTTTCGTGAAGTGGCCCGAGCCGTTAAGGGAACAGACAAACACCCCAAATCCACCTTAGAAATAGGCTCAAAACTAATCCGTTCCTACCAAGGACTCAAATACGAAGTAGAAATCGTCCCACAAGGGTATCTGTATGAGAACACACTCTATAAAAGCCTATCCGGGGTCGCCAAAGCCATTACAGGTAAGAGTTGGAACGGAAATGTATTCTTTGGAGCGAAGAAATGAGAGACAAGAAAATACATTGTGCCATCTATACGCGCAAATCAACGGAAGAAGGATTAAAACAAGAGTTTAATAGTTTACAAGCCCAGCGGGAAGCGTGTGAATCCTACATTAAGAGCCAAAAGCACGAGAATTGGCAATTATTGCCTAATGAGTATGATGATGGCGGGTATTCAGGCGGCAATATGGAAAGGCCGGCCCTAAAACGACTACTCCAAGATGTTCAAAACGGTCTTGTTGATATTATCGTTGTTTACAAAATAGACCGATTAACCCGCAGTTTAATGGATTTTAGCAAGATAGTAGAGGTATTAGATAAGCACAATGCCTCGTTTGTATCTATTACCCAACATTTTAACACCACTACCAGTATGGGGCGACTTACGCTCAATATGCTTTTATCCTTTGCCCAATTTGAGCGGGAAGTAACAGGGGAACGCATAAGGGATAAGATTAGCGCAAGTAAGAAAAAAGGTATGTGGATGGGCGGCAAACCGCCGCTGGGGTATTACCGTAAGGATAAAAAGATATATCCTGATGAAGGAAAAGCAAAACTTGTTACCGATATATTCCAAAAATATGTAGAACTCAAAAGTACCACACTCCTAAAAAACTGGCTCTAACAGCAAGGACATAATATATCCGTAGGGAACTTAACCTGTATTTTGCGCAATAAAGCCTATATTGGTTTAGTAGGCCATAAAGGGACATGATATCAGGGGGAGCACCAAGACATAATCCCCATAGAACTATTTGAACAGGTCCAAGCAGTAATGGCGGACAACCGTATTAATCGTCAGCATTATGACCCAAAGAAAAGCCTTTTGTCCGGCAAACTATATGATGATAAAGGCAACGCTATGAGCCCCAGTTGGAGTACAGGTAGTAGCGGTAAAAAGTACCGCTATTACATAAGCCAAGCCATTATCCGCAAAGAGCCAAATAAACTAGGCAAAATCGGGAAAGTCTCTTTGCCACTACTGGAAAACTTTATAGATAGTTGGTTTGAGCGTTTCTTGCGTGAAAAGTCTAAAATACATTTGTATATCCAACATTTTGAAGTTGCTAAGCAGAAAAAAATATTAAAACTTTTATCTTCCTATACCATAACCCGGAGCATAGAAAAAGCATTGATTAAGCGCGTTCAATTAAGCCCACACAAAGTAGAGATAACCTTGCATACAGAGCAAGTAGTAGAACTATTTAATGCTATCTATGAAAACCGGGAAATGCGCTTGTTCAAACCAGAAGAATTAAAACAGGAAAGTTCCTATACAGAGATGTATCACATTGGCACGATAGATAATGGGGCTAAAATAATTATAGGGCAATTTACAAAGCCAGATAAACAGCAAACAAAAAATCTTACCAAAATACTAGCGCAATCATTTAAGTGGCATCAAGATATATTAAATGGGGCTAGTGCACAACAAATCGCTAAACAAGAAAAAGTATCGTATCAATATATCATTCGGCTACTTAATTTGAGTTTCCTCTCTCCGCGAATTATCCGTGCTATCCTAAACGGTATCCAATCGGCTGATTGTACCCTTAAAAAATTACTCTCAATAAAAACCTTAAATTGGCAAGAACAAGAGGAAATTCTCTCCAAATAAGCGCATTCCAAACAACTTCTTATCTAGTGTTGTCAGCATAAAATCCAATAAATTTGTATAAAACCCAAAATAGGTTCTGAAATACTATGCTATCGGTTGTTTATAAAAAAATCCCCGTCGGGAGTTAAGCCTAACGGGGATAAATGCTAATTATTGACAACTACAATACGGAGAGGGAGGGATTCGCCCTGCATAAATTTCCTGACGGAAATTTTGCCCGGGCCCGCCCTCATTGTGTTCGCCTTTCGGCCAATGGCCTCAAACTCACACCACATTGCGGGCTTCAAATCCCTGTGGCATAAAGTCATTTATGCCGCACCTCATATTTTCATAGAAATCAAAAATCCTGCTCCCGCAGGGTTTTCAATTTCTACGGAGAGGGAGGGATTCGAACCCTCGGTGGATTGCTCCACGCCAGTTTTCAAGACTAGTGCCTTAAACCGCTCGGCCACCTCTCCATTTCTTTTATTTTATTAATTTTCCGCGCCCCTTGCCTAGCCTGTTTTATGCCCGGCGGGCTCCCGGCCAAATTGGTATAATACCTATAAGAGGTATTATATGGAACAACAACCTACGCCAAAAATCGTGTACCGCTTTGGGGACGGCGTATATATCAATTTAACAAACCGCTGCCCCAACTTGTGCGCCTTTTGCATCAAAACCAAGTGGCATATGGATTTTCACGGCAACAATTTGAATTTATCATCCGGCGAGCCCACCGCTAACGAAGTGGTCTGCGCCTTGGAAAAGGAACTTAAAGCCGCCCCGTTTAAAGAGGTGGTCTTCTGCGGCTACGGCGAGCCGACAATGCGCTTAGATATACTTTTGTTTGTGGCGCAAACGCTCAAAGGCTGGATTGCCCAGGCCAAATTTCCGCCCTTTAAAATCCGTTTGAATACAAACGGATTGGGTAATTTAATTAACCATAAAAACATCGTGCCCGAATTGCGCCGCGTGGTGGATATCGTAAACGTCAGTTTGAATGCCGAAAACGAAACTGTCTGGCGTAAAATTGTCCGCCCTGTTCCCGGATTTGAGGCCGGCTATGAGTCCGTGCGCGAGTTTATCCGCCTGTGCGCGGCGGCGCATTTTGACCGCTTGGTCGCCAGTTGTGTGGATAAAACCGGGGCGGATGCACAAGCCGTTAAAAAGGTGGCCGAGGCCGACGGGGCCGTCTTTTATTTAAGGAGTTTTTTGGATGCCCAAGATTAAAAAGCCGGGTGCGCTTTTCGTGTTGTTTTTAATTTTGATAGCGATCGTGCTGACTTGGTTTTTTACCGTGTCGGAGGATTATTATGATTATGCCGCCGATACGATTGAAAGTTCCGCTTCGGTGGCGCCGCTTAATAAAGAAAGCCTTTTGGCCAGCGCTAAACCCGTGAGCCAGCCGTACGATACCGAGGTGAAATACCGCAAATTTTATTTGACGGCTCCCGGCGCGCAAAAGGTGGAACTGTTGGCGGATTTTAACCGCTGGGGCAAGGACCCTATCGTGTTAAAGCCGTACCGCAAGGGCTATTTTGAAACCTCCGTCGCGCTGACGGGGGGAGAATATAAGTATGTGTTTTCGGTGGACGGGCAGGAAGTCTTGGACCCCGTAAACCTGGACCGCCGCGAAGTGGACGGCCGTGAAATTTGTATTAAGACGGTGAAATAATGAAAACAGCGGAAATTGCAACTCACTCCCGCGCGCAAACCCTGGCGCTTGCCGAGCGGTTTTCCTCTGCGCTTAAAGGCGGGGAAATTGTCTTTTTGCGCGGGCCTATCGGCGCGGGCAAAACGGTGTTTGTAAAGGGGGTGGCGGCAGCCTTGGGGCTTAAAAGTTCGCCGACCAGCGCCAGTTTCAGTTTGATGAAGGAATACAAAAATAAAAAACACCGCTTGTTCCATATTGATTTATTCCGCCTGGAAGAGGGCGAAGTGTTCAACCTTGGCTTTGAAGAAATGTTAGAGGACGAAAAAGCCATTATTTTGGCCGAGTGGCCGGACCCGATTCGCCATATGTTGCCGGCGGACAGGTTAGAAATGGATTTTATTTTAAAAGAAGGCGACGAACGCGTGATTAAATTGCAGTCTTTCGGGCGCGTGTCGGACGCGTTGTTGGAGGCATTATGCAAAGCAGCGAAAAATTAACCTTGGGTATGGACACGTCCGGCTCCCCCTTGCTGCTGACGGCGCAAAAGGACGGTAAAATTTTTTCCGTGCGCAGAAAAGGCGTCAAACAGGAAAAATTGCTCTTCCCCGCGCTGGAAGCCTTGCTTCATAAGGCCGGGGCGCAAATGGAAGACATCGGCCGTATTTTTATCATCCGCGGTCCGGGGCGTTTTACCGGGATTCGCATTTCGCTTACGTTTGCTTCTATGATGCAATTTTTAAATAAAACGCAGGTGCGCGGCGCGACTATGTTTGAGGTGCTTCGCCGTCAGGCCGAAAAGTCCCGCGCTTTTGCCACTTGGCAGAAGGAAAACCCGCAGGGCGCGCTGGCGGTTGTATTGCACGCGTTTAGAGAGGAATATTTTTTACAGATTTTTGACGGCGAGCAAAAGGGCCCGGCTTGGTTGTCCCGCGAGGAATTATTAAGCCGTTTGTCCGGTTATGGCAAACCGCTTTTCTTGGCGGGAAGCGATAAAGACGGCCAGCCCCTTGCCGGACTGGTGGGCCCGCACTATACTTTTGCCGCGGAAAAGGACTGTTTTGTCCGCCCGGCCACCTTGCTGGAAATGGCGCAAGAGGACGCTTGGAGCCAAAACGCGCTGGAACCGCTTTATTTAAAGCCCGCCCGTTTTGAACTGGTGCAACCCAAATGAAGTTACGCCCTGCCGTAGCGTTAGACGCCCCCCGGTTAGCGCAGATAGAAGCGGCCCAGCCGATGAGTGCGCATTGGGGCGAAAAAGGCTTGGCGGGCGAAATCATCCACCCGTTTGCACAGGTGTGGTGCGCGGAGGAAAACGGCGAAATTGTAGGCTTTTTGGCTCTGCGGCTGGCGGCGGGATTTTGCGAGATTTTAAATTTGGCCGTATGGCCGCAATCTTGCCGGAGAGGAATAGGCTTTTTGCTCCTTTCCCGGGCACTTGCCGAGGTGCGCGCCAAGGGCGGGCAGACGGTTACGCTGGAAGTAAATGTACGCAATATCCCGGCCATTTCGCTCTACCAGAAGGCGGGGCTGAAAGAAACGGGCCGGCGGGAAAAATTTTATAATGATACCGACGACGCTCTCATTATGGGGACGGAATTATGAAGAAATTTTTAGTATTGCTTTTGTGCTTATCCTTTTCGCCCGCGTTTGCGCTGCCGCTTACGGACGAAAGCCGCCAAGAGGTGCGCCAAATAAACACCTTTTTAAAGGCCGTTTATGCTCAGCGCGCCAATGATTCTGCCGCATTTGCTTTGTTGGAGCAAGCCCTAAAACTTTCGCCGGATTCCTCTTATATCAAGCGGCTTTTAGTGGCGCAGGCGTTGGCCGACGGCAAGCCCGAACTGGCCAAGCCGTATGAAGATTTCGTTCCGGCGGACACCACGGACCCCGAGGATTGGACGGTTTACGGGGCGTATCAGTGGAAATTGGGACAAGTGGACGAGGCCGAAAAAGCCTACGAGAGAGCCCTCGCCCTTGCGCCGGAAAATGCGCAGGTGCTGTATCAATACGCTTCGCTTTTGTCTTCTTTGGGCAGTATGCAGGCGGCCAGTAAACTTTTGGAACTGGCTGAAAAATACCCGGCGTTGGCGGCGGATATTTACACCACGGCCGGAAACATTTACGGGCGCAGTAAGCAGTACCAGCAGGCCTTGGCATATTACGATAAGGCCCTTGCTGTGTCGCCCAAGGACCCGGCGGCGATGTTGGGCCGGGCGGAAGTGTACGAAAAAACCTCCCAATATTTTTTAATGCTGCACGAACTGGAAGAGTTGGAAAAAATCGGCTACGGTTCGGCGGCAACTTATTCGCGGATGGGCTCCGTCTTTTTGCTGGTAAAGGATTTGCCCAAGGCCGAAGCGTACTTTTTAAAGGCCAAGGCCGACGATAACGGGGACGTGCCCACCTCGTACTTTTTGGCGTTGCTTGCCGAGCAAAAGGGTGATTATGCCCGTGCCGCTTCGTATGTGCGGGATGCGGCGGACTATAACGAAAACGCTTCCAAATGGGTTCAGGTCAGTTTTTACTTGCAACGCTTGAACCAACCGCAGGAAAGTTTAAATACCTTGGCGCAGGCCTATCAAAAATTTCCGGGCAATGTAGAGGTCGGCTATTTTTACGGCGTGGCCTTAAACGATAATGCCCAATATAAAAAAGCCGCGCGTGTCTTGTCGCAGGTGCTGGATACCAATTCTTCGTACGCGGAAGCGCGTTTGCAATATGCCTACGCGTTGGACGGGCTTAAAAAGTATAAGGCGTTAGAAGAACAGTTGGAAATGCTGATAGGGGAAAACCCGCAAAATGCGCCCGCGCTTAATTTGTATGCGTATTCGCTGGCCGAGCGCGGAGTGCGTTTGGACGAGGCTTCCGCCTATGCGGCGCGTGCGCTGGCGGTTAGCCCGCAGGACGCTTCGTTTATGGACACGATGGCTTGGATTTATTTCAAGCAAAATAAATTGGACCAAGCGCGCGATTTGCTTGCTTCTATTGATGGGGGAACAATGGCCGCCAATGCGGAAATAGCCTACCATTATGGGGCGGTTTTAGCCGCCCTGGGGCAGACAGACGAAGCAAAGAAATATTTGGAAATGGCCCGAAGCGAAATAAAGGCCGCAGATAAGTTATATAAAAGAATAAAATAAAAAACGCGCTCTTATGAGCGCGTTTTTTAATCTTCTATATAGAGCAATAAAAAGCCCTTGTCAAAGGTGATTTCTATTTCCGGCTGTTTGGCCACATTGCTTAATGTTTGGCCCGTCCGTCCCAAAGATAAATTGGCGTGTTCTAAGGGGTAAGTAAGCCCTTTTAGGGTTACGTTTTGGCAGTCTGCGGCCGGGATAAGGCTCACGCGCGCACCCGTGCGGACTGCCTTTTTAACGGAGTGCGTCAGCGGCCAAATCTTCCAGCCCTTGCCCGCCACGCAAATATCCATTTTATCCAAATACGGGTAAACCGATAAAAAATTCCCAAATGTAAAATCCCACCGCCCGCCGACAAACCCCGTCAGCGTGCATTGCGTACATCTGTGTGCGGACAGATAATCAAGCGCTTTTTCCAAATCCGTGTTATTCTGGTTGTTTACAAAAATTAATTTCTCCGCCGGAACCAAACTTTTGGCTTGGGGGGAAACCGAATCCAAATCCCCGATAATCACGTCCGGGCGGACCCCGGCGGACAAGGCCCTGTCGGCCCCACCGTCAGCGGCCAAAATCAAATCGGCCTGTTTGGCAAGGTGTTGTAAAAAGGCGGCTTCTTGGGTTTCCCCGTTACCGATAAGTAATGCGCGCAATGGGCGTTCCTCCTCTTTGGCGGAAAATCAGCAGGATGATAAGTCCCGTCAAAATTCCAATGTAAAACGGGTCCAAGGCTTCTAAAACTTCGTGCTTGGGGATAAAACGCCAAGCCGTCATCGTGGCCGCGCTGGTAAGCGAAGATGCCACAAACAAACGGTCGCTAATGCGGCCCGGATACAAATATCCCATTAAAATCGGCACCAATAAACAGGCGGAAAAGTACGAGCCCAACACAAGCCAAATTTCCTTAAAACTGCCGTGGAAAATATGCGCCATAAAAATAGCCAAGGCTCCCACCAAAAAGATAGCCACGCGGTTGGAGAGCACAATGTTTTTAACGCGGAAGCGCAGCAGGTCAAAACTTAACGTATTGGACGCGATGAATAAAAAGGAGTTTAACGTGGAAAGGATGATGGACAAAATCCCGGCCACAAAAAAGCCCTTTAAGCCCACGGGCAGTAACTGGATAGCGTAAAAGAAATACGCCTGCCCCGGTTCGGCCTGCGGCAAAACGGCCCGCGCATATAAAGAGCCCGCCGTGGTGCATAAGTCAAAGCAAAACCAAATAAAGGTGGAAATCAAAATGCCCTTTTTAACAACGGCCGGGCTTTTGGCGGCAAAGCACCGTTGGTAAAAACTGGGGTCAATAAGCGTAGAAAGCGCGATAAAGCCCCAAATAAGCGTATTTAGCCACGAATTGCCCCCGGTAAGGGTAAAGTGCGAGGCGGGCAAATTGGCCTTTAAAAAGGAAAGGCCGCCAAAGGTCCCTACGGAAAACAGCACCACAAGCAGCACCGCACTGCACATTACAAAAAATTGCACCAAGTCGGAAAACACCACCGAGCGGAACCCGCCCCACGCGCTGTAAAGCCCTGTAAAAAGCGTCCCCAGCACCATACCGGGCAGTACGCCAATGCCAAACACCATATGCAAAAACATCCCTAAACTAAGCACATACGCCACCGGGGTAATGTAAAAAAAGGTAAAAACGGCGGCCACTTTGGCGGATTTGGGGCCGAACATTTGGCCCGTTAAATCGGGCAAGGTAACGGATTTAAAGCGGGCGATTTTATCGGTAATAAAAAAGGCGAAAATTAAGTAAGAAATATACCAAAACGCCCCTTGCGTAACAAAGTTATAAATGCCGTAGTTAAATGTAATTTCGTTCACGCCGAAAATTCCGCCGTACCAAGTGGCAACCAAGGTAGCCACAAACAGCGGGAGCGTAAGTTGCCGTCCCATTAACAAATAGTCCAGCGCGCCGGCGGGTTTAGCCGCTTGCTTTTTATTTAACCTGCGGATGCCGTACACCGCGGCGGCCACGGTGGCGGAGAGCACGGCAAAAAAGACCGCCCAGTCCAGCCAATGGAAATAAGAAATGGTTTTTAATTCGTTTAACATATTTTAAAAAGCCCCTTGGCGGGCCAAGGGGCTTATTGTCATTTTACCAAATATAGTAGGCGGGTATCAGCAGCAGCATAGAGAGTACAATTAAAATAATCTCTAATTTCATAAACCACTTTACCCACGCCGGATAGGATATCCCGGCCAAGGCCAAGGCCCCCATTGTAACGGGAGCGGTGGGGATAATCGGGTTGCCCCAGCCTTCCCCAAACTGGTAGGCCAAAATGACCGTTTGGCGCGACACGTTTACCAAGTCGCCCAGCGGCACCATAATCGGCATTGTCAGCACCGCTTGGCCGGAGCCGGAAGCGATAAAGAAGTTCAGCACCGTTTGGATGATAAACATCGCCTGCGAGGCCAAAATCGGGTGCAGGCTGCCCACGCTTTGGGTCATAAGGTGCAGGAAGGTATCCAAAATATGCCCGTTGGTGGCTACAATTACGATAGAGCGCGCCAGCGCCATTAAAATACATACGCCCATCATAGATTTGGCACCGTCAATAATCGCGTCGGTCGTTTGGTCCAGCGTCAGTTTGCCAAAGTACGCGCTGGCAATAGACACGCCTAAAAACACCGCGGCAATTTCAATCATATACCATTGGTAGCGGATGACGCCGTAGAACAAAATGCCCATACCGATAATAAAAGAAACAATTACCAGTTTGTGCGCGCGGGTTAAGCGGAAGGATTCGTCCACTACCACGTCATTGATGATTTTCAGTTCGGCGCGTTTTTCCAAGTCCATTTTATAGGTTAAACTCTTGGTGGGGTTTTTGCGCACGCGTTCGCCGTACCAGGTAAAGAACCCCGCCACCACGGACGTAAAGACGAACCAAATCAGCAGGCGGTATTGCCAGCCGGAATACATCGGCAGTTGGGCAATCGTTTGCGCGATGCCGACGGTGAACGGGTTTACAAACGCCGAAGAAAACCCGGTAAACGCGCCGATAAACGGGATAGACATACCGACTACGGTGTCATACCCCAGCGATAGCGCGAGCGGAATAAAGATAGGGATAAAAATAAGCGTTTCTTCTTCCATCCCAAACAAGGCTCCGCATAGCGAAAACAGAAACATACATACGGGTATGAACAGTTTTTTGTAACGGGGCTTGTTGGAAAAGAACAGACTGACCTTTTTAATCATCGTATTGATAGCGCCTGTGCGTTCAATAATCGTAAACAGCGCACCCACTACCAAAATAAACGCGATGATTTCCGCGCATTGGGTGAACCCTTCCACCGGGGCGGCTAACACGTCGCCTACGCCTTGGGGGTTGCGGTCCACTTGGTGATAAGAACCGGCCACCGCATAGGTGCGGCCGTCCTGTTCCAAGCGGTCGTATTGGCCGGAGGGGACAATCCAAGTCAGCGCGGCCACGAACAGCATAATGGAGAACACCAAAAAATAGGTGTTGCACAGCATTTTTTTCATTTACTTTTGTTTTCCTCTTTTTAGGTACGGCATTTTTTTAATAAAAAACGCCCCGCCGGCTCAAACAAGGATTTTTATATTAAAATCCAAAAATTGCGGCGGGACGTAAAAAATTATTGCCACTTCATAAAATACGGCGGCACTAACAGCAAGAACGACAGCAAATACATCACAATTAACAAAGGCAGCATCCATTTCAGCCATTTCGGATACGCAATGCGCGCAAAGCCGATAGCCGCAATGGTTACAGGGTCGGTCGGGATGACCATATTCATCCAACTGCCGCCCAACTGGAAGGCCAGCACCATCGTTTGGCGCGTAATGCCGATAAGGTCGGCCAACGGGGCCAAAATCGGCATCGTCAGCACGGCCTTGCCGCTGCCCGAGGGGATAAAGAAGTCAATCACCGTTTGCAGCATCATCGCCGCCCACGAGGCACACACCGGGTGCAAATGTTTGATAGCGGCGGACATCCAGTTAAGCATTGTGTCCAAAATATGCCCATTGTTGGCGATAATTACGATCGCTTGTGCAAAGCACAAAAGCATTGCAATTTCCGCCATACCGCGCACGCCGTCAAAGAACGCGTCGGTAAATTTTTGCATATTCATTTTGCCCAAAAATCCGCACAAAAAGCCCACGCCCAAGAATAAGGCGGCAATTTCGGTAATGTACCAGCCCTCGGCTTCCAAGTGCAGGATTTCCATTAAATCCACGCCCCACATCCCTTTAATCATTTCGCAGATTTGGGGTTTTAACACGCCGATAACCAGCCCCACCATCCCTAGGCCAAAGGCTAAGAGCACCCATTTTTGGCGGCGGGTCATTTTGGTTTCTTCTTTATTGAGTTTTAATTCTTTGCGTTTTTCAATATCAAACTCATAAGTTAAACTTTTGGTCGGGTCCTTGCGGATTTTGCGCGCATACACGCTTAACCAACTGATAACTACCGTCGTGCAGATAATCCAAATGGTAAAGCGGTATCCAATGCCGGAATACAGCGGCACTTGGGCAATCCCCTGCGCGATACCCACGGTAAACGGGTTGGTAAACGCGGCCGCAAAGCCTACGCCCGCGCCGATAAACGGAATTGCGGTACCGAGGGCGGAGTCGTATCCCAGGGATAGAGCCAAGGGGATAAAAATCGGGATAAAGATAAGGGCTTCTTCGCACATACCAAATGTCGCCCCGCACAACGAGAATACAATAATTCCAAGCGGAATAAACAGAAAGCGCAGTTTGGGTTTGCGTTGGAAAAATCCGCTGGCGGCCTGAATACCGGCGGCAATCGCGCCTGTTTTTTCCACCACGGAAAGCACCCCGCCGATAACAAGCAGAAATACAATTACCTCTGCCGTATTGGAAAAGCCTTTAATGGGGGCTTTTAACACGTCAAACAAACCTTGCGGGTTGGCCGGCACCGCGTGATACGTTCCGGCTACGACGACCTGGCGGCCGTCCACGTCCATTTTGTCATAGGCGCCGCTGGGCACAATCCAGGTCAGCGCGGCCACCACCGCTACGATAGATAAAATAATAGCGAAGGTGTTGAGTTTAATTTTGGACAGAATTTTAGACATTTCCTTCTGTTTTTCCTCTGTTTATGTGAATTAAATAACAAAGATATATTTTACTAAATACGCTTTATGAGTGGTACATTTATTTTTGTAATTTTCCGCTTGTCCCTTCTTTTTTATATACTTTTACTATATGCTCTATATCGTTCCTACGCCTATTGGCAATTTGCAGGATATTACCCTGCGCGCATTGGAAACGCTCAAAACCGCCGACGCCGTTTTGTGCGAGGACACGCGCCGCACCCAAATTTTGCTTTCCCATTTCGGCATTTCTAAGCCGCTCTACCGCTATAACGAAAATGACGACCGCTCCGTCGCGCGCTGTTTGGAAGCGTTAAAAAGCGGCAAAACGTGCGCCTTGGTGTCTGACTGTGGCACGCCGTGCATTTCAGACCCGGGGTGGAAACTCGTCAAAGAAGCCGTGAAAAGCGGCATAAAGGTATCCTCTCTGCCGGGGCCCAGCGCGGTAGCGTGCGCCTTGGCCGGGGCGGGCATTACGGGCGGAGCATTTACCTTTTTGGGCTTTTTGCCGCGCAAACCGGGCAAGGCCGCTAAACTAATTGCGGTGGCGTATAGCCAAAACCACCCGGTGGTGCTGTACGAATCCCCGTACCGCGTGGTAAAAATGCTGGAACTGGTTGCCAAGACCTTGGGGGGAGAAACGCCCGTTATCTTGGCGCGGGAACTTTCCAAGGTGTATGAAGAGTGGATAAGGGGAACGGCGGCCTCGCTGGCGGCGGAATTGGCCAAAAAGAGCAAGGTTCAGGGCGAGTTTGTAATGATTTTGGACCGCCCGGCCGAAGCGGAGGAGGAACCCGATGAGCAAGACCCGTATTTTTAAAGTAAGCGAAATGACGGAAACCGATATTTTGTCCGCCGCGCACGCGCTGGACGAAGGCGCCGTGGCCGTAGTACCCACGGATACGGTTTATGGTATTGGCACGGGTGCATTTTGCGAAGCGTCCATTTTGCGCATTTATCAAATAAAGGAACGCCCCGCCACCAGTCCGCTTCAAATTTTGACGGGTTCCGTGGCGCAGGCCAAGGCCGTGGCGGAATTTTCCGCCGGGGCAGAACGCTTGGCACAAGCCTATTGGCCGGGGGAGATTACCATTATTTTGCCGCCAACCGCCAAGGGCAAAAGCCTTACACGCGGTTTTAAAGGAATTGGTTTGCGCGTGCCGGGCAATCCGTTTTTGGTGAACATATTATCCCGTATGGCGCATCCGATGGCCTGCACCAGCGCCAACCTGCACGGACAGCCCGTACTCACGGACGAAGAAACCATTTTAAAGACGTTTGACGGTAAGGCGGACTATATCTTCTTGGGCGGACAGTTGTCGCCCACGGCTTCCAGCGTGGTGGATTTGACGGACAAGCCCCTGCTGCTGCGCGAGGGGGGCGTATCCCGC
Source organism: Candidatus Avelusimicrobium stercoris (assembly GCA_002432025.1). GTDB lineage: Bacteria > Elusimicrobiota > Elusimicrobia > Elusimicrobiales > Elusimicrobiaceae > Avelusimicrobium > Avelusimicrobium stercoris. The sequence goes on along the minus strand of DJFE01000031.1, from coordinate 23,608 downwards.
GCCGATTTGGAAAAAACCTTGGGCCAACCCTTTACGGTAAAATAGGAGAACGAGATGACTTTTTGGCAGATTATCGCTTCGTATTCGTTGTTGGTGGCATCGTTGTTGTCGCTGCTTACTTATTGGCTGACGCGCAAATTTGTGCTCAAAAAAATGAAACGTACCATTATGAAGGCCGAGCACAACTACCAGCAGCAAATTGCTACCTTGCAAATGCAACTATCCGGCAAGGTAAATGTGCTGGAACATATGGTGGAAAAGTTGCGCCTCTCCAATCAGGAACTAAACCGTTTGAACGAAATCCGCGCCAAATTTATGTCTATCGTGGCGCACGACCTGCGTCAACCGCTTTCCTCTATTCAGGGCTTTACCTCCGTGCTGATGATGGACAGCCCGCAGGGCACGGGCGGTACGAACGAGCAAATCGCCCTGAACAACATTTTAAAAGCCACGGACAATATGAATATGCTTATGGCGGACTTAATGGATATTTCTATGATTGAGTCTGGGCGGTTTAAAATGGATATGCGCCCCTTTAACTTTAACGCGCTTTTAAACGATGTTATTACCTTGCAGTCGGTAAACGCCCAAAAGCGGGGCATCTTTCTGCAAAAGTGCGAATATCCTGCCGAGGTAACCGTAGAGGCGGACCGCTTCCGCATTTCGCAGGTGATTAATAATTTAATCGGCAACGCGCTTAAATTTTCGCCCCAGGGCGGGCGGGTGGAAGCGCGCTATTATGTATCCAACGGGTGGCTGACGTTTAAGGTAATTGATAACGGCCCCGGTATTTTGCACAGTGAAAAGAGCAAAATCTTTCAAAAATTCCACCAGTCCGAAAACGACCGCACGCTTAAAAAACAGGGCTGGGGATTAGGATTATCCATTGCGCAGGAGATTGTAAACGCGCACGGGGGCGAAATTGGCGTGGAAAGCGCGGGCTTGGGGCAAGGTTCCACCTTTTGGTTTACAATTCCGCAAACTTTGGCCAATGCGCCTAAAAAAGAGGTTACTCCGGCCGGGGATAACAAATCCCCAGCGAAATAGAACGAGTTCTTTTGTCATTTCCGAGTGTTGTTGTCGGGAATCTGCTGTGTTCCTCTTTCGGAGTAAGATCTGTCAAGAAAGTAAAAAATTTATCATAAAAAATCCCCCGGTTTTCGGCCGGGGGATTTTCGTCTGTACTGTTAAATTATCTGCCCCAATTGTGCAGGCCCTTGTAGTAATAGTAGTTTTTGAGGGCGCGCAGGACTTCAATGTATCCGTAAGCACCTTCGTTTACGTTGTTGTTGTACCACAAGTAACCGTCCATACCGTGGGTAAACAAATCCTTTTCGCCCGCTTCGCCACGGTCGTATTTGCTCATAGCAATCACGGGGACGCGGTCGTCTTTCAGGCGCAGGTCCTTCATCATCGCCTTGCCGCCGTTGGGAACCAACAGGTCCGTGATGACTAAATCGTATTTGATGTATTTCATTGAATCCAAGAAATCAAGCCCGTTTTTAAAAGTATCTACGGTGGCTCCTTCGCCAAAGTAGCCTTTTTCGGCCCAGCCCTTAAAGTTGACCAGCGGCAAGGTGTCGTCGTTGATAATGGCGATGTGCATACCCGCCGGGATGTGCTTTAAGAGTTCGGTGCGTTCAATGGCGGCATTTTCTTGCGTAATGGGCGGATTTTGCTGGCGCATACGCACATAGGCGTAGGAATCCATTTCTTCCATTTCATCCGGGTCCAAAATCAAGGTGTCGGCCTGCGGCAATACATAATCCGTACCGTCCGGGTTCATTAAGTCAAATTCCTTATGGTCAAACTTGCGGAAATCCCCGCGCGGCATTACGGCTTGCGTGCGGATATGCCCTGCCAGTAGTGGGTTAAAGCCTTCGTAGGCGGTGGCCCAATATTCATCCTGCATAGCCAGGAACGGATCGTCCGGCAAATCCGCCTTTAAATTGCGGATAGCCATTAACGTGTTATACATTGCGCTGCTTAAAGCGTTTTTTTCTTGCATATTCGGCACGCGTCCTTCCCCAGGCAGAGAAGCATAGGTAAAGAAAGCGGTAACCTCCTGTTGGTTCTTATTAATTAAATTAAGAACCTTTTGGTAGCGTTCCTGCATATAGCGCATTGTTTCGTCCGGTACCGAGTGGCGCAAATAGGCGGCGATATTAGCCGATTGCTCCTTGGGCATTTTGACGGACATATTTTGCAATTCTTCGCGTACCACGCGGTAACGTTCCCGTTCCTTGCCGTAGATGAGTACGGAGTCCAAATTGGGCGTAACGGGGATTTTGGGGTTTAGCGCAGTGGCTTTGGGCGCTTTGTTGGACGGCACAAAATTAAGCGCTTGGGACGGATAAACTGAGTGAGTGGCCTTTGTGGTAAAAGCGGGAACCTTTGCCGCTTTTACTGTTGATTTTACCGCCTTATCAAGTCCTTTGGCAACGGATGTATTGGCTTTTATTACGGAGCCGGGCCTTACTTGCGCGACGGCGTTTTGCGCGGGCCAAGCGGCCGCGGCAATAAGTACAAAAGAAAAAAGTTGTTTAGTATTTAGCATAAATTCTCCTTTAATACTTTCAGTATAATAGTTTTTAAACCAAAAAAACAGAGCCAAAGGGCCTATGTTTTGTCTAGGACCTATACATAAAAAATCCGCGCTTCCTGGTTGAAAACGCGGATAAGCAACCGATACCCCGGATTCTGTCAGCCTTTTCAGGCTGTGATAACCATTACTCTTGGCGGCCTACTTGGTCGCGAACGCGGGCCGCGTGTGGACCGGTTTGGCCTTGCTCCGTGCGGGGTTTGCCGTGCCGCGTTTATTGCTAAACGCGCGGTGCGCTCTTACCGCACCATTTCACCCTTACCCTTGCGGGCGGTTTGTTTTCTGCTGTACTTTCCGTCCAGCGGGGTGATATAGCCCCGCCGTCCCGCCTTTTCAAGCGGCGCACTTGCCCTATGGAGTCCGGAAGTTCCTCCCCCAAACCGAAATTGGCCGGGAGCGGTTATCTGGGTTGCCCAAAATATTGTAGCAAAATTAATCAAAATCCGCCGAATAAATCCATTTGCTCGGGGAGCGGCTTTTTAACTTTTTTAGCGGCGGGCTTCTTTTCCTCCCGCACCACCGGGGTTACCTCTACGCCGTTTACCACATTGCCTTTGGCCTGAGGTTCGGCAAAGATTTCGTCGTCCGTGGGCAACTGTTTAATAGGGTTATAGCCCACCGATTGTTTGGCGTCCATCGCCTTGTTGGCCAGGGCGTCGGGTGCTTTATTTAAATGGCGTAAAACGTGATTGATATGCACGGTAAACCGCGCAGCCAGGCGGCGGATGACCAGCATACGGGCGGCCAAATCGGGGTTTTTAATCTTGTATTCGCCCAGATATTGCTTTACCAAAAGTAACGAGTCTGAAATGATAAAAAGTTCCGTAGCACCCAGTTCCGCGGCTTTTATAAGCGCGAGTTTCAAAGCGGTGTATTCCGCCTGGTTATTGGTACAATGGGGCATAAAATGCCCTTCTTGCGCTAACATTTTGCCGTCCATTGCGCAAATCACATAGGCCGAGGCTCCCGGCCCGGGGTTTCCGCGGCTGCCGCCGTCAATATTGATTTTTACTTGCATATCCACATTTTACCAAATGGCCGCGCGCGGATAAAATAGTACCGTTATTGGGTTCAAATTCGTATAATAGAAATGTTGTGCCAAAAGAGTATATATGATTAAATTCAGAAAAAGAAAATTACACCTCAAATTAAAATGGGGCTTACTGCCGGGCGTGATTTGCGCCATTGCGGCGGGTATTGCGTGCGGGCTCTTCTTCCCGGAGTGGCTGGTGCGCGTGTCGCTAACCTTTAACGGTTTGTTTGGCAACTTTTTGGGCTTTATTATTCCGCTGTTAATTGTGGGCTTGGTAGCCCCGGGCATTGCGGAACTGGGCCGCAGTGCGGGGAAACTTTTGTTTATTACCGCCGCGCTTGCCTATGGGTTTACGTTGGCTTCGGGTTTTTTTAGTTACGGCGTTTCCGAATTGACTTTCCCTTATCTCTTGGATGCGACGGCTAAAACCACGCAGTTTGCCGCCAGCGCGGAGTTAAAGCCGTATTTCACGGTAGCGATGCCGCCTTTAATGGACGTAATGACCGCGCTTGTGCTGGCGTTTACGCTGGGGCTTGGTATGGCGGTTATTCAGGGCAGTCGCTTAAAGGGTGTAATGCTGGATTTGCGTGATATTATTGACCGCGTGATTGCACGCGTGATTATCCCGCTGCTTCCGTATTACATTTTTGGCATTTTTTTAAATATGACGGTTGCCGGGCAGGTTGTCTCAGTGCTGGGCGTATTTGCCAAAATCATCGTGCTTATTTTTGCGATTACGGCCGTGATGTTGGTATTGCAATTCACGCTGGCGGGCCTGATTGCACGCCAAAATCCGTTTAAAATGCTTAAAACGATGTTGGTGGCGTATATGACGGCGCTCGGCACGCAGTCCTCCGCGGCTACGATTCCCGTAACGCTTAAACAGACCATCAAAATCGGCGTGCGCGAAGAGGTGGCCGGCTTTGTGGTGCCGCTGTGCGCCACGATTCACTTATCTGGCAGTACGATGAAAATTGTGGCCTGTGCGTTGGCGATTGTGTTTATGAGCGGGATGAATATGCCCTTTGAACAGTTCGCCGGGTTTATTTGCATGTTGGGGGTAACAATGGTGGCGGCTCCCGGGGTGCCGGGTGGGGCCATTATGGCGGCGTTGGGTATTTTGCAAAGTATGCTGGGCTTTGGCGAAGCGGAACTCGGCCTGATGATTGCGCTTTACATTGCGATGGACTCCTTCGGTACGGCCTGCAACGTAACCGGGGACGGGTCTATTGCGGTGATTGTGAATAAAATTTATTCCCGCCGCAACCCCCAGCCACAGCAGCCGGCGGCAAGTGCGCCCAGTAATTAATGGGTAGTTGTACTATTTAGAAATCCGGGTTTCCGCCAACAAGCAGAAACCCGGATTTTTAACACTAAAAACATCAAGTAACTTATACTAATCCTTGGTCTATCATTGCGTCGGCTACTTTTTTAAAGCCCGCAATGTTCGCACCTGCCATATAGTTGCCCGTTAAACCGTATTCCGCGGCTGAGGCCAGGCAACTGGTGTGGATGTTGGACATAATGCGCTGTAAGTATTTGTCCACTTCTTCGCGCGTCCAATACACGCGCATACTGTTTTGCGTCATTTCTAAGCCCGAAACCGCCACGCCGCCCGCGTTGGACGCCTTGCCGGGTGAATATAAAATGCCAGCCGCCTGAAAGGCCGCAATCGCTTCCGGCGTGCAGGGCATATTGGAGCCCTCGCAGACGCATTTGCACCCGTTTTTAAGGAGCATTTTAGCGTCTGTTTCGTTTAGTTCATTTTCGCACGCGGTAGGACAGGCGACATCACACGGAATATCCCACGTTTTTTGGCCCGGGCGGAACTGGGCGGTTTTGAATTTTTGGGCGTATTCTTTTAGACTGCCGCGGCGCACAAATACTAAATCCTTTAAGAAGGCAAGCCTCTCTTCGTCCACGCCGTGCCCGTCGTAAATACTGCCGTCATAATCCATAAAGCCCACGACCTTTCCGCCTAATTGCGTTAATTTTTCTATGGCGTAAATGCCCACATTGCCCGCACCGGAAACAATACACGTTTTACCCTTTAAACTATCCCCGCGCGTGGCCAGCATTTCCTGCGTAAAATACGCTACGCCGTAGCCCGTGGCTTCCGGGCGAAGCAGGCTGCCGCCCCAGTTGGGCTTTTTACCTGTAAAGGCACCTGTAAAATCGTTGGTTAATTTTTTGTATTGGCCGAACATATAACCGATTTCGCGCGCCCCGCAGCCCAGGTCGCCCGCGGGAATATCGGTATGATAGCCGATGTGGTGGTACAGTTCGTTGATAAACGAGTGGCAAAAGCGCATTACCTCGCTGTCGGACTTGCCGCGCGTGTCAAAATCGCTTCCGCCTTTTCCGCCGCCCAAGGGGAGCGTTGTTAAACTGTTTTTAAAGACCTGTTCAAACCCTAAAAATTTCAGCACATCCTGCGTAACTGTGGCGTGAAAGCGCATCCCGCCTTTGTACGGGCCCAAGGCGCTGTTGTATTGCACGCGGAAACCGCGGTTGACGTGGATTTCACCCTTATCGTCCTGCCACGGCACGCGGAAGATAATGGTGCGCTCCGGCTCTACGATGCGTTCCAAAATGCGTTCTTTTATGTATAGGGGTTTTTGTTCCAAAACGGGCTTTAAGGTGCTGACCACTTCAAACACCGCTTGGTGAAAAACCTTTTGGGCGGGGTCCTTTTTGGTTTGTGCTTCCATAAATCCGGCAATATAACTGTTCGTATCCATAAACGCTCCTTGGGGTGGGATACTCCCATATAAGCAAATCTACCAAACAAAAGCAAGAGGATAAAAATATGTTAAGATATACACAAATCTACTACGGGGGAAAGTATGAAATTAACGTCTAATATGGAAGATTATTTAGAGGCTGTCTCTCTCTGTGCCAACGAGGAAGGCATTGCGCGCGTGAGCGATATCCGCGATATGTTGGGCGTAAAAACCCCCAGCGTTACGGGTGCGGTGAAGGCCCTAGCGGAAGCGGGCTATATGGTTCACCAGCCGTATAAAGGCATTGAACTGACGGCCAAGGGCCGCCGGGCGGCGGAGGACGTTAAAAAACGCCACGCCATTTTGAGCCGCTTTTTAACGCAGGTGCTGGGTGTAACGCCCAAAACGGCCGATATTGATGCCTGCAAAATGGAGCACACCATCAGCCGCGAAACGCTTGAAAAACTGCACGATTATTTGCACCGGCAAACGGGCGAGGAAAGATAATATGAAAGGTTTTACGCTTGTAGAAATGTTGGTGGTTGTTTTAATTTTAGGTATTTTGGTATCGGTTTCAGTGCCCCAATACCAGAAGGCGGTTGCTAGGGTAAAGTATGGGAATTTGCGTTCTTATGTAGAGCAAATTTATAAAGCGGAGCAAATGTATTATTTGGCAAATGGTACATTTACCCAAAATTGGGAAGAACTGGATATTTCATTTAGTGGCTTTCAAAATGGAGTGTCGGGACCAGACGGAGAATTTTACAATTTTTCACCAAACCCAGAAGTTTTTTCTACGTATAGAAAAGATAAAACAGAACTTATCATTGGAAAGGAGCCTTTTCTTATGATTATAGGAGATGACGATACCCTGCCAGCCAGTTTTCAGATTATGTTTATTCCGTGGCTTTTAGATGGAAAAGGACTTTTTGTCCGGGCATGTTATTTTACAGCCCCAGAGGTGGATGCCCAAGAGGCGAAAGAGGGTGCCAAATTTTGTAAAACAATAGGTGCACGACAAAATGAATCAGAGGCGTGGATTTTTTAGCGTACGGGGCGTTTTCTTTTCCTTAAATTTTCTATAATATAAATATCCTTATATATTGGAGTGAATTTTTCAATGGCAAAAAATAAGTATTCCCATACCGTTTTGTTACCTAAAACGGACTTCCCGATGCGTGCCGGTTTGGCGCAAAAAGAACCCAAAATTTTGGACTTTTGGAAATCTATCCATTTGTACGAAGCAATGCTCAAAAAGAACGAGGCTGGCAGACATTTTGTCTTGCACGACGGCCCGCCCTACGCCAACGGGAAAATTCACATCGGTCACGCGCTTGATAAAACCATTAAGGATATTATTTTAAAAAGCCGCTCTATGTCCGGCTATTATACGCCATATGTGCCGGGGTGGGACTGCCACGGCCTGCCGATTGAACAGGCGCTTTTAAAGGAATTAAAACAAGACAAAAAGCACATTACCGATGTGCCTGCCTTCCGCAAAAAAGCGCGCGCCTTTGCGGCTAAATTTATTGATATCCAACGCCAAGGCTTCAAACGCTTGGGCGTGCAGGGCGATTGGGATAACCCGTATTTGACGATGTCCCCGCGTTACGAGGGTATTACGATTGGCGTATTCTTGGATTTGATTGAAAAGGGCTACGTCTATAAGGGCCAAAAAACGATTACTTGGTGCGCCCATTGCGAAACGGCCCTCGCCGATGCGGAGACCGAATACAAGGATGTTAAATCTTCGTCCATTTATTTGCGCTTTAAACTGGTCAATCCCAATAAAGAAGTGTTGGGCAACCTGAATTACGAAAAGCCGATTAGCCTAGTGATTTGGACCACTACGCCGTGGACGATTCCGTCCAATATGGCGGCGGCGGTTTCCAATACCGAAGATTATGTAATCTTGCAGGATTCCAACACGCAGGAATACTACATTTTGGCTGAAAAATTGGCGGAAGAATTTTTGAAGGTGTCCGGCTTGGATTGCACCCAAGCGGGCAAAGTCCCCGGAGCCAATTTGGTGGGGATGAAATATTTCCACCCGCTTACGCATAAGGAAAACCCGATTATTTGGACCGATTTTGTAACGATGGATGCGGGTACGGGTATTGTGCATATCGCACCCGGCCACGGCGAGGACGACTTCCGCGCCGGCAAACAATGGGGCCTAGAAACCTTCTGCCCCGTGGACGAAAAGGGGTGCTACACCAAGGATGCGGGCATTTTTGAAGGGATGCACGTCTTTGAAGCCAACCCGTTAATGGTTAAAAAATTGGACGAAATCGGCGCGCTCATTAAAGAACAGGAAATTACGCACAGTTATCCGCATTGCTGGCGCTGCCACAACCCGATTATCTTCCGCGCCACGGAACAATGGTTTATGAGCATTGACAAGGATGGTTTGCGCCAGAAATTAATGGACAATCTCTCCAACGTCAAATTCTACCCCGCCGGCGGCGAGGAACGTATGCGCTCTATGATTGGCCTGCGCCCGGATTGGTGCTTGTCCCGCCAGCGCTTCTGGGGTACGCCCGTAACGATTCTATATTGTAAAAAATGCGGCAAAGCCCAAGTCAACCACGACTTGTTTGCCTTTATCAAAAAGCGCGCAATGGCCGAAGGTTCCGATTTTTGGTTTACTGACCCGGTGGAAAAATTAATGCCGGAAGATTATCATTGTGATTGCGGCTGCCACGAATTTAGAAAGGAAACCGACATCTTGGATGTGTGGTTGGATTCCGGTGTATCTTGGGCGGCGGTGTTAAAGGACCGCGGCTTGGATTTCCCGGCGGATGTGTATTCCGAAGGGTCCGACCAGCACCGCGGTTGGTTCCAAAGTTCCTATATTCCGTCCTTCACGCTGGAAGGCACCGCTCCGTTTAAAACCATTTTAACGCACGGTATGGTGCTGGACCAGCAGGGCCGCCCGATGCACAAATCCTTGGGCAACAGCGTGGACCCCGAAGATGTAATCAACAAATACGGCGCTGATATCTTGCGCTTGTGGGTGTCGTTTGCCGATTACCAAGGCGATGTGCGCATTTCGGACGAAATTTTGGGCGGGCCGATTGATACCTACCGCAAAATCCGCAACACGGTGCGCTATGCGCTGGGCAACTTGTCCGATTACGACCCGGCCTTGCATAAGGTGGCGGGCAAAGATTTAGCCGAAATGGACCGCTATATGCTGGGCCGCTTGGACGCCTTAATCCAAGAAGTCCACGCCGGGTACGAGGAATTTAACTTCCGCCGTGCAATGCGTGCCATTACGGATTTCTGTATTTTGGATTTGTCCTCCTTTATGTTGGATGCGTCCAAGGACCGCTTATATACGCTGGGGGCTTCGTCTCCGGCGCGCCGCAGTGCGCAAACCGTACTGGCGGAAATTGCGGTAACGTTGTTGCAATTAATGGCGCCCGTGCTTTCCTTCACGGCCGAAGAAGCCTGGCAGGAACTGCGCAAAACCGCCTTGGGGCGCGACTTGCCGCAGAGCATTTTCCTTTCTAATATGCCGGCGAACGCTTCGCTGATTCCGGATGTAAAACTGGAAGAAAAGTGGAACAAAATCCGCCGCGTGCGCGAAACCGTGCAAAAGGTGTTGGAGGATGCCCGCCAAAAAGGTGTGATTGGCTCCTCGTTGGAAGCCAAGGTCATTTTTAAAACGTCTAAGCCGGAAATGAAGGCTTTCTTGCAGGAAACTAAGGACTTGTGGCCGGAAATCGCCATTGTGTCCGCGGTGGAAATTGCAGACGGCGAGGACGAACTGACGGTCTCTTGCGAACACGCCGCCGGGCATAAATGCGCCCGCTGCTGGCAATGGAAGGAAGATGTTGGTTCCAACGCCCACTATGCCGACTTGTGCGCCCGCTGTGCTGGCGTGCTGGAAAAAGAGCATATTTGCGTGGACAGCGAGGAAAAAGTTGGTGCGTAAGGGGTTTAAAGCCGCCCTTACTTGGTGCAGCCAGAACAAAGCGGTGCTGTGGAGTGCGGCCGGAATTTTATTCTTGGACCGTCTGACCAAGGTACTGGCCTTGCGCCTGCTGATTGAAAAACCTTTGGAACTGTGCCCGTTTTTCCACTTACGGTATGTGGAAAATACGGGCGCGGCCTTTGGTATGATGCAAAACGGCAACTTTGCGTTAATTTTTGTAATGCTGGCCGTGATTGCGTATATTGTATTTAGTTGGAAGGACCTGACGGAGCACGGAAAACTCGTCAAATGGGGGGCTGTCTTCATTTTGGCGGGTGCACTGGGCAATCTTTATGATAGAATAACGTTAGGCTTTGTAGTGGACTTTTTGGATTTTCGGGTTTGGCCCGTGTTTAACGTGGCGGACTCTTTCATTACCATTGGGGCGTGCTTGTTTGTATTATCCTTATTTTTTCACGCACCCAAACGGGAGGCTAAATGAAGAAAGTATGTATCGTTTTGGCGGCCTTGTTGTTGGCCGCGGCTTGCAGCAGCGACACGCGTTTATTTAAGGAAGCCCAACTGGCTACCTCTAAGGGAAATTTCACGCAGGCTATCCAACTCTATACCCGCCTACTAAAACAAAACCCCGAAAACGCCGCCGCCTTGGCCAACAGAGGCTTATTATGGGAGCGTTTACCCGTCAAAAACGCGCAGGAACGCGCGAAGAACCGTTCGTTTGCGGAGCGGGATTATTTAAAATCCATAGAGGTAAACCCCAATTTGCCCGAAACATATAACAACTTGGGCGCGCTTTATGTAGATACGGGGCGCAATATGGACGCCGCTTTTTATTTAACCGAAGCCTTGGCCCGCAATCCGCGCTATTTTACGGCGTATATGAACCGCGCGTTGGCGTATTACCGCTTGGGCCGCACTTCTTCCGCCTTGGCCGATTTTAACAGCGCGTTTAAACTCCGCCAAGATGAACCCCTTTTGTTCTTAAACCGCGGGCTTACTTATTTTGCTATGGGGCAGTATGAGTCTGCGGTGGACGACTATACATATATGATGTCCTTGGACCCCGATAACGCCCGCCCGTACTTGGAGCGTGCCCGCGCGTTTATTAAAATGGGCTACCCCGCCAATGCGTATGCCGATTTGGAAGAAGCCGTAACCATTAAGCCTACCTATGCGCTGGCCTATTATTATATGGGTGATTTGATGTACCGCAAGGGCGAAAAGGATTATGCCTTGGGACTTTTGGTAAAAGCCAAGGAACTGGCCAGCCAGTATGTGCCGACGTATGATTTAATGGGCGATATGCTGGCGGTAGAGGACCCCATTGCCGCGACGGCCAACTATATGGTTGCCAAAAAGTTGGACCCGGCAAATGCGGCCAAATACGATGCCAAAATTCAAATGATGCGCACCGAACAAGGGCGCGAAAGAGTCTTGGCGGCGCGGTTCTTCCCGCGGTAAGGTATGAGCGTGCTACTGCGTAAGTCTTCCCGCCCAGTTTCGGCGGCGCTTTCGGTGCCGTCTAAGGCTTACACATACCGTTTTTTCTTATCTGCCTGCTTTTTGGTGCTTATTTTATTTTCGCTCACGTTCCGCCACGCGGACGTGGGCATTTTTATTTTGTGTTTGATGAACTATCTGTTTTGCTCGGATGTATTTTTACGCACCGCCCTAAAAGATATTTGGGAAGGGCGGATTTCTTGGGCGGTTTTGGCGGCGGTTTGCACTACTTCGGGGCTATTATATTCGGCATTAAATGTATTTTTAACGGTTCCGCTTTTTGGTCCGGTGCCGGATTTGTACTTATATACCTCGCTTTTTATCACATTATCCTTATGGGCGGAACGCCGCTTGGTAAAGGAAAAGGAACGCTCCCGCGTGTTTGTTAAAAAACTGGACGATTTCTTGCCCAAATCGGGCCGCTTGTGCGTAGGGCGCAGTTTCAAAAAAGTCTTTGCGGGGGAACTAAAAAAAGGCGACCTGATTTTTGTAAAACCCGGCGAACGCTTGCCAGCGGACGGCATTGTCAAACAAGGCAAAACCTCCATTGACGAGCAATTAATTACGGGCAATATGTTGCCCACGTCCAAAAATGCGGGCAGCCGCGTGTTTGCGGGTACGCTCAATAAATCGGCGGAAATTTATATAGAAGTTACCGAGGTTTTAGCCGCTTCCGCGTTAATGAGCGTGGTGTCTGCCATAAAAAAGAGCGAACTCGCGCGTAGCGGTTTTAAAAGCGCGCTGGACGGCTTTGCCTGCTGGGTGCTACCGCTTACCATACTATTAGCGGCGGGGGCTTATGCGGCCGTACTTTACACAAAAGGGACCACGGAGTGGTTTTTATATTTAGGCGTTTTACTTTTTGTGCTGGCGGTTGCCAGCCCGGCCGCGCTGGTGTTTGCGGCGGTTTCCCCGTCGTTTTTTGCCCGCAGCGGCGCGCGCACGAAAAAAATCAAATTGCAAAATATTTACGCCCTGGACGAAATTGTCCACGCCGATACCGTGTTTTTTGATAAAACGGGTACGCTTACTTATGGGGAATTGCGCGTGTCGGGCATTTATCCGGCTAAAAAAGTTTCCCAGCGCCAGTTGTTGGAAACGGTCGCTACCGCCGAGCAACTGGTGGACGGCCCGTTTGCCGATGCCGTAACCGCGTGCGCCAAGGAGCACAAAGCCGCGCCCAAGCCGCTTTTGTGCTTTGATGTACTGCCCGGCCTGGGCGTATCGGCCACCAGCGGCGAGGATAAAATTTTGGCGGGCCGGACCCAATGGTTAGAGGAGCAAAACATTAAAACGGCGGCCAAAATCGCCCGTGCGGACGAAGCCGTCATTTGCGTAGCCAAAAACGGCAAATATATGGGCTATTTAACGCTGGCCGATGAACTGCGCCCGGGAGCCAAAGAATTAATTGCTTTCTTAAAATCACTTGGCAAGGAGGTTATTTTGGTGTCCGGCGATAACGAATCGTCCGTTGCCGCGATTGCCAAAGAAGCGGGCATTGAAAAAGTAAACGCCAATGTGCTGCCCAAAACCAAGGCGGAAATTATCTCCAACTTGCGCGCCTTGGGCAAGCACGTGCTAATGGTGGGGGACGGTTTTAACGATATTATTGCCTTACTGCGGGCCGATGCGGGGGTGGTGTATGCTTCGGGCCGCAACGTATATAATAACTGGGTGGACGTACTAATTAAAAGCCGGGACTTGTACCCGGTGGCCGATTTATTTAAAATAAATAAGAAGTTGCACCGGATTATAACGGTTAATGTATTGCTGGCCGTACTGATTACGTTTGCAGGCTGTGCGGGGCTGGTGTGGTTTATGCCCCAAGCCGGGTGGACGTGGATTGTCGGTGGCGCGTTGGCCGTGGCCGGGCTCGTCTTTTTAAATTCAACAAGGATGCTTAACATAAAATGACACACACTAACGATATTGACTTTGGTTACACTACTGCACACGCCCGCAAAAATGCGGATGCCGTCTTGCCGGAAATCCAATGCTGGCCCAACCAGTATAAGCGCGATTACGATATTAAAATTGAATTGCCGGAATTTACTTCGGTCTGCCCCAAAACGGGCTTGCCGGACTTTGGCGTAATTACGATTGAATACATCCCGGACGAACTGTGTCTGGAACTTAAATCCCTTAAATATTATTTGTTGGAATACCGCGATATGGGTATTTTTATGGAAAACACGGCCAATAAAATTTTGGACGATGTGGTAAAGGCCTGCAAACCGAAAAAAGCCACCGTTACCGGCGTGTTTACGCCCCGCGGCGGCCTGCGCTCCGTAATTACGGCGCACTACGAGAAGAAAAATGAAAAATAAACGCAATATCCATTTGGCCTGCGCCTTTGTGCTGGTGTTTTTGGCCGGTGTGGCGTGTATGCGCGTGTGGGATTCCTTCCGTATGCCGGAGCCGGAGTTAGCCGAGGTGCCGGGCAGCAGTTCGCTATTGCTGGTCAACTTGGCGGACCCCACCGGGCCTGCCGACCTGCCTGGCGAGGACGAGCCCCCGCAGGACTATAAGGACGCTTCCACCGTGCCCAGCCATTTGCCCAATATCAAAATGCAAGGTGTGGAAAAAATCACCTTTCTGCCCGCCAGCAACCAGCAGGAAGAGGAAGAAAACACGCCAAAAACGCCCAAATCGCCCGTTAATTTGGGTTCGGCGGACCACATAGCCCCTAATGCTACCACTCCCCAGCAAATGCCGGAGGAAGAGAGCAAAATCTCTATGATTAGCGTGCCGGTACAGGTGCGTGTAATCAAAACGCCGGACGAATACAAGGCTTTTAAGCGCGTGGCGCGCGGCAAATACCCGCAGGCCAACTTCGCCAAGGATAACATTATTACATTGGAATCCACGGGGAATTGGCCCGATAAGGTGTTTGAAATCCAAGATGTGGTGGAGCAAGATGGCAAAATGGTGGTGCTGTACCGCGTAAATATTTTTGGTATGGATAAAAAGACCAATACTCACAGTGTGGTGCGCGTAGCCAAGCGGAACTTGCCCGTAGAACTCAAACAAGTGCTTTAATGGTTGGTTTTGTCAGAAAAAGGAGCCCCCGGCAAAACCGGGGGCTTTTCATATTAGGAAAACTATTTCTTTAAAATGTTTTCGGAGGGTTTAAAGCGCACCTTTTCCTTGGCAGGTACTTGCACCTTGTCGCCCGTTTTGGGGTTGCGGCGGGTAACGGGGCGGGCGGTTTTTAAGTGGAAGGAGCCAAAATTGCTGATAACCACTTTGCCGTCGCGCTTTAAGCCGTGCTTGATAATTTCAAATACTTTATCTACGGACATTTTGGCTTGCTTTTTGTCCAAAACGTGCCGGGTGAGATGTCTGATTACGTCGTCCTTATTCATATCCTGTCCTGTCTTTCGCCGGGTGTTAAACCCAAGCGGTAAAATTATTTGTTGCCCCGGTTGGTAAATCCCATAGCGTGCAAAAGCACCCAAGGTTTTTTGCCTTCGCAGACGATTTTCCAAATAGCGTCCACGATAGGGGTTTTTAAATTGTTTTTGCGCGCAATGTCGTACACGCTTTGCACGGAGTTCACGCCTTCGGCAATGGTGCCCACTTCCTTTTTGGCTTCCTCTAAGGATAAACCGGAGCCCAGTTTTTCGCCCAAGCGGCGGTTGCGGGAAATGGCAGACATACCCGTCAAAATCGCGTCGCCAAAACCGGCTAAACTGTAAACCGTGTTGGACTGCCCGCCTTGGCTGGTAATGATATCGTTCATTTCCTGTAAGGCCTGCGTGATAAGGGCCGCTTTGGCGTTGGCCCCGTCGCCGATACCGTCAATTACGCCGCAGCCGATGGCGAGCACGTTTTTAATACCGCCGCCGTATTCCACGCCGCGCCTGTCGGAGGACGGCACCACAATAATCGGGTCCCCGCTCATTACGTCGCGGATTTCGTCCACCAGCGCCGGGTCCTTTCCGGCCAGCATAATTTTGGTCGGCACGTCCTGCGCCACTTCCAGCGCAAAACTCGGGCCGGAGAACGCCAAGGCTTTGTCCTTTAATTGAGGTAGTTCTTCTTCAATCAGTTCGCAAATCGTTTTAAAGGATTTGTCTTCAATCCCTTTGGAAGCGCTTACCACAGGCACTACGTGCCCGTTTAAAAGCGGTTTTAATTGTTCGCGGCAGAAGGAGCGGATGGCCTTGGACGAAATGACGAAAATCATCAAATCGGTATCCTTTACGGCTTCGGCCACGTCGCCCGTTAAGCGGATGTTGTCGTGAATTTTAAAGTTAGGGATATTGGGGTGTCTGCCCATTGTTTTAAGAACATTTAACAACTGCTCGTTGTATTCCCACAGGCTGACGTTGTACCCTTTGCGCGCGAGGTGCTGGGCAATTACGCTGCCCCAAATGCCCGCGCCGAAAACGGTAATTTTATTTATGTTCATTTTCTTTTCTCTTTTTGGCGCCGTCTTCAAATTTTAATTCCTTTTGTTGGAGCAGGCGTTTGATGTTGGGGACGTGCTTGTAAATGACCAACGCGCTGACGGCGGTTACCATTAAATTAACGGACAGCGGATGATTGCCGATGAGAAAACTGCACACGGGCAAAACCACGCACGCGCAGATAGAACCGATAGAAATGCGGCCCCACAATGCCACGCACACTACAAACGACGCAAACGCAATTGCCGTAGGGATAGGCAATAAAGCGGCAAATACGCCCGCCGAGGTGGCCACGCCTTTTCCGCCGCGGAATTTCAAATAAATCGTCCACATATGGCCCAAAATGGCAATTACGCCGCACGCAATGGCTACCCAGTAGTTATCCGGGCAGAAATGGCGCGCCAGGCACACCGGGATAAAACCCTTTAAGCCGTCAATTAAAAACGTGCTGATGCCCGCCCATTTGCCTACAATGCGGTACACATTGGCCGCGCCGGGGTTGCCGGAGCCGTGCTGGCGGATATCAATACCCATAACGTGTTTGGCAATCATATAGCCGGTCGGGACGGACCCGAGTAAGTAACTAAACAAAACGAGGATAGTAATTGTAGTAATCATATATCTCATTATATTAAATTTAGGGGCCTTATTTGCGGTTTCGTTGGTATTTTAAAGGTTTTTTATATATACTAACAATATGAAAAAACTCCGTTTTTATCTTTTGATGATACTCCTTTTTGGGGGAACTTGCGCTTTTGCACAGGATGCGTTTGACTATGCCCAAAAGGAATACGAACTCACGTTTACCGTGCGGGGCAAAACGCAAACCGTGTCTTGCCAGGCGGTGCGCTTCCATAAAAATTGGTTTTTGACGGCGGCCCATTGCGTAAGTCCGTGCAAAAATTATTCGTGCCAAATGCGTATGTGGCTGGCGGTCGGCCCGGCGCGTGCGGCGGCGTTGCTTTCCCAGAAAAATGTTTTTATCCCGGAGGAATACCAGGATGAATACACCCTTCCGCCCGGCGTACAGCCCAAGCGCGGGGAACTGCCCGCGTGGGATATGGCGCTTATTTATTTTAACACCCGGCAGGCACAATACGCCTATTACGATGCGTACGGCAAAGTAAAGGAAAAGGATTTTCTGCTTTCTTTGGATAAGGCGTTTTGGGATAAAAAGACGGACGAAGCCTTAAAAGAGTCGGCTAGGCTGTATGAACAGAGCCGCCAATACGCGGCGGACGGACAAGCGCAAATTGCCCGCCAACTGACTGAGCAGGCGCAGGCGTTGGAAGAGGAGGCGGACGAATACCGCGCCGCCGCCGAAGCCGCGCCCTTACTCAAAAAACAATGGGACGGCGCGATGACTCCGCGCTTGGCCCCGCTGCTTGCTTACAGCGATAAAGACGAACATTTTTTGATGAGTAATATTTTGGTGCCGCGCTGGACCCGCGGGGCGTTTGAAATGCTTTCCTCGCCCAGACAGATTTTGTACTTTGGCGATAACGCCGCGCCGTGGCTTTCGGCCGGGTTTGGCGTAGAAAAAGGCAACTCCGGAGGCGGGGTGTTTTTACCCGTATATAACGGCGGCAAAAAACGCGCGTCCGGCCTGGTGGGCATTGTGTCTGCAAAATCTTTGAACCAACTGCCCGAAGCCGCCCGCAAGCGTTACGCGCTGTACGGGAGTGAAATCTTTTTGTTTAACGGATTTAGCGAAAGCACGACCTTGGGATTTATCCGGCGGGTATTAACCGAATACCGCGACACGCCCAATGTGCAACCGTTGGAAAGTTACGGCCAGTTAAAAGAGGTCGTCAAAAAGGCGGCCCCCAAAACCGCTAAAAAGAAGTAAGTTTTTTTAGGATACTGTGATAATTGCCGTCTGTGGCCATAAGGGTTAATTCCAAGGCGCCGGACGGCAATTCTTTTTGCCCGCTAACCAAGGCTTTGCCGTAGATAAAGCCGATGAGCCCGCGCGCCTTGGGTTCCAAAGTTAGTCGTCGAAATTTCCAGCGGCGCGCCACATTTTCCTCTACTTTTTCCAACAGTTCGGTAAGCCCCAGTTTGTTTCCCGCGCTGATAAATACGCCTTGCGGATTTTGCGCTTGGAGCAGGGCCAACCGGGCGGGCGGAAGCAGGTCAATTTTATTAAACACGTCAATAACCGGGATAGTCTGCGCGCCCAAGTCGGTAATGATTTGGCGGACGGTGCTTGCTTGCGTGTTGCGGTGGGGGGATGAAGCGTCGTGGACGTGCAAAATCACGTCCGCAAACGAGGTTTCCTCCAAGGTGGCGCGGAAGGAACTTACCAAACTGTGCGGCAACTTTTGGATAAATCCCACCGTGTCCGTAAACAGCATTTCCCCACCAGCCGGCATATGCACGCGGCGGGTGGTCGGGTCCAAGGTGGCAAAGAGTTTATCGTCCGCATACACGGCATTTTGGCGCGTGAGCACATTTAAAAGGGTGCTTTTCCCGGCGTTTGTGTAGCCCACAATGGCAATCTGCGGCAGGGGAATTTGCGTGCGGCGTTCACGGCGCAGGCCGCGTTCCTTTTTTACCTGTTCAATTTCCTTTTCCAGTTTGCTGATGCGCAGGCGCAGACGGCGTTTGTCATATTCCAGCTTTGTTTCGCCCGGGCCGCGCAGGCCGATACCGCCCTTCTGCTGCATTAGCGCGGTGCCCTGTCCGCCCAGGCGTGGGAGTAAATATTTTAACTGCGCCAGTTCCACCTGCAATTTGCCCTCTTGCGTGCGGGCGCGCTGGGCGAAAATATCCAAAATTAGCCGAGTGCGGTCAATCACCTTGGCGGGGATGACTTCTTCCAAATTTTTTTGCTGGGCGGGAGAAATTTCGTCGTCAAAAATGACCGTTTGCGCGTTTGTCAGACGGACCGTTTCGGCGATTTCTTCCATTTTGCCGCTGCCGATAAGCGTGGCCGGGTTAAAGGCCTGTACGCGGATTTGAAAAGTGCGGACAACTGTTCCGCCCGCCGTGTGGGTGAGACGTTTTAATTCTTCCAGCGAAGAGGTATCGTACGGGGCGGTTTTTAGGGTTACGCCCGCCAAAATGACGTTTTCCATAAACTAACGTTTTTTACTGATTTGGGCTTCTTTGGCGGCTTTTAATTTGGCTAAAAAGGCGGCCTTTACATTAATCATATTGTTCAGCGGGGCCGTTTTTAAATGGCAAATGCCGATAGCCACCGCGTCGGCGGTGTCGTCTGGCGACGGGGCTTTGTCCAAATGGAGCGTAAGTTGCACCATACGCTGAACTTGCTTTTTGTCAGCGGTGCCTGTGCCGCAAATCATCAGTTTGACGCGCTTGGGCGGATAAAAGGTAATTTGTTTTTTTGCCTGCTCGCACGCCAAAATAATCACGCCGCGCGTCATTACCGTGTTGGCCATAGTGGTTGCGCGCTTTAAAAAGAAGTTTTGCTCCATAGCCACTTGGTTGGGGGCGTAGGTTTGCAAAATTTTGGTCAGTTCGTCAAAAATATAGGAAAGGCGTTTGGGCAGTTCTTGGTCGGCCCCGGTATGGATGAGCCCACAAGCCCGTAAAGACAAAACGGAACGGGCGTTCCGTGTGAGGATTGCCCATCCCGTTCTGTCTAAACCAGGGTCTATACCTAAAACTGTGGTCGTATGCTCTTGCAAGAGGCCTCTTATTTGGCTTCTAACTTAGCCATAATGGCTTCGTCAATGTTGGAGTTATCATAGACGTTTTTGGTATCGTCGTGATCGTCCAACGCTTCAAGCATATTCATCAGCGTTTCGGCGGTATGTTCGTCGGTAATGCTGACTTCGGTATCCGGAATCATCGTCAGATCGGCCGATTCGGGCGTAATGCCTTTGGCTTCAATGGCTTTTTTGACGGCTTCCAATTCGTTCATATCCGGGTTGGTGATAACTTCGTACACATCGCCCACGGTGCGGACGTCTTCGGCGCCGGCTTCCAAGGCCAAGTTCATCAAGTCGTCTTCGGAAATGTCTTCTTTCTTAACGACAATCATCCCTTTGTTTTTGAACATATAGGACACGCAGCCCGCGGTGCCGGTGTTGCCGCCGTGGCTGGTGAAGATTTTGCGGATTTCCGAGAAAGTGCGGTTTTTATTGTCCGTGGTGCATTCCACGATGACCGCCACGGAACCGGGGCCGTAGCCTTCGTAAGTGATTTCTTCGTACGAAACACCGGGTAACTGGCCGGTACCTTTCATAATGGCGCGTTTGACGTTATCAAACGGCATATTGGCGGCGCGGGCGTCGTCCACGGCTTTACGCAAGCGGGGGTTCTGGTCCGGGTTACCGCCGCTCATTTTAGCGGCGATGGTGATTTCTCTTAAAATTTTAGTAAATACTTTGCCTTTTTTGGCATCAACGAGGGCCTTTTTGTGCTTAATGCCGGCCCAATGCGAATGTCCACCCATAGGTGCGCTCCTTACTGCAAATTTAGATACTTTTATTTTACCAAATTTTTTATGTATAGGAATATATATAGGTAAAAAGAAGGCTTTGCTTGGAGATCTGCAAGAAGCCCGAAAGCCATTTTAAGCGGAAAACTGCCCCGCACAAGCAAAGGAAAAATACCGCCACAACCTGGAAGTATTTTCAAAATAAAATGGCTTTGATTCTAGGCGCGAGGAGGAAGGTACACTGTGCAGGGCCGCGCGGTAGCGCGGAGGTGTCCGACCGGACGAGCAACAACGGAGCAAACCATTTTAGAAAGAAAACTGCCCCGCACGAGATTTGAACTCGTATCCTCGGTTCCGAAGACCGGTACTCTATCCAGTTGAGCTAACGGGGCCTTACCTTTATTTTATCAAATTGCTAAACTAATTAAATTTTTTGCCCTGCAAAAATGACCGCCCGCGCTAATTTATGCTAAATTATACATATGAAATCTATTAAAAACGAAGGGACGGCGCATTGTCCCCACAAGTGTGAACCTTTTGATGTAGAATACTGGTCGCTCATCCGGGCGGACCAAGACCCCGATTTGAAAACCGCCGTTATGGGCGGAGAATTAAATTTGGTACGTTGCCCCGAGTGCGGCGAGTTCTTTCACCACGACGGTGATTTAATTTATTTTGACGCCCCGGCCGAAATTTTGGTATTTGTATTTTCCGAAAAAGACCGCCAGCGCGAGCCCGAACTGGCCAAGCGTATGCGGGACGATTACGAAACCATTAAACACGTTTTGTTAAAGCAATTAAATATGGATTATCCGCCCGTGTCCGTTTTCGGGCTGGAAGAATTAAAACTGCTTTTGCAGGCGGACGAAGAAGCGTCCTACGAATCCGAAGCCGTGGCGGCCGCCTCCGCCGCGCAGGGGTTTGCGGTAACGCGTTTGAAGCCGTCTTATGCGCGGGAACATCATTTTCCGTTTTATGTGCCCACGCCAACCAAAAACCAGTCGGCCAACGAATACGCCGTGGCCGCCGCCAAGGTGTTAAAGAGCGGCCTGAACAGCACCCTGCTTCGCAACTTCGCTGACCGGATGAGCGAGGACGGCGCGAAGCCGCCAATGGTGCTATGAATATAAACCTCTCCTCCAATATACCTAAAAAATACCGGGAACAGTTATACTCCGTGGGAGCCTACGCCAAAAAACTGGGCCTTTCGGCCTGGGTGGCTGGCGGTGCAGTGCGCGATTTTTACTTAAAGCGTCCCACGCTGGATATTGACCTTACTTTTAGCGGCAACCAGGAATCCGTAGCCGGGTTCTGCGTAAAACAATGGGGGGGAGGAAAACGGAAATTTTCGCAATTCGGCACGTTCCGCGTGAATATGGCAGACGGGCTTAAATTTGATATGGTCCGTATGCGCAAGGAAAAATACCCATATCCCGGAGCGTTGCCGGAGGTGGAGTTCTCGCCCAAGGTAAAGGACGACCTCTTCCGCCGCGATTTTACCGTAAACGCTTGGTGCTTTTCCATTTTGCCCGATACCTTTGGGCAGACATACGATGCGTTTGGTTCCCAAAAGGATATTGATAACGGCATTATCCGCATTTTGCACGATAAAAGTTTTTTGGACGACCCTACGCGTATGCTGCGTGCTGCGCGTTTTGCGGGGCGTTTTGGGTGGAAGTTGGCCCCCAAAACCGAGCGTCTTTTGCGCGAAGCCGTGAAGGGGGAATATTTACTGCTTCTGACGCGGGAGCGTTTCAGCCGCGAATTTTTAAAGGTGCTGAAAGAAGAGAAAATCAAAAATATTTTCCTCTTAATGGAAAAGTACGATATGCTCAAATTTGCTTGGCCGGGCCTCCAATGGCACGACGCGTTGCTCCGCACACAGGATGTGCAGGAGCGTATGGGCATTTTGGTATGCACCTTGGGCGCAAGTGGCGAGGACTTTTTGCGCTCGCTACACTTGCCGAAGGAATTTTCGCAAGAGATTTTAGGCGCGTGGAAAGTAACGCGCGAAAAAATGAGTCCCTTGGGTTCGCTGTCGCCCTTGCAAAAGGAAATTTTAAACGCGGTACTTCCCGGCCTGCCGCCAATGGCGTTGGAGCCGTGCTTTGTGCGCGGGCGTGAACTGAAAGATTTGGGCCTTGCAGGGCGGCGCATTTCGGGCGCGTTGGATCGTGTGCGTCAGGCGCAATGGGCGGGTGAAGTGAAAACGCGCGAGGAAGCGCAAGCCTTTTTGAAAGCGCATTAAAAAATAGGTTTATTTGAGAGGATTACCCCCGGATAAAAATTATCCGGGGGCTTTTGCGTTAGCGGGGAAAAATGTAAACCACCCGCAGGGGGAGTGGTTGTTATCAAGATAGGGGTCATTCTGAACTTGTTGTTGCCGTCATCCTGGAAAGTTGTAGTCCAGGATCTGGTGTTATAAAAAAAGGAAAACAACAGATACTGGAACGCTCCGCGCCAGCAACCCTTCCAGTATGACCTTTTTTAATAACAACACACCAAACAACCCAAGATGTAGATTCTGAAAACCTTGCAGCCCGCTAGTCCAGGATGACGGCAACGACAATACAGAAGCCAAACAACACAATCGGTAGATTCTGAAACAAGTTCAGAATGCCCCCCATTTTTATAACGGCCTTGTTTTATGTATTGTTGCTGTTGTGTTTGTTTGCGACATTACAAAAAGAGTGTGGCTCCATTAGTCAAAAGAGGGGGAAAAGGTCGGCCACCCGCAGGGTGCCGTCATCCCGGAAGGTTTTTATCCGGGATCTGTCGTTGCCGTGGTTGTCATCCCCGAGGAATTTAGTCGGGGATCTGTCGTTTCGTAAGAGAACAACTACGACAAACAACGGATTCCCGACTACGACCTTCGGGAATGACGACTTTACGAAAAAGGAAGTCATCCTGAACTTGTTTCAGGATCTACTTTTTGGGGTTTTTGTCGTTGTTGTTTGGCAGTTGTTTATAAAGGGGTTGTTTCGTTTTTT
>DJFE01000036.1:61013-82645 GCA_002432025.1 Candidatus Avelusimicrobium stercoris | reverse complement strand
CAACCCCTTTAAAATAAACGACGAAACGACAACGACAAACAACCCGTACGGTAGATCCTGAAACAAGTTCAGGATGACCTTTTTTTTATAACGACTTTTTCCTTTTAGTTGTCATTCCCGAAGGTCGTAGTCGGGAATCTGTCTTTGCTGTTGTTGTTTTCTTACGAAACGGCAGATCCCCGACTAAATTCCTCGGGGATGACAACAATAACGACAGATCTAGGATATAAACATTTCAAGTTGACGGCACCAGGGCAAAAACCCTATTCTTTGCAATAACAGAAAAAATATCTTATTTACACAGTAAAAAGGCACCCCGGGGAAGATATCCCCGGGGTGCTTTGCATTACACTAGAATTTTGCGTGCCGCGGGAGCGACTTGCGCCACGCGGCGTTTGAGCCAAACACCGGTTTATAACGACATCTTCACGCCGTCAATAAACTCCTGCCACGGGCGTTTGGCCTCGCCGCCGCCTTGGGCAAAGTCGGCGCGTCCGCCCGCGCGGCCGTTCAGGTCCGCCGCGATTTGCTTGGCAACGGTTGCCGCATTGGTATTGGGCAGGCTGCCCGCCGTTTTGACGACAAACGCGCGTTTGCCGTCTTTATCGCAAGCCACAATAATCAAGGCCTGTTTGTACTTTTGGGCAATGGTATCAGCGATGTTGCGCAGTTCCTTGGGTTCGGCACCCTCGGCGTTGCGTACCACCAATACTGTACCATTTTTCAGCGTGAAACTCATCTCGTTAATGCCACCGGCGGCCAAGGTCTTTTCGCGGAATTGCAAGTAGCGTTTTTTGACCTCTTTCAGTTCGTCCGCAATCGCATTAACGCGTGTGAAGACGTCCTTAGACGGCACTTCCAAACGGGCGGCCAATTCTTCGGCTTGGCGGTTGACATTCTTTAAATAGTCCAGCGCAGCATAACCCGCCACGCCTTCCACGCGGCGCACCCCGGCGGAAACGGAGCCTTCTTTAAGCACTAAAACCGTCATTACATCCGCCGTATTTTTAACGTGCGTACCCGCGCACAGTTCCAAACTGTACTTTTGTTCCGGGTGAGCAAAACTGCCGCCCATTAACACAAAGCGGGCCGGGTCGGCGTATGTTTCGCCCAACAAGGTTACCGCGCCCAATTTTTCGGCATCGGCCAGCGGGCGCACCTCGCAAGTAACGGGAAGCGCATCTTCGGCCGCTTTATTGGCAATCGCCCACGCCTTGTTTAATTCCTCAGCGGTCGGCGTTTTGGAAAGCGTATAGTCAAAGCGGAAGCGTTCCGGCGACACATAAGAACCGCTCTGGTGTACGGACGTGCCGAACACCTGGCGCAAGGCCGCGTTGACCAAGTGGATAGCGCTATGGTTGGCCATACAGCGTTTGCGCAGGGCCGCATTGACCGTAAGCGTAACCTTTTGGCCTTTTTTCAGCGTGCCGGAAATTTTGTGCAAGAACACCTTGGCAACGGGCTTTTGCACATCGTCCACGCGGGCAATTTCTTTTCCGTCCAGCGTGATAACGCCCTTGTCGCCCACCTGTCCGCCGGATTCAGCATAGAAAGGCGTGCGGTCAAAGACGGCGTAACCTTCACCGTTTACTTCGTCCGTCAGTTCAAATTTGTCGTTTAACAACATCAGCACGGTACCCTCATCCGTCAGCGTTTCATAGCCCGTAAACACGGTGGCGGGGTTGTGGGTTTCCACGTGCTGCATCATATAGGCTTTATCCTTGGTAAACTCGTCCGCATAGGAACGGCTCTTTTCCTGCGCGGCAGATTTGGCTTTTTCGTAGCCCTTTTCATCCACGGTTACGCCCTTGGCGGCCGCGATTTCCTTAGTCAGTTCCAACGGAAAACCAAAGGTTTCGTGCAAGTGGAACGCTTCCTCGCCGGGCAAGGTTTTGCCGCAGGAAGCGAGCAGGGCGGAAAGTTTTTCTTCGCCGTTTACCAAGGTTTTTAAGAAAGTGGTTTCTTCCAATTTCAGCACGTCTTGGATGTGCGAAAGGTTCTTGTCAATTTCCGGGTACAGGCCCGCAAAAATTTCCTTTACCACAGGGACTAAGGTATAAAGATACGGTCTATCGTTTCCCATTAATTTGGCATAGCGCGCGGCGCGGCGAATCAAGCGGCGCAAAATGTACCCGCGGCCTTCGTTAGAGGGCAAAATGCCTTCGGCAATTAAGAAACTGGAACTTCTGACGTGGTCCGCAATAATGCGCAGGGCGGAAACCTCCTCTTTGGTGTTTCCCGCAATATGCAAGTCCTGCTTGGCGCGGTTGATGAGCGGGGTGAAGAGGTCAGTTTCAAATACGTTTTTGGCGTTTTGCATCGCCATACACAAACGTTCCAAACCCATACCCGTATCAATGTTGTTATGCGGCAAGGGTTTAAAGGTACCGTCCTCTTGGCGGTTGTAACTTTCAAATACAATGTTCCAAATTTCTACGAAGCGGCCGCAGTCGCAGGTGATGTCGCAATGCGGATTTTTGCAGCCTTTATCGCCAAAGTCATAATAAATTTCACTGCACGGACCGCACGGACCGGTAGAGCCCATCGTCCAAAAGTTGTCCGCTTCGCCCAGTTCAAAAATGCGTTCCTTGGGCACATAGTTAAGCCACAGATTATAGGCTTCTTCGTCGCGCGGGGCAATACCGCCCTTGTAAATGCTGACGTAGAGTTTATCCGGGGACAAGCCAAGTACCTTGGTTAAATATTCCCACGCCCAATCAATGGCTTCCTTTTTAAAATAGTCGCCAAAGGAAAAGTTGCCCAGCATTTCAAAAAACGTCAAATGGCGTTCGGTAAAGCCCACGCTGTCAATATCCGTGGTGCGCACGCATTTTTGGCAGGTGGTGGCGTTTTTGAGGGAGTCGTCAATGCCTAAAAAGTTGGCTTTAAACTGCACCATACCGGCGGAAGTAAAAAGCAAGGTCGGATCCGAGTGCGGAATAAGGGAACTGGACGCGATAATCGGCAGTCCTTTGGAGTGGAAAAATTGCAAATAACCGTTTCTGATTTCTGTACTTGTTTTCATAAAACCTTCTTAACGTAGCGTTTAAAACATATATAATAAAGTATATCAAATACAGGGGCTTCCACGCCCGCTGTACGGAGGAGCAAATGACTTTTAATCCCCAAGCCGTCCGCTTTGTGTGTTTTGACGCGGATGACACCCTTTGGAAAAACGAAGAATTTTACCGCGAAACGGAAGATAAATTTTACGCGCTTTTTGACGGAAAATTAACCGCCAAACAGGCGGGAGAAGCCCTGTTTAAAACGGAAATGGGCAATTTGGAAACCTTTGGATACGGGGCCAAAAGTTTTACGCTTTCTATGATAGAAACGGCCCTCGCCAACCTAGATAACGAAGAAGCCGCCCGCGCCGCACGCGAAATTTTGCAACTGGGCAAGGCGCTTATTAACCGTCCCGTAACCTTACTGCCCGGCACGCAAGAAACCCTACGGGCCCTGCACGGCAAGTATCATTTGTCCGTCGTTACCAAGGGCGACCTGCTGGACCAACAGCGCAAACTGAAAAATTCCGGGCTTCTGCCGCTTTTTGACCATATAGAAATCCTAACGGAAAAAACTCACCAGGCGTATTTGGATTTATTCGCCTGCTTGAACGCGCAACCCAATGAGGTGCTGATGGTGGGCAATTCCCTGCGTTCGGACATCTTCCCCGCGCTGGAAGCCGGGGCACAGGCGGCCTATATGCCCTGCGCGTTTACTTGGCAGCACGAGGCCCGCACCGAGCCGGAAAACCCACCGTATTTGCAAATTAATACGCTAACAGACATACTGCCTGTTTTGTTATAATTTCCCTATGAACAAAATTTTTGGATATTTACTGATTTGCGCCGGGTTAGGCTTAATCTTTTTTTCGCTGACCGGGATGTACAAAGTTTTTGTAAACGGCGGGGCCGTGATGCCCGTTATACAATTTGCGGATATGCAAATTAATACGCAATACGGGCCAATGCTCCTGCCGATGAAGAACCTCAGCACGCTGGCCAACCTGGGCTTGTTTGCGGTATTTATGATGTTTGTGTTATCTGCCGGAAGCAAGGTAGCACAAATCGGCAACGGGCTACTCAAAACCGAACGCTTGTGCGAAATGATTAAAAACAGCCGCACAGACGAAGAAACACTGAAAAAATTATGAAAATCCTTTTTATCTTAAACCCCAAAAGCGGTAAAACCCAATTAGACCAGGACCGTTTGGAAGCAATGGCAAAATGTATCCAACTTAATTTTCCGGGGGCGGATATGCGCCTGACCAAGGCCGCCGGACACGCCACGGAACTAGCCAAAGAAGCCGCCGCCAACAGATACGACGCCGCGGTGGCTATCGGAGGGGACGGAACTATTAACGAAACGGCACGCGGGCTGGCGGGCACGAATACGGCTTTGGGCGTAATCCCCAAAGGATCCGGCAATGGCTTTGCGCGCGAGTTGGGTATGCCGCTTTTATTTGAAGAGGCCGTAATGCGTTTGCAACGCGCTAACATCCACCCGTGCGATGCGGGGCGCGCCAACGGAGAACTCTTTTTAAATTTGGCCGGGGTCGGCATTGAAGCCGAAATCGCCTGGCAGTTTATGGAACAGGGCAAAACGGGCAACCGCGGGATGTGGCCTTATTTTAAAATCGGCGCGAAAACCGTTTTTTCCTATAAGCCCAAAACCTTGGAAATAGATTTAGACGGCACGCCCCTTACCTTGGCCCCTTTGACCTTGGTATTTGCCAACGGCCGCCAATACGGCAGTAACTTTAAAATTGCCCCCAAGGCCAATTTAAGCGACGGCGAACTGGATATGGTTATCGTGCGTGATGCGCCCAAATGGAAACTGGCGTTGTCCGCACCGTCTTTCTTTACCGACAACTGGCGCCCCTTCGGCATTACGGAAACCACACACGCCAAACACGCCGTTATCCGCGCGCCGGGCGACATTGTTTATCACATTGACGGCGAGCCGCGCAAAACCAAGGACCAACTGGAAATTGCCATACAGCCCGGTGCGTTAAAGGTAATGTTCCCGGAGAAATAAATGGCCCGCAGAAGAAGAACCTCCACCCGCAAAACAAATAAGCAGGTAAAATTTTGGGCGGCTGTGATTGCCACCGCCGTGCTGTACATTATGCAGCAGCAGGGCAAGCCGCTCACCCAAACGGGCGAGGTGGAGGACGGCGCGATATTTAGGGATGTGTCTATCTCCTCGGTATATGACGGGGACACGTTCAAAATTAATTTAAATTGCTCCCTGGCCGTATATTGCGAAAAAGTGCCCGTGCGCGTGCGCGGGGTGGATTGCGCGGAAATGAAGGGCAAGACCGAAAAGGAAAAGCGCAAAGCCCAACAGGCCAAGGAATTTACCCAAGCGTTTTTGGACCAAAAACCTATTACGCTTTCCGACTGCGGACGGGATAAATATTTCCGCCTGCTGTGCGACGTAACCAACGGCGAAGGCAAAAACCTGGCGGACGAACTCATCCGCCGCGATTTAGGCTACCCATACGACGGCGGCACAAAGTCCAAAAGGTATCAATAATTATCTAATTCCATAACCAAGTCTCCCCCGATATTTCTGAATGTACCTTGTCCGCCGTTTAAATAACGGCATAAGGTCAAGCCCTCCGGGTTATTGGTGCCAACTTGGAATAACGCCTGCCTGAATTAATGGCCACTTTATAGCGCAATTTGGCAGTTTGGATGCCAATTTCACCGCCACTAATTTGTACCAAGCCATATTTCTTGGAAGAACAAAAATTCATATAACTTTCCGTATGATTACAGGTAGGAATTTCTACCCCTATTTCTAAAAAACTAGTAGGATAACGCCCATTAGCCAAATAAAAAACTTGTGCTTCCTTACGCGCATATTCCGCCCAATTCCGCACTTCTACCATTTGCGCTTTAAAAACCGCTTTATTATACTGTGGCAAGGCCACCGCCGCCAAAATACCAATAATAAGGACGACGACCAAGAGTTCTATGAGTGTAAAGCCACGGCTAACAACCCAAGCAGTAGATCCTGAAACAAGTTCAGGATGACCTTCTTTTTTCATAAAGTCGTCATTCCCGAAAGTTGTAGTCCAGAATCTGTTGTTGCGAAACGGCGAGATTCCGTACATAAACCCTACGGAATGACGTCTGCTTGGGGTGGCCGCACGGCAACTAGTAATAAAGCCTTTCATTTTTTCTCCTTGTTAAGGCCTTTATATTTGAGCAAAACGGCCTTTTATACACGTTTTTACACACCGGATACATCCGGGTACGACCACCGCAATTTATCAAAATTTTAACAAAAAAAAACAAAACAACCCCTTTATGAACAACTGCTAAACAACAAACGACAGATCCCGTATAAAGACTCTACGGGATGACGACACCTTGCAGGCGACAGATTTTCCGCGCTCATTTGATTAAGGAAGCCCCACTGGCTTTGTAATGTTTCACCCCAACGAAACGGCAACAATAAATAAGGTCGTTATAAAAATTGAAGGTCATACTGGAAGGTTTGCCGGCGCGGAGCGTTCCAGAATCCGTTGTTTTCCTCTGTTTTAAGAACAACAGATCCTGGACTACAACTTTCCAGGATGACGACAACGACTAACAACCCAATCGGTATTTTGTGGGTCTTGCACGGCGGTTAGTGCGTAAAAGGCGGAGGAAAGGTGCCTTTTCCGCGTGTGCTGTTGGCTGTGTAGGCCGCCCGTGCGTTGCTGATAAAAAGCGAGTTGAACGGAAAAATATTTTGATTTGTTTGAGCCCGTTCGGGCGAGTGATCAAAATATCCGTTCAACTCTGCTTTTTATAACGCTTTGGGCGGCGAGTTTTTTGCTACTTTTTTTCGGTAAAAAAAGTAGGGAAATGTATTCTATACCATTGGAGCATAATCACCGTTTTGGCGTCGGTAATTTCGCCGCTTTCCACCATTTGGTAGGCTTTTTCCAAGGGCACTCTTTCCAAATTCAAAAATTCGTCCTCATCCGGCTGGTCTTCCCCGCGCGTGAGACCCGTAGCCAAATACAAATGCTGGATTTCGTTGGAAAACGCATTGCACGGGTGGAAGGTCATCACCTCTTGCAGTTTTTTAGCCGTTAGGCCTGTTTCCTGTTTGAGTTCCGCTTCGGCACACATCAAAAAAGTTTGGTTTTCCTCGCGCTTGCCGGCGGGGATTTCCAGCGTAACCTGCCCAATCGGGTAGCGGTATTGCTGGACTAAATAGACATATCCGTCCTCTACGGGCAGTACGCCGCTTGCGCCGCGGTGGTCAAAATACAAACGGGTGGAGGTCTTGCCGTTTACTAATCTTACTTCATCCATTTTTACACCCAATACACCCTTATAGAGCGTTTTGGAGGAAATCGTTGTCTCTTTTAATTTACTATAATGTTTCATATACATATCTTATAACATTTAGACCCGCCCGGACTGTTTATCCGTCCGCCGATTTTAAAAGGATTTGCCCCTATGGCCGAATTTGTACAACTGCACAACCACACGGAATACTCCCTCTTGGACGGTATGCTGCGCATATCCTCCAACCACAAACCCTCGCAATTTTTGCAGGATTTAGTGGCGCAGGGCATCCCGGCTATGGCAATGACCGACCACGGCAATATGTACGGCGCACTGGACTTTTACGATACTGGCCGCGCGGCGGGCATTAAGCCTATCATCGGGTGCGAGTTCTACATTACCGAAGGCAAATATAACGAAAAGGATAAATCCCGCACCGGGCACTTAACCCTGCTGGCCCGCGATTATGAGGGCTACCGCAATTTAATGAAGTTAAACTCTATGGCCTGGGTGGACGGATTTTATTATCACCCGCGCATAGACAAAGAAATTTTAGCCCAGCACAGCGGAGGACTGCTCTGTTTGTCCGGCTGCTTAAAGGGCTTTTTATCCCAATATGTGCGCGAACCGGGCGGCTTTGACAAGGCCTGCGCCCTCGCCAAGGAGTACCAAGATATCTTTGGCGTAGGAAACTATTACATTGAACTAATGGACCACGGCATACGGGAAGAGGTGGAATCCCTGCCGCTTTTAAAGGACGTCGCCAAGCGCACGGGCATCCCCGTGGTGGCCACCAACGATTGCCACTATTATAAAAAGGATGACTGGCTGGCGCACGACGTGGCCGTTTGTATTGCAACGGGCAAGACGTTAAACGACCCCAACCGTATGCAAATGTCGCACGAGTTGTATTTCAAATCGCCCGATGAAATGTGCGCGCTGTTTTCGCACACGCCCGAAGCCTGCTCCAATACCTTGGCCATTGCCGAAAAGTGCAATTTGGAGTTCCCTAAACACGGGTTTATTTTGCCGAATTTTGATATTCCAAAAGAGTTCCCCAACTCAGCCGAATACTTTAAGGATATTTGCCGCAAGGGGCTTATCAAAAAGATGAACGGCAATGTGCCGGACAATTATTGGAAGCAGTTGGAGTTTGAGTTCAACGTTATTATTACAATGGGCTTTGACTGCTACTTCCTTATTGTGCAGGACTTTATTAACTGGGCGCGCGCCAACGGAATCCCGATAGGGCCGGGACGTGGCTCCGGGGCAGGGTCTTTGGTGGCGTACAGTATGGATATTACGCGCGTGGACCCCATTGTCAACAAACTGCTGTTTGAACGCTTTTTGAACCCGGACCGTGTAAGTATGCCCGATTTGGATATTGATATGTCCGACGCGGGGCGCGAACGCGTAATTGATTATGTGCGCGGCAAATACGGCTATGATAAAGTTTCCCAGATTATTACCTTTGGTACGATGAAGGCCAAACTGGCCTTAAAGGACGTGGCCCGCGCAATGGAAATCCCGGTGGCCGAGGCCAACCGTATCGCCAAAATGATTCCCAACGACCCCAAAATGACCTTGGAAAAGGCGTTGGAAATCAATGAACTCAAAAACGAAATTGACCACAACCCGCAGAGCAAAAAACTCTTTGAAATGGCCCGCAAAATTGAGGGCTTAAAACGCCATACGGGTATTCACGCCGCCGGGGTACTGATTACCAAGGATGCGGTTTCCGAATACGTGCCGCTTGCGCGCGGGGCGCGTGATTCCATTACCACTCAGTTTGAAGGGGAGCCGTGCTCCAATTTAGGGCTACTGAAAATGGACTTTTTGGGTCTGCGCACGCTGACGGTCATTGATAATGCCGAAAAAATGATTCGCGCCCGCCACGACCCCAATTTTGATATTAATAAAATTCCGTTGGACGATAAAAAAACCTACGATATGCTCTGTGCGTGCAAAACGCTGGGTATCTTCCAGTTGGAAAGTGGCGGTATGCGCGACCTTATCAAAAAGTTGCAGCCGACCCAATTTAGCGACGTATCCGCCTTGGTGGCGCTCTACCGCCCCGGCCCGATGGAATCGGGTATGATGGATATGTTCGTGCGCCGCAAAAACGGGCAGGAAAAAATCGTCTATGAAACGCCCCTCTTGGAAGAAACCCTGAAAGACACCTACGGTTGTATGGTGTATCAGGAGCAGATTATGCAAATTTCCAAGACGTTGGGCGGCTTTACCCCCGGCGAGGCTGATACCTTGCGTAAGGCTATGGGTAAAAAGAAACTGGACGTAATGGAAAAGTTCGGTAAAAAATTTGTAGAGGGCTGCAAAAAGAACAATATTTCCGAAAAAATCGCTACGCACATTTATGAACAGATGAAGGCCTTTGCGGGCTACGGTTTTAACAAATCCCACTCGTTTGCGTACGGCTTGGTATCGTATCAAACGGCGTATTTAAAGGCCAACTATCCCATTGAATTTATGTGCGCGGCCCTGACCAACGAAATCGGGCACAACGCCATTGGCTCCGACGATAAGGAAAACAAAATTGTTACCTATTTGGAAGAAGCCAAAAAAATGGGCTTTGCCACCTTGCCGCCGGATGTGAACAAGTCCGAGCCGGAATTTTCCGTAGAGGAAATTGACGGAAAGGAATACATCCGCTACGCGCTGGAAGCCATCAAAAACGCCGGGGAAGAGGCTTGCCTTTCTATCGTGAACGAACGCAAAAAGGATGGGCCCTATAAATCGTTGGAAGATTTGTGCAGCCGCATTGACCTGTTCCAGGCTAACAAAAAAACAATTGAAAGTTTAACCAAGGCAGGCGCGCTGGACTCTATGATGCCGGGGCAGGACCCCAAGGCCGCCCGCGCCACGCTGCTGGCCAATATAGACAACGCCGTAGATACCGCCCACTTGGTGGCGAAAGAAAAAGAAAAGGACGCGGGCAACCTGTTCGGCGACGATTTTTCCTCCGTACTAAGCGTTAAGAAAAAACCGGCCGTCAAGGCCGAGCCGCTCACGCAAAGCGAGTTGCTCGCTTACGAAAAAGAAGTATTAGGCCTGTATTTCAGCGGGCACCCGATTGCCAAGTACCAAAACTATTTAAAGCAACTGCGCTGTACGCCGATTATTGATATTTTGGAAGGGCGTGCCACGGGCCGCTTAAACATTGTGGGCATTATTACGCTCTTTAAAAAACGCCAAAACAAGCAAAAGAAAGAGTGGGCGCAAATGACGATTGAGGACTGCACGGGCTCCATTTTGGTAAACGCATTTGCCTCGGCCTATGAAGGGATGTCCCACAAACTGGCCCCGAACGCCATTTTGAACTTTATGGGCGATATTAAGGTGGACGAGGACAGCGCGCGCATTGAACTCAATTTAAAGGGCGTAAGCAGCGTAACGGATTTAATTTCCAACATTGCCAAGGAATTTACGATTCATATTCCGGCGGGTTATTCCAAAAACAACCTGCAAAAATTGCGCACATATTTGGATATGACGCGCGGCACCACCGTGGTATATTTGGAGGTTCCCTCCAAGGAACACCCGGACAAGGTGCACCGTATCCGCACCAACAAGCGGATTTTGCTCCACAAGGGGCTGCTTGAATTTATTGAAAATACAATGGGCAACGCTTGGAGTTTTAAGTAACGCCTAACCTATTTTAGGGGCGGCCAAGCAAAGACAGATTTTGTATAGTAATAGCATCGGGGCGGAAGCCCCAAGGGGGAAGTAAAAGTATGGAAACAAATTATATCAATTTTAGCAAGGTGGGCATTATTGGCTGCGGATTTGTCGGCTCGTCCTCTGCGTTTAGTTTGATGCAGAGCGGTATGTTTACCGAAATGGTCCTCATTGACGCCGACCAAGCCCGTGCCGAGGGCGAAGCCCTGGATATCAGCCACGGCCTGCCGTTTGCCAAACCGATGAAAATCTACGCCGGCGGCTATAACGATTTAAAGGACGCCGGACTGATTATCATTACCGCGGGCGCCAACCAAAAACCCGGCGAAACCCGCTTGGACCTCGTTAAAAAGAACATCGCGATCTTTAAGTCCATTATCCCGGAAATCAAAAAAATTGATTACAAGGGTATTTTGCTTATTGTGGCTAACCCGGTGGATATTTTGACGACCGTCGCCATTAAGTTAAGCGGTTTTCCGGCTAACCGCGTTTTCGGTTCCGGCACTGTGTTGGATACCGCACGATTGAAATACAACTTGGGCCAGCATTTGGATGTGGACAGCCGCAGCGTACACGCGTTTATCATCGGCGAACACGGCGACAGCGAAATTGCCGCTTGGAGTTGCGCCAACGTGTCCGGTATTAAGTTAAACAAATTCTGCGAAATGCGCGGTTTTTTTAAGCACGAGGAAGCAATGAAGAGAATCGCCGACGAAGTGAAGAACAGCGCTTACGAAATTATCAAACGCAAACGCGCCACTTATTACGGTATTGCTATGGCCGTGCGCCGCATTTGCGAAGCCATTGTGCGCAACGAAAAATCCATCTTGCCGATTTCCTCGTTAATGAACGGGCAATACGGCATTTCGGGCATTGCGCTTAGTATGCCGGCGATTGTAGGCAGAAACGGCGTAGAAACGCACGTCCCGTTTGAAATCAACGAACAGGAAGCGGCCGACCTGCAAAAATCTGCCAAAACCTTGCAAGAAGTCCTCGCCCAAAACGAACTGTAATCGTTGCGCAACAGACCGCTTGTAAGCATTAGCCAGCAGACCTCCTTATACGCGGCTTCTGTGGCAAAACAAAATTCAACCCCGGGGAAATTATAAAAAATTCCCCGGGGCTTTAATACTTGGAACAATTTTAAGATAAGGATTACTCCTTAAAACACTCGGGGAGAACACCATATTCACTTTTCACCCTTAGACAATTAGTGCTATAATAAATTCCTAAGTAACTGGTTGGATTATCCTCTCGTTGTGCACAATATTTATTCAACCAATATTCATCATATATCACACAAGTTTCACACCCCTCAGCATTAAGGTTGCGAACTGTTCTTAAACAATGGTTTTTAGCATCCTCCTCCATAGTGGCTCGTAAATATTTATACTGTGCACGACGATATGACTTATTTGCCTCAGAGCCCATTTTGCATAAAAGGCAAATTAGTATAATGGCTCCTATACCTAACCCAACGCATTTACATATTTTCATAAAATCATCATCTTGTTTAGATGGAAGGATTTGTGTTAAAGGGTTGGTTTCTTGCTTCGTAGCAGCAATTGGTTTATTAGGCTGTTCTTTTTTGTCCACTTCGTTATTTGGCATTTTTCCCTCCCAAATTTATTAAACCAATTACTAGACACGCAATAGCCCCAATAAAAAAGGCCGTAAACACTGAGTCATGGTAAGAAGTATTAGACAGCCATCTCCACGGTTCACTTAGACTCCAATCTTCAAAGGGCACCGTAATAAGATGTAAAACTATTCCCATACCCAGCACTAATGCTCCTGCCATAAATAATTTTTTTGACAAACTCATACTATAATTCTCCTTTATTTATTATATTTTTTAACAAATTTACCGCTTCTATATTATTTACTTTTAGCGCCAAGTCTAAAGCCGTATCTCCGTTATTATCGGATATTTTCCAGTCTGCTCCGCCCAATAATAACTGTTTAATCACAGCAATGCTCCTAACAGGCGGTTGAACTGCACGCATTAAGGCAGTTTCTCCTTTATAATCTACCGCATTAATATCGGCTTGATATGCCAATAATAACTCTATAATTCTACAAGCCTTTTGCGGATCGGAATTACCTATTGCATACATTAGCGGAGTCGCATCATTTTTATCCCTAGCATTAGGATTTGCCCCTTTTGCTAAAAGTAATTCCACTAAATCTACACAATCCGTTGTAATATTTACACAAGCATACATCAATGGTAATTTTTCTTTTTGTATTGGATTTAATTCTTCTTTTTTTAACTGTGCTATTATTTTTCTCCCTATATCAATAGAAACTCTATCTAATAATGTTTTGTTGTACATTTTACCTCCTAAATTTAAGATAGTGGCGTTTTTAGCCATAAAAAAAGCGACGTATTACCAAAGCCATTGCACTAACCATGGTAACCGTCGCCCACCTCCCCCCGAATTAGGGAGGGAGGTGCGAAGCAAACGGCTATCTGTGGAGTGCAATGTGCCGGATGTTTTGTCCGGCTCAGCATAGGCTTCCCCTATGCTTCCAACAAATAACCTTTAAATTGTTTTAATGCTGTAAATTTAACTTATCTTATTTCTAATTACCTCTAAATTAAAACTAATACATTTATTTTATAAAACAAACCCCGTTCCCACAAGCCCTATTTTTAACACCATATAAAAGTCCCCCCGGGCGCGAAGCCCGGGGGTGTTATGTGCCAGCAAATTAGCCAGGTTATTGGATGAGTTTGCCATCGCTCGCGCATAGCGTGTAGCCGTAAAGGGCGTAGGTTTCCACCAGTGCGTTGGCGGGAACTTTTACCTTGGGGTTGCGCTTCTTGCGCGAGGACATCACGTAATAGTAAGACACACCCAATTTATCGTCCGACGAACGAGATTGCACAAAATAGCGGCGTTCGTTTTTGGACATATTCAAAATATACAGCCCCAAATTTCTGCGCAGGGTGTCCTCGGAACAGAAGGTTTGGTTTTCCAGCATTTTCACTTCGGAGCGGGAAATTTCAATATACCCCGCCTTTTTCAGTTCCTCTTGCCGCTGTTCCAACTGGGCCAAAAAGGCCGGGGTCGGCGGCACGGATTCGCTGGGGAGCAAAAAGCGTTTGCGGTTTTTTAGGGCCTCGGTATAAACATAAAAACCGCTGTCCGTTAAGGTGCTTTCGGGCGTGTAAATTTTGTTGCCCTTCATATCGCGCAGACTGTAAATATCCCGCACCGCCACGCCTGCACGGTTGAACACGTTAAACGCATCCTGCCCGATACTTTTTTCAAGCGCTTTGTATCCGTCCAGCGTTAAAATTTCCCGCTCAAAGCCCGTACCTTTGTTGAGCGTTACCACATATTCGGCGGGCATTTTGGGGTATTTATTTTTTAAATACGTTACGCCCTGGCGTTGTTCGTCGCGGTGAATAGCGGAGAAGAGCGCCCGGTCCGCATCCGTCAGTTCGGTGGCCTCGGGCTTGACGGCGTAACGCTGTTTAAGGGCTTCCAGCATTTCTTCGTCCGTCAAATAGTCCGGCTCCAAGTTCACCAGCCGCTTGCGCGCGATTAAGTTCATCGGCTCCACGGCAATCGCCGAGCGGTAATATTCCGCCGCGCCCTGTTTGTCGCCCTGATACTCCACAATCACGCCCTTACCCACCAAGGAATTTACGTTGGCAGCGTTGTACTCCAAGGATTTGGAATACATTTTAAGGGCTTGGTCATTTTGCTGGCGTTTGAGCGCGATATCCCCCAACATAGAATATACATAAGACCAATACGGGGAATTACGCTTCATATTTTTGAGCGCTTCGTTAAAATATTTTTCGGCTCCGTTTAAATCGTCCTGCGTTAAAAGCACGCCCGCCAAAGAGAGTAGCGCATCCACATTGGACGCGTCCATTTTTACGCAACGCGCAAAGGCGTCCTTGGCCTTATCGTAATTTTTGGCGGCGTAAAGCGTTTTACCGTTCTCTACGCAAGCAGACACCTTGTCCGCCGCAAACGACACGGTAGGCGTACACAAGCAAGCAATTAAAAAGCCGTTAGAAAATAGTTTTGAGTAGTGCATACAATACGCTTCGTAATTTTTCGCCTTTGGTTAATTTAACCGGGGCCAATGAAAAAAAGTTCTCTTTTCTTATTTTAGCAAGATTTTTTAAATATACATACCCCATTATTTTGCACGGGAGCATTTTTAAGCGCGGGAACAGGCGCATTAATGCAAACGCCTTTTGATAATGGGCTTCGGCCTGTGCGGCCAGTTCGCGCAAAACTTCGGGCAGTTTGGCGGTTTTTTTATCCTGCAAAACGGCCTCGCGCGTGAGACCGTACTTGTCCAGCAAATCGCCGGGAAGATACACACGGCCTAGGGCTTTATCGTCCGCCACGTCGCGGATAATATTGGTAATTTGTACCGCACAGCCCAACTCCCAGGATAACTGGTCCGCCTGCGGCCCCTTTACGCCCAAAATATCTAGCGTGGCGCGGCCCACAATCACGGCTACGCGCAGCAAATACCAATCCAACTCCTGCTCCGTTTGATAGATTCGGCCCGTTAAATCAGCCTGCATCCCTTCAATTAACAGTAAAAAACGGTCCGGCAATATTCCAAAGGCCCGTACGTCCTTTTGCAAGCGGCGGCCTAAATCCGTGGTAGGCGTACCCTCGTAAACGCGTGCGGTTTCCTCCCGCCAAAAGGCGAGTTGCTTTTCCGGGTCCTTTACATCGGGTTCGTCGGCGATATCGTCCATTAAGCGGCAAAACTCGTAATAATCGGCCAAGGCTTCGCGCCGGGGTTTCTCCAAAAAGAAAAACGCCGGGCCGAAACTGGATTTTTTGTACGAATTTTTATTTGCCGCCATTGTTTTTTCCGTTTTTATATAGGTACGAAAGCGCCGCGCCTGTGGCCGTGGCGTAAATGGCGTTTTGCGGAATAATAAAGTTTACCCCGTGCATTTTGTGCAGGGCATTAAAGACTTTTTTCGCGCACGGCACCAAGGTTAAAGTGCCCGTTAAAACCACGTCTTTTACGCTGTCGTTGCGGCAGGCAAAGACGGCCATCATCCCAATTGTTTGGAAGGCCATATTCAAAATGCCGAGGGCCAAATCGTTATGGGTGGCGCCGTCCTCCATTTTGCCAAAGTTAGAGGCCGTGGTATCGGCGGACAAGGTGGGGATAACGCCCTTGCTGATGTCGCCAATATTCAAATCCACCCGCTGCAAAGAGCCGCTGGAAGCCATTTCCACCACCGTTTTAAACGAGGTCGCGCCGCACAG
The DNA here is from genome assembly GCA_002432025.1 of Candidatus Avelusimicrobium stercoris. Taxonomy (GTDB): domain Bacteria; phylum Elusimicrobiota; class Elusimicrobia; order Elusimicrobiales; family Elusimicrobiaceae; genus Avelusimicrobium; species Avelusimicrobium stercoris. The sequence continues at coordinate 66,387 of DJFE01000036.1, read as the reverse complement.
TTTACTGCAAAGGCCCAATACCGTACCGCCGCCCACGCCGGAACCGCCGATATGGCGGATGCCGTCCTTGCCCGCGCGGACAAACGCCGTCCCCGTGCCCATACTGACGATTAAACCTTCCTTTTTGCCGGAGAGCGCCAGCCCGCCCAGACCAATGGCTTCAAATTCGTCCACCTTAGACGTGGGGATTCCGTACACCTCTTTTTTAAAGAGCGAGGAACCGACACCCGTTAAAATAATTTGCTTTACTTCGGGCAGCGTTAAATTATTTTCGTTAATAAATTTACCCAGCGCGCCATAGGCCGAAGTCAGCGGGTCGGCCGCTTCCACCTTTAAGACGGAAATTAATTTTCCGCCGTCCGTATAGCCCACAATTTTAGTGGTGGAGCCGCCCACATCAATACCGATTACCGCGCTCATAAATTCTCCAAGCCGATGGATTTTAAGAAGGGCTTATTATCCGCCGGGCGGCCTAAAAAATTTTCTACCATTTTTTCTTCGTCCAGCGTGCCGCCCTTTTCCAAAATTTCGCGGCGGAATTTTAACCCCGTTTCCGGGTTGAAAATGCCGTGCTTTTTAAACTCGCCAAAGAAGTCCTCGGCGATTACTTCCGACCACAAATAGCCGTAATACCCCGCGTCATAGCCGCCCATAATGTGGCCGAACGAGGCCTGCGGAATTGTGCCTTTGGTAAGCGGGAGCCCGCGGATTTTTTTGGTTAATTCAAAATATAATTTGGTGGAATCCGGGGTTGTATCCGCGGTGTGGAGCGTCATATCGTACTGGGCAAAAAAGTCCTGCCGCAAGTACATACCGCCCGCACCGAAATTTTTGGCCGCAATCATCCGTTTGATTAATTCATCCGGCAGCGGTTCACCCGTTTTGTAGTGCTTGCTGATTTTTTTAAGCACTTGCGGGTCCCACGCCCAGCGTTCCAGCATTTGGCTGGGGGCTTCTACAAAGTCCCAACTGACGCTGGTGCCGGAAAAGGCGGAATATTTCGCCTTGGTTAAGGCGTTGTGCAACTCGTGGCCAAACTCGTGGAACAGCGTTTCCACTTCGCCGTGCTTTAATAAAGAAGGGGTATCCCCGGACGGTTTATTCAGGTTGGCTACAATCGCCACGAACGGAATTTGATACGTTCCGTCCTGCTTTTCCTCGCCGTCCACCAAGCCGAAGCAGGCCGCGTGTTTGTATTTGCCTTCACGCGGATAAAGGTCCATATAAAAGTAAGCGACTAGTTCGCCTGTGGCTTTGTCTTTAATTTTAAACGCCTTTACGTCCGGGTGCCACACGGGGATGTCCACCGGCTCAAACGTAATGCCAAATACCCCGCCAAACAAATCAAGCATACCGTTAATCACTACTTGGGACGGGAAATATTCTTTGATTTTTTCGCTGTCCAATTCCAAATTTTCCTTGCGGAATTTGTTGCTCCAATAGCCGCTTTCCCACGAATAAAGCGTGCGGCTGTTTTTGCCGGTTTTGGAATTTTTGTAGGCAATCATTTCTTTGTCTTCTTTTTTGCCAAGCGGTTTTAATTTCTTTTGCAAATCTTTTAAAAACGTCATTACCGTTTTGGGGTTTTTGGCCATACGGTCTTCCAAGCGCAGTTCGGCGTGGTTTTTATAGCCTAACAGGTGGGCAATTTCGCGGCGCAGGGTGAGCGTTTTTTCCAGCAGTTCCACATTTTCCTGTCCGCCGCGGCGGTTAAATTTAAATTCTAATTCCTTGCGGGCCTGTTCGTCATCGGCATTTTGCATAAAGGGGACATAATCGGGGTAATCCAGCGTAACCAAATATTTGCCGTCATCGGTCTTGGCGAGTTTTTGGATATAATCTTCGCCCAAGCCCTTCAACTGTTCCTGCGTAACGGCCAAGGGGTCCTTGTACTCCTGGATGTTTTTATCAAACTTAATAATATACTCGGCTTTTTCTTTATTTAAGGCTTTAAATTTTTCCAAATCAGCATCGTTTAAATCCATACCGCTGTTTTTAAAACCAATCAGCATTTCTTTAACGAGTTTTGCCTGCACCGGGTCCAACTTGGGGTTGGTGTCAGTATATTCGCGGATGGCTTTATACACGTCGCGCCGGGTGGCTACGTCCACCATATATTGGCTGATTTGCATTTGCAAATCGTTGGCGGCGTCTCGGAATTTTTTATCCGTGGAAACATAGGACAAAAATCCGCTCATCCCCAACGCGTTGCCGTAATTGTCAAAGGCGCGCTCGTAGCCCATAATGGTATTGTCAAAGGTGCGCTCTGCCTGCGGGATAGCAATTAAAGCGGCTAAATCTTTTTCCAGTTTTACGCGTGCGGCGGCCTCGGCCGGGGCCAGGTCCTCCGCCTTATAATCAAAATGTAAAACGCCGTTTTTGTTAAACATATCTGCCATAGAAAACGCTCCCGTCGCGGTTAAAAGCAAAGCCGTAACCAAAAGAAATTTTGTTTTTTTCATAGTAATATAATACACTCTTATTGTAGCGGTTTTCCCATTGCGGGGGCAACCGCTGCTTTGAAAGCCCGTAACAATAACAAAGAAAGATGTTTTGGTCTTGTGTTATTTGTTATAATTAATATTATATTAATTCTCACATCAAGGAATTAGTGGAAAAATAAAAATGTACGAAGCGTTTGTACCCAAAGAGATCTTCCTTACCAAAGGAATTGGCAGACACAAAGAAAAATTGGCCAGTTTTGAAGAAGCGTTGAGAGACGCCAAAATTGCCAGTTTCAACTTGGTGCCTGTATCCAGTATCTTCCCTCCCGGCTGCAAAACCGTGCCCGTTTCCAAAGGGCTTCAAGAATTGCACCCGGGCCAAATTCTGCATTGCGTCATCAGCAGAAACACCAGCAACGAATACCGCCGCTTGATTTCCGCCTCGGTGGGGTTGGCTATCCCGAAAGAAGGGAAAACCACCCACGGATATATTTCCGAACACCACAGTTTCGGCGAAACCGACAAACAGGCCGGCGACTATGCGGAAGACTTGGCCGCTTTGATGCTCTCTACCACGTTGGGTATTGAGTTTGATAACAATACTACGTGGGACCAGAAAGAAGAAATCTGGAAAATGAGCGGAAAAATCGTCCGCACGACCAACATTACCCAGTCCGCCATCTGCGTGGAAGGCCTTTGGACCACCGTAGTGGCTGCGGCTGTGTTTGTCAAATAACTCCGGTAACATTTGTGAGCGATAACGTACAAACCGATAAGTTTATGGGGCTAGAGAGCAAATATAGTTCTCTGCCCCTTTGTAAATTCGTGGTAGTGCCCGTACCGTTTGAAAAGACGGTCTGCTATGGGCACGGTACCGCCAAGGGGCCCGCTGCCGTTATTGAGGCCTCTACCCAAATTGAACTTTGGGACGAAGAAACCAAAACAGAAACCTGGGAATTGGGCATCAACACCCAACCCGCCGTCAACTGCAAGGGTTCCACCAATACGGTCTTTAAAAATATTGATAAAACCGTACGGAATTTGATGCAGTACAAAGCCATCCCGTTCTACATCGGCGGCGAACACACGGTTACGCAAGCCTTGGCCCAACCGTATATTGATAAATACAAAAATTTGAGCATCCTGCACTTTGACGCCCACGCCGATTTGCGCGAAACCTTTGAAGGCACGCCCAAAAGCCACGCCTGCGCGCTTTATCCGGCCAGCCGCCAAGTGCTGGTGGTGCAGGTGGGTATCCGCAGCGTTGCCAGCGAAGAAAAGCAATACTGCAACGCCGGCAAGGTAACCACGTTTTTAATGCACGAACACCGCGATATCAAAAAATTGATTCCGCAAGTGCTTGAAAAACTGACCGATACCGTCTATATGACCATTGACGTGGACGGCTTTGATCCCTCCGTCATCCCGGCTACGGGCACGCCGCAACCCGGCGGTTTTATGTGGTATGAAGCGCTGGACTTGTTCCGCGAAGTCATTAAACATAAAAAAATTGTGGCGGTGGACGTAGTGGAAGCCTGCCAACGCAAAGCGGACGTGATTACGGAGTTTAACGTCTCCAAATTAATCTACCGCTTAATGGGCTACCTGGCCGTAAAGAAATAATTTAAACCCGCTCTTCGGAGCGGGTTTGTCTTGCAGGCCGCACGCTGCGCGCCGCTTCTCTATGCGCTGACTTACGATTAGTTGGGCCACACTCTTTCTGTAAGGACGCGCTCTTCTAAAACGACCTTTGCGGACCGCACCTTGCAGGCCGCTTCTCTATGCGCGGGTTTACGATTAGTGGAGCGACACTCTTTCCACAAGGTCGCGCTCTTTCAAAACGCTCCGGCGCACCGCCAATTCAAAATAACCCCTTATTTAATAAGAAGTCCTTTTCTCCTTGTCATCCCCAAGGAATTTGGCGGCCCGCAGGGTTCGGGGATCCGCTGTTATTAAAAAAGAAAAGACAAACGACAGATTCCCGACTACCACTCTCGGGAATGACGACAAAAGGCAAAGGCTGTGATAAAAATAAGGCCGTCGTCCTGAACTGGCGGCCCGCAGGGCTTGCAGGACCTACTTGCTTGTGTTGTCATCCCGGAAGGTCTTTATCCGGGATCTCTCGTTATACAAAAAGGGCCTGCGCGGATAATAGCGCAAGCCCAAGTAAAACAAGTTGTACAACTGATTAGAAGTAGAAACGTCCGGTAATCGCACCGCTTAAACCAGTATGATCGGAATAGACGTCGCCGTCTTTTTCCAACTTAGCACCAAAGTTGTATTTGGCTTCAAAGCCCAAGGCAAACAGGTTGGTAAAGCGGTATTCGGCACCCGCCACCAAGTGGGGCACCACTTTGCTTTCGTGGTCTTTATAGGCATTTACTTTTAATTCCGTGCGGAAGAAAGAAACCCCGGCGCCCACAAACGGACTCCAAGCTTTTACGCCGTTATATCTTTTATAATAAACCGTCATCGGGATAGCATAGGTTGTTTCCGTTACTTCGTCGGATCCAGAACCATAAATTTTCAATTCGTTTTGACCAAAAACATCAACGCCCAATTTCACGCCCAATTTGTTGGCTTCGTCGTTCAAATCAAACTCATACATTGCTTCCACTCCACCAAATACAACACCGTTCTCGTCTAATTCAGTACTATACCGGCTTCTATCTTGCAATTCTTTCATCGTTTTGGGGTCGTTTTCACTGGCGCCCAACTTTACGCCAACGCCCCAGTTATCGGCTTGGGCAGCGGTCGGCCAGGCACACAAAAGGCTTAAAAGCACACCTAATACTGCTAATTTTTTCATTTTGTTTCTCCTAGGGTAATTTGGCAATATTTTGCCATATCTCAATGATATCAATTTACCCGCTTTACCGCCAAGGGCCTTTGCACTTTTTCCCCCAAATGAAACTCCCCGAGCTCACGCT
>DJFE01000036.1:0-60929 GCA_002432025.1 Candidatus Avelusimicrobium stercoris | reverse complement strand
AATGAGAAAACAAAGTTTTCTAGTAGCGGGTTCGCACACTCCATCCCTCGGGCTTACGCCCGGGGTTTATTGTGAGCAGTAGTTATAAAAAACCGCCCTTTCGGGCGGCTAAAATACGGTTTTATGCGGTTTTTACAGTGGGGGCAACGGACCTACATTTCCGCCTTCCGACACGCTATACGGCGTTTTTAAGAGCGCCTTTGCGGCATCGTCAAAGCCCCATTTATCCTTAAACGAAAGCACATACTTATATTGCGCCTTGGCCTTTTCGCGCTCGCCTAAAATATCGTATACCTCGCCCAGGCGGAACTCGTTCCACACGCCCCAGCGGCTGGGCTCCTGCTTTTCAAGCGCCGTATGCCCTTGTTCAAACAAGGTTTTGGCAGCCTCAAAATTGCCCTGCGCCATTTGCGCGGTCCCCAGCGCGGTATAAGCGCGGGAAATGTAAATATCCTTATAAAACGGGTCTTTGCCGATTAAAGCCAAAAACCGTTCGGCTTGTTCGGTTACTTCTTTATAGTGGCCCGTTTCGTACAGGCAGATAATTTCCACATAGTGCATCAGCGGGTTTTTGGGGTATTTAGCGCGCAACTCGCGGATGTACTGCAACGATTTCTCCGGGTCGTAGTATTTGCTGTTACGCGTGTTTTGGATTTCAATCAAAATCAGTTTGGCGCTGTCGGACGTAAAGTGCGCCTTTTCGCGCGCCAAGTTGAGTTGCTTGACCCCCTCGTCCGGGTTGCCCTTAATGGCTACGATTTTGGCTAAAACCTTAATGACCGAGGGCAAGGTGCCCGCGTAATACTGGTAAATGCCCAGGCCAAAATATGCATCGTAATAGGTGGGGTCAATTTCCAAGGATTTTTCCAAGTTTTTAATGGCCTTTCTGCCGCTGAAATACGCCGTAATCCAACTGCGGTTTCTCATTGTAAACATTGCGCGCAGGCCGTACAAGGCACCAATGCCCATATAGGCGTTGGAATCGTCCGGATTCTTTTTAATCCAGCGTTTAATGCCGGCAATGGAATCATCCAAAATCTGCTCAAACACCTTGCGTTGTTTGTCGTCGCTGAGTTCATATTCGTACTCGTAGCGGCTCCAAGCAATCATCGCGTTGCCAAAGTGTGCAAACGGGTGGTCCGGGTATTCGGCAAACACCTTTTGGATGTTCTTATCCGCGGTGTCAAAATCCAAACTATATACGCCGTTAATCCCTTCCGTGGCGTAGGCCATTACGTCCGGCGGGAGCGTAATTTCCGCTTGGGACGAAACGGCGGCGGACGCCAAAAGGCATACCGCCGCCAGCAAATGAAAAACCTTCTTCATTACTTCTTGGCCTCAATCTTGTCTTTGCCGAAGTACGGGCGCAAGGCCTGCGGAATAATCACGGAGCCGTCCGCCTGCTGGAAGTTTTCCAAGATAGCGGCAAAGGTGCGGCCTACGGCCAAACCGCTGCCGTTAAGGGTGTGGACGTATTCCAACTTGCCTTGGGCGTTTTTGAAGCGCAAGCCCATACGGCGGGCCTGGAAGTCCAAGCAGTTGGAGCAGGAGGAAATTTCGCGGAAGCGGTTTTCGCTCGGCATCCAAACTTCAATATCGTACGTCTTGGCGGAAGAGAAGCCAATATCGCCGCTGCAAAGTTCCACCACGTGGTACGGCAAGCCCAACTCTTTAAGCACTTCTTGCGCGTCGGAAACCATAATCTCCAACATTTGGTAGGAGTGTTCCGGGTGGGAGAGCATTACGAGTTCCACTTTATCAAATTGGTGGTTGCGGATTAAGCCGCGGGTGTCTTTACCATAAGTGCCGGATTCCTTGCGGAAGCACGGGGAATACGCCGTTAATTTAACGGGAAGTTCCGCCTCGGGGATTACGCGGATGCGATTCAGGTTCGTCAGCGGAATCTCGGCGGTGGAAATCAAAAATTGTTTCGGCTCGCCCACCAGTTCATACATATCCTCGCGGAATTTGGGCAACTGGCCCGTACCAATCAAAATATCTTCGTTCACCACGACCGGGGGCAAAATTTCGGTATAGCCCTTTTTGGCGTGCATATCCAGCATAAACGCGATAATGGCGCGTTCCAAGCGGGCGCCGTCGCCCTTGAACAAGGCAAAGCGGCTGCCGGAAAGGGCCGCGGCGGCTTCAAAGTCCAAAATGCCCAACTTTTCGCCCACCGCTTGGTGGTCCAGCGGTTTAAAATCAAATTTAGGCAGCGGAATCGTGCAAGGCAAATATTCCGGGTTGTCCGCATCGCTCACGCCCACCGGAATCTTTTCGTTCGGCAAGTTCGGTATGCTCAAAAGCAAATCGTTAATTTCTTTTTTAAGCGGGTCCAGTTCGGCTTCCTTTACGGCCATTTCTTCCTTCAACTTACCCACTTCGGCCATTGCTTCCTTGGCGGCTTCGTCGCCTTGTTCCTTTTTAATCTTGCCGATAGATTTAGACATTTCGTTGCGTTTGGCGCGCAGTTCCTCCACGCGGGCTAAAACGGTTTTGTAAGCGGAATATTTGGTAAGTACGCCGTCAATTTGCGCGGCCAGTTCCGGCTTGCGCAGCGACAGGCGTTTTTTAACTTCATCGGGATGAGCAACGATATATTTAATGTCTAACATATAAGTCCTCTTATTTAGTTTCTAACTCTATTAAATATGGTTCCGGGAACCAACGACGGTACGGTTTAAAGGTGGAAACAGCATATTCCATCCCGTAGGACGTCAGCAAATGCACGCTGACGGGAGCCACGGAACTTTGCCCCGCCACCAAGGCGCCCACCGTCAGCGCCGCTAAAACGAACAGCGTTTTTACACCCATAAAAAACGCCTTTAATACCCAAATGGCCGATTGTTCAGCCAAAGACGACTCAAAACGGCTCATTTGCCCTCCTGGATTTTGGCCAGTTCCTTGCTAAAACTCTTTACTAGCACGCGCGCGATATAATCCGCCGCGTCCAACGCGCTGGAACTGGATTCGTCGGCTGAACCAATCCACACGATTTCAGCCGTTTCCACATCCACCAGTTTGGCAATAATGCCCACCCGCGCATTAATGGTGTATTCCGTCGGGCGGACATCCGTAGAGTGCGTGTACTGCGTACCCACGTTGCGCGTATATCCCACATAAGTGCCGTCGGGCAGTTGCATTACGTCCTGCGTGTAAACCGGGCGGGATTCCGTGCGGCGGGTGCTGGTTAGCGTCAGTTCCGTGCGGGCGGGCGAATAAGAACTCACCTCGCCGATAAGCAACACATCTACACCTAAAATTTTGCCTATCTCGCGCGTGGTTTCGGGCGACAAATACCCCGAGACCGAAATGTTATGTTCTTTAAGTACGCTTTCCAGTTGGGCGCGCTCCACTACCTTAAATCCGGCGCTGATTAAATATTTGGCAAATAAATTTTCCACGCCCTGCAACGCAGGCCGCGTATTTGTAAACGCCATTATGCCGATACGGTCCATTTGGTTAAAATCGTATGTTTTGCTGATAACCGTTTTGGGCGTACAGCCGCAAGCGAGCAAACAACTTGCCAGTGCCAGAGTTAAGAACTTTCTCATAAATTTATTATATAATTTTTCGCCCTATGGAAAAGGTATAATAATGATATGAACGACCTTTTTATACAAAAAGCCAAAAAATTAAAACTGCTGCTTACGGATGTGGACGGCGTAATGACCAACAGCCAATTAAGTTTTTTTACAGGCGAAGACGGCATTACGCGCGAAATCAAGCATTTTGAATCGTTAGACGGTATGGGGTTAATGTATTTAACCTATTGCGGCGTGGAGACGGGTATCGTCTCGCGCGGGTCCAGCGATACGCTTGCCTGGTGGGCGAAACTGCTGGGGATGAAATATCTCTTTTACAATACCGCTGTAAAGCACAAAGCCTTGGACTATTTGCAAAAGCATTTTAATATCAGCCCCGAAGAAACCGCCTTTATTGGCGATGACCTCATTGACCTGGGGATGATGTCGCGCGTGGGGCTGCCGCTGGCCGTAGCCAACAGCGTACCCGAAGCCAAAAAGTTAGCCCTATACACCTCCCCCCGCCACGGCGGAGATGCGGCGGTGCGCGACATTGCCGAGCAGATTTTGCGCGCCCGCGGCCAATGGGATAAAGTAGTGCAGGACAATACGGACGGCACTTTTACCCGTGTGGAAAATCAAATTCACATTGTAAAAGGGTTATAAAATTTTTACAATATAATTATCTTATCTTTTATAAGGAGCTTTATGAAAAAACTGCTTTTATTATGCGCCTTATTCGTAGCCGCCCCTGTGGTGTTTGCGCAGGACTATTACGGCTTGCAAGAATACGGTTTGCGCAAAAACACCACCCGCGTAGAATTATACGGCGGTATGGTATTACCCCAAGACAGTTGGACCCACAAAGGGCAAGAAGTTGACTTGGGTACCACGGGCTGGACCGCTGGTATCGGCTTCACCCGTAATATTATGTCCTTCTTCTCCTTGGGTTTGGACGCCAACTATGCCCAACTGGGCGACGGCGATACATTTACCTCCCGCGGTATGGATTCTTACTACCGCACGGGTATCGCTACCGGGCTTGTTACGGGCCGCGTAACGTTCTTCCCCTCCCAAGCCACCCGCTTGTACATCCCCTTCGGCGCGGGTGTGGGCCATATGTTTGCCCGCCAGAAATTTGATGACGGTTCCCACTTGACCACCAGCAGTACCGACTTGGCGCAAATGGTTGGTTTAGGCTTGGAATTTGACATTGACGACTCCACCATTTTCGGCGTAGAAGGCCGCTACTACTTGGTAGAAGCCGACAGCGACTTTAAAGATGCCTTTGGCAAAAGCCGCATCCACTATATGAACGTAATGCTCAAACTGGGCTGGCGTTTCTAATAGAATTGTTTTAAAAAGCCCCGCCGCGCAAAACGGCGGGGCTTTTTATTTGTGCCCGGGTTATTTACTTTTTTACCCCGGGTATTGTATGATAAGAATATGGACGATATTTTCATAAAAGTATTTTTATCCCTTGTCTTGGGCGGCGTGCTGGGTATGGAACGCCAATACCACGACAAGCCCGCCGGCTTTGCCACCAACTGCCTGATTTGCTTGGGCGCAATGCTTTTTACGATTTTATCTGAATATATGGGCCAACAGGGCGGCGACCCGGGCCGTATTGCCGCGCAAGTGGTAACGGGCGTGGGTTTTTTGGGCGCCGGATCCATTTGGCGCGACGGAAACAAAATTTCCGGCTTAACCACCGCCGCAGGCGTTTGGCTGGTGGCCGCTATCGGTATGGCGGTGGGATATGGACAGTATTTTTGGGCTTCGCTGTCGGCGGTGTCCATTTTACTGGTGCAACTGGGCGTGCGCAAAACGCTTAAACTGGTGGAACTCGTTAAACATTACGATACCGTTTACATTGTTTGCGACCCCACGTGGAACGCCGTAAACAAAATCATCAAAAAAATTGAAGCGCACCAAGTAACCATTTTAAAAAACGAAGTTACCAAACAGGACAACCGCTTTCACGTCAGTTTGGTGGCCACTTTTACCGGGCACGACTTTCAAAACATCACCAAAGACCTTTTGGAAATGCCCGAAGTACATACTTTATACAAATAACAGGAGATAGTTAAATCTATGACGGACGAATTAAAACCGATTCCGCTGTTTAACTTAAAGGAACAGCACGACAGTTTGAAGCAGGAAATTAATGCCGCGGCTATGGAAGCCCTGAACTCTATGCATTGGCTTTTGGGTCCGCAAACTGAAAAATTTGAAGAAGAATTTGCCGACCTCATCGGCGTGAAACATTGCATTACCTGCTCGTCTGGCGCTAGCGCCATCCAAATCGCCCTGGCCGCAGCGGGCGTGGGCCCCGGGGACGAAGTAATCACCACTCCGTTTACCTTTATTGCCACCACTTCTTCCGTCAGTTTGACGGGGGCCAAGTTTGTCTTCGCCGATATTGATCCGCGCACCTATAACATTGATGTACAAGATGTGGAGCGCAAAATCACTAAAAAAACCAAGGCCATTTTGCCCGTACACCTCTACGGCTATCCGGCCAATATGGACGCTATTATGCACTTGGCCAATGAACACGGTTTAAAGGTAATTGAAGACTGCGCGCAAGCCCATTTGGCTATGGCCGACGGCGTGAAGGTTGGCGGCATTGGCGATGCGGGTTGTTTTAGTTTCTACCCGAGCAAAAACCTCGGCGCTTGCGGCGACGCGGGATGCGTTACCACCAACGACGACGAAATCGCCGACCGCTGCCGCTCCCTGCGCCACAGCGGCCGCGCCAAGGACAAAGCCTACGAATACGACTTGGAAGGCTCCACCTTGCGTATGGACGAAATTCAAGCCGCTATTTTACGCGTGAAACTGCCGCACTTGGAAGAGTGGACCGAAAAACGCCGCAAGGCCGCTGCTTGGTATGCCGAAGGATTAGAGGGCGTGCCGGTGGTGCTTCCCCCCACTCCGCCTGCCGGATATGCGCAATCTTACTATGTTTACACCATCCGCGCGGAAAAACGCGATGAACTGCAAGCATATTTAAAGGCCAACAATATTGGCTGCGCGGTATATTATCCGGTTCCGCTTTATAAACAGCCGGCCTACAAGAACCGCGGTTTTAAGGCCGAGGACTACCCGGAAGCCGAAAAAGCGGCCAAAGAGGTACTCTCTATCCCGATGTTCCCGGAAATTACCGAAGAACAAGTACGCCGCGTGTGCGAAACGATTCGCGCGTTTTACGAAAAAGACGCCACTATTTAAACGGATGTTTTAGGGTAGCGTGGCGTGCGCTAAAAACTTTACAGGGCAATCCAGTTTTTATGGATTGCCCTGTTTTTATAAAGCGGGATATCCGAATTACCCCTTGTTTGCAAACGCTTTATTACGCTTGATTTTAAAAATTATACCTATATTTTAAGTATTTTTTTAAAAAATAACCCAATTATAACGATATCGTATAAAACACTGTGAAATATCGCCGTTATTAAATTAGAGGTCCGCAGGATTTTCAGGATCTACAACTTGGGTAGTGATTGTTGTTATCTAAAAGGTCATACTGGAAGGTTGCTGTCCAGTATCTGTCGTTTTCCTCTTTTTGAATAACAACAGATCCTGGACTACTACTTTCCAGGATGACAGCAAACAGCCAAAGACCGTTAAGGACAAGTTAAAAGAGCAACACTAAAAAGTGTTGCTCTAATCATCAAGGAATTAGCCTATATACTGTTTTACCAAACTGCGCCCTCACAAATAGCGTGTCCGTTCATAAGAGCGCGCCATTACAAAAACAGTGTGGCTCAACTAATCGCTCCCCAGCGCATAGAGTCGCCGTCCGCAGGACGCGGCGCGCAGCGTGCCGTTTCGTTAGAGTGCACCCTTGCAAAAACAATGTGGCTCAACTAATCGCTACCCAGCGCATAGAGTCGCCGTCCGCTAGGACTATAACATTTTGGTTTTAAGGCGGCTGGCAATATTATCCAGTTCATCCAGGGAATTATAGTGAATAACGAGCGTACCTTTCTTCATATTCTTGCCGTATTTCACTTCCACCTTGGTCCCCAACGCAGATTGCAAATCGTTCTCAAACGAGGCCACTTCTACGGGTTTAGCGCCTTTTTCGGCCTTTTTAACCGGGAACATCAGCGCGCGGGCGGCATCTTCGGCTTGGCGAACAGACATTTTGCTGTTGTGCATTTTTTTGAAGAGCATTTCGCGCTTGGCCGGGTCCGTAACCATCAGTAAAGCGCGGCCGTGCCCTTCGGAAATGGCGCCGTCCTGCAACGCCTGTTGGATTTCGGGCTCCAAGTCCAGCAAGCGCAAGGCGTTGGAAATAGCGGCCTTGGATTTGCCACAATAGGAAGCCAAATCCGTCTGCGTGATATAGAATTTGCTCATCAAATTGCGGTAGCCGAGGGCGGTTTCAATAGGGTTTAAGTCCTCTCGCTGGATGTTTTCAATTAACGCCAAGGCACACATTTCTTGGTCGCCCAAGTGTTTATGAACAATAGCATCAATTTCCTTTAATCCGGCCAACTGGGTCGCGCGGAAGCGGCGTTCCCCCACTACAATTTCATATTTATCAAGTCCGGCATCGTACACCACCACAATCGGCTGGGTAAGGCCGTGCTCTTTGATAGATTGGGCCAACTCTTGGAGTTTTTCCTCGTTAAATACACGGCGTGGCTGAAAACGGTTGGGAACAATTTTGCTTACATCAATGCGCGTAACACTCATCCCGGGGGTTTGCTGCACCTGCACAGCGGCTTCGCTGGTGGGCATATTTACCACTTCTTGCGTTTGTTTAATTAAAGCGTCTAAACCTTTACCTAATGCCTGTCTAACCATCTCATCCTCCAAAATCGTAATTCACCGGGAGTTCGCCCGTCATTTTAAAATCTTTGTATGCATTTACATCCGCCCCGCGGCGGCCCAAAAATTCAATGGCCAACTGGATATACGCATTGGCCCCGCGGCAAGCCGGGTCATAATTGAAAATAGACTGTCCGAAACTGGGCGCTTCGGCCAAGCGGATATTGCGCGGAATAGGCGTTTTATACACTTGGTCGCCAAAGTAGCGGCTAACCTCGGCAAATACCTGCTTGGACAAGTTCATACGGGCGTCGTACATCGTTAAAAGCCCGCCGTCCATTTTCAGTTTGGGGTGCAAAAATTGTTTGATTTTGGCCACGGTGTTCATAAAGTGGGCCAAGCCTTCCAAGGCATAATATTCGCATTGGACCGGGGTAATCACGCTGTCCGCCGCCATCATTGCGTTTAAGGTCAAAAGCCCCAAAGAGGGCGGACAATCAATAATGATATAATCGTACATTTGGCGCAGGGGGTCCAGCGCGTCTTTGAGCATATTTTCGCGTCCGCGCACGTTTACCAGTTCCACCTCGGCCCCGGACAAATCCTTACAGGCGGGCAAAACGTCCAGCATTTCACTAGATGTTTGGCGGACCACCTGTTCAAACGTAGCGGTTTTGGTAAGCAGATGATATACGGATTTATCGCCGTCTTGTACCGTTACCCCCAAGCCGGAACCGGCATTACCTTGCGGGTCAAAATCCACGAGCAACACATTTTGGTTCAAACAAGCCAACGCATAGGAAAGGTTAATAGAAGTAGTGGTTTTACCTACCCCGCCTTTCTGGTTGGCGATGACGACAATTTCTCCCATAAATCCTCCGTTTAACTATACATATATTAAACATTAATTAGTGTTAAATTGCAATATAAGGGCGCTGTTTTCACGTGAAAACTTACTTAATCCAGCGCACACGGTTAAGCGGCCAATGCACAAACCAAGCCTTTCCTTTGATGTTTTCGTGCGGTACCGGGCCCCAGAAACGAGAATCGCAGGAGTTATCCCGATTGTCCCCCATAGCAAAATAGGTGTTTTCCGGCACTACCACTGGGCCAAAGGAATCACGCAGTTCAATACCTAAATAATTATCAAGTAAATGCTCTTGCCACAAGGTTTGGTATTCCTCTTTATCTTCCACTTCAAAATAAGGCACGCGCTCTATATTTTCATAAACTTCATAATCTTGCGCGGGAAGTTCTTTCCCATTAACCCACGGGCGGCCGTTTTTAACCTGAACCGTATCACCCGGCATAGCAATTACACGCTTTACAAAATCTTTACCATATTGGCTACCCCCGCAGTTTTGTTGAGAGCGATCCTTAGCCGGAAACTGAAAAACAATAATATCACCCGGCTTAATTTGTTCATAAGGAAAAAGGCGGATATCCGTAAAAGGAATACGCAAACCATAGGCGGCTTTATTTACAAATAAATGGTCCCCCTCTACCAAGGTATAGCGCATAGAAGCGGAGGGAATTTTAAATGCCTGAATAAAAAAGAACATCACAATAGAGGCCACAAACCCGGCAAAATAAACCGTGTTACTCCACTCCAAATCAGCCTTCATTAGTTTTTGTCTTTTTTCATCAACCGCTTTTTTACCCTTAAAGAACCCATAAACGCCACACCCAAAAGCTAAAATAATTCCTAAAATAAGTTTAGGCCAATTTAAAGGCTCCCCTGTTCCACCTCCCATTACAAAGGTTAAAATATATGCCGCGCAGGATAAAATAACAAATAAGAAGGTACTATGCCACCAGGCAAAGGCATTATTCGTAGTCAATTTATCCTTTTTATTTAAATAACGGGTAAATAACGTAAAGGCGTACATTATGCACGCCACCACAAAAAGACGTTGTTCCATATGGGCTCCTAATTTGTTTTCACGTGAAAACTATTGTTTAATACTTGTTGATAAATTTGTTGATATTGTTGAGAACTCTGCCCAATCCGCTGGGAAATTTGTGCAGAATTATTACGCATTTGCTCACGCAAGGGTGCATTGTCCGTTAGTTCTGCCATAAAGCAACTAAGCAAGGTAACATCTTGCGCAGGGAAAACAAAGCCATTTTTACCGTGTTCCACCCATAGGGGCATATCCCCCACCTTACTAACCAAACAAGGCAATCCCACCTGGATAGATTCCAATAACGAAAGAGGCAAGGACTCTTCCACAGACGGCAAAACAAATGCGTCCGCCATATTAAGCCAAGCATTAATATTATCTTGCTTCCCGGCCAATAATACCGTTTTTTCCAGTCCGTTTTGGTGGATAAACTCTTCCAGCATAGGCCGTTTTTCCCCCTCTCCCACATATACTAAACGGGCGTTTGGGTGTTTTTTAACTACGTTACAAAATGCCTTTAATAAAGTGAAAGGGTCCTTAACCGGGGCCAAGCGCGCCACATCCATAAATACGGTATGTTCCGGAGTGTAGCCATACTTTTGGCGCATTTGTTTGCGCAAAGATTCGTCTGCATAAAAAACAGTTTTATCTACTCCGTTTGGGAGCAAATAAACCTTATTTTTATTATATTTTTGCTTTTCTATTAAATACCGGGCCGTAGAAAAGGATTCCGCCACAGTCAGCGTATCTAAATCTTTTAAAAGTCTATCTGCCCAGCGGAGCGGAAAACTCTTTTTAGACAAATCAAAATGCGGAGTTGTAATGAGTTTTACCTTTTTTCCTGCGCACGCCACCCGGGCATATTCTATGGCGCGGTAGAGCATTGCGTGAACAATATCCGGCTGAAAATCTTTAATTTGCGCCGCGAGTTTTTGGATAATTTTTCCCCCCAGCCAGCGCATATTCAGGCTTATTACTTGTATGTGATGTTGGGCCAATTCCTGCGCCACCGGGCCCAGCGGTTTTAAACAAACCACCCGCACAGTATGCGCCTGGGCCGTTTTGGCGGCCAGTTGCAACAGGGCTTTCTCCGCCCCCCCCACATCAGTTGAAGTAATAACGTATAAAATTTTCATATGTCTTATTATACCAAGTTTCACCCTGCCGCGCGGCACCGAAAAACCAATAAAAAACGGGCCGTAAAACGCACCCGTTTTTATGTGTAAAAAAATACTTAAAATTTAAGCATTTTTTTTAAAACTGCCCCTAATTTTAATTTTGAGGCTTAAACTGGTCCTTTCCTACCCCGCAAACCGGGCAAACCCAGTCCTCTTTTACGTCTTCCCACTTAGTTCCGGCCGGAACGCCATTGTCCGGGTCCCCTACTGCCGGGTCATACACATAACCGCAAACTTCACAAACGTATTTCACCATAATTTACTCCTCCCTATTTTTTATAAATGCGTGGCTCCCGCGGGCGTTTTGCCTTTTATCACGTTATGATAATAATCATACGTTAAGGCTACTCCCTCCGGGTTTAGAACTCCCGCATCCTTTACTTGCCCAATAAAAAGCGTATGGGTGCCCATATCCACCGTTTGGCTCACTTCTACTTCCATATAAGAAAGCGTGTGCTCCACGACGATAGGGCACCCCAAAAAGCCCGTTTTATAGAGTACCTTTGCCAGTTTATCAAACGTCCGGCCCGAGCGGAAACCGAAGATTCCGATAAACGGCAAAGGCGTATTTTGTTCAAGCGGCATAGCGGCAAACACACGGCTTTTTAAAATCATATCGTGCGTAAGGCTGTTTTTATTGACGGAAATAGCCATTTGGGCCGGGTCCGCCGTTACCTGGAAGACGGTGTTTACAATCAGCCCGTTCTTCTTTTCCCCTTCGCAGGTGGTAACAATATACAGCCCGTACGTTATATAATTAAGCCCTTGGTTAATGTCGTTTACCGCCATATAGAAAACTCCGTTATTTTATTTTTTCGGCCAATTTTTGGCTGATAAGCAGACCCAAATCGCGGCAGGCTTGCTTTATTTTCTCGTCGGGCACAAAGGGCGATTTAATAGCCGGGGCCACCACTTCCACCTTCATTGCTTCCAAGGTTTTAGTCAGTTCGTCAATAGGCGCCCCGCTCCAACCGTAGGAGCCGAAAGCCGCACCGATAAGGCCCTTTTTGCGCAACCCCTTTAAGTAGCAAAGCATATCCGCCATAGACGGGAAAATCTGGCTGTTAAGCACCGGCGAACCGATAATAAGCGCGCTGGCGTCTAACAGTTCGGTAACTACATCACTGCGGTGGTTGCTGTGCATAGAAAGTTGTTTTACTTCCGTGCCGCCCGCGCGGAGTCCGTCGGTAATGTAGGACGCCATTTTTTCGGTACTGCCCCACATCGTATCATAGACGACAACCGCCTTGTTTTTCGGCGCCTGCGTGGCCCATTTGGCATACAAATTAATAATCTTGGACGGGTCCTTGCGCCATACAAAGCCGTGGTCCGGCGCAATCAAGCGCGGGGAAAGCCCCATTTTTTTGACTTGGTCCAAAAAGCGCAAGACGATATCGGAATACGGCAGGACGATATTGGCGTAATATTTTTCCGCTTCGTATAGCCAAAGGCGTTCCTCGTTCTCGTCATCAAACAGTTTGCCCGTAGCGTAGTGCATACCAAAAACGTCATTGGTAAATAGGACGTTTTCCTTTTCCAGGTAAGAAAACATACTGTCCGGCCAGTGTAACATACGCGCTTCTACGAACGAAATAGTATCGCCGCCGACGTCAATGCGGTCCCCGGTTTTAACTGTTTTTAACTTTAAATCACAATGGAACTGCTCGGTAATATCTTTAAAGCCCATTGTGGAAACATACACTTCCTCGGGCTCAATATAATTTACCGCCTGCGGCAAAGCGCCGGAGTGGTCCATTTCCGAGTGGTTGGAAATAATAATTTTGATTTTTTTCGGGTCAATTACGCTCTGGATGCGTTCCATCATTTCGCCGTAAAATTCCTTTTTTACGGTATCAATCAGGGTCGGTTTTTCCCCCATTACCAAATAGGCATTATACGTCGTACCACGCCTGGTGGAATAGCCGTGGAAATCGCGGATGTTCCAATCAATCGCCCCCACCCAATAAACTTTGTCTGAAATTTTTACCGCTTGCATCATATTATTTTTTCCCCTTAAATTAATTTTCCTTCTGCCATAAACCGTGTAAATTGCAATATTCCCGCGCCGTTACTTTATCAGACGCGCTCTTAAATTCCGCCTGCGGTTTTTCGCCGGGTTTTAAATATTTGCGCTGGACTTTGCCGCATTTTTCGCAAATCAGTTCAATCCACTCAATATAATGGTTGTCCAACATCGGGTGTTCTACGCTTCCCACAGTTACGCGGTAACCGCCGTCAATTTTTTCAATAACCGGGACGTGCTTTTCAGCCGCACCGTCGGAAATGCCCGCCTGCATTAGTTTCATCGCGTGCCCGCAGCAGGAGAGTTCTCCCCCCGCCGCGTGGACTACTTCCACCATATTACCGCAAGTTTCACATTTATAAATATCGTTTAATTTCGTCATATGCACCTCTTATAAAACCTTTTTGATTTCGTTTAAAACTGCTTCATAGTCCGGCTCGTTTGTTACTTCCGGTACAAACTGTGTATAGGTAACAATGCCTTGCTTATTAATGACAAAGACCGCCCGGGTAAGTAACCCCAGTTCCTTAATCAGTACGCCGTAATCCTGTGCAAAGCCGAAGTTGCGGTAGTCAGAAGCCGTAATCACCTTTTTTACGCCATTGGCTGCACACCAGCGAGCCTGTGCAAAGGGCAAGTCCTTGCTTACCGTTAATACTACAATATCACCCGGCAATTTGTCAGCCTCCATATTAAAGCGGCGCGTCTGTACACTGCATACCGGCGTATCCAAAGATGGCACACAGGAAATAACAAGTACCTTGCCTTCTAAATCCTTCTTGGAAATTTCTTCCAAATTGTTGCCGATTAGTTTAAAATCGGGCGCTTTTTCCCCCACTTTCACGGGGTTCCCCAGCAACGTAACCGGGTTTCCGTTCATTTTTATAGATAAGTTTGTCATCGTAAAAACTCCTTATTAATAATTATTCCTATTAATACTATATCATATTTCCCGCTTTTTTGCATCATAACAAAGGTTCCTTATCCGCACAAGCACAAAAAGGGATTAGTTTATTTAAAAAGAGTATTTTTTGGCAAAAACCGCGTTTTTAACACTTTTTATATGTTTTAATAGAAATATAGCCAAAATTTCAAAAAGCGGTTTATTTTGCATTTTAACCCCATTATCAACCGTTTTAAACATTTTTTATTTGACGGAGCCCGTAATAAGTGGTATTATAAAGAATATATTATTTTATGGTGGCTTTACTGTGGATAACTTTCAGGACACACCCCAATTAATTCCCGTTTTTCAAGATATAGAAAATATTATAGGTAAGGATACTTACGATATGTGGCTTCGCCCGGCGCAGTTTGCCTACGCGGGCAATGTGCTTACGATTTCCTTACCCAACCAATTTTGGGGTAAAACGATTCGCGAGCGTTACGAACATATTATAAAGGACGCTTTTTTAAAACATTTAGGCGCGGAAATTAACGTCGTTTACGAGGTTTCCGCCCAACAACCTACCCCGACGGTGCAAACCGCGCAGGATGTTCTTTCCGCCGCGCCCGTTTTGGCGGCCTCTGTGCAGGCAGCCCCGGCAATAAAAAGAAACCCTTTTCCCTCGCGGTTAAATTCCGCCTATATGTTTGATAACTTTATTGAATCCCCCTCCAACCGCTTTGCTTACAAAGCGGCCGAAGCCGTGGTTCATAAACTGGGTAACCGCGAAAATAACCCGCTGGTGATTTATTCTTCCCCGGGGCTCGGCAAAACCCATTTACTCCACGCCATCGGCAACCAGATTTTAAAGGAAAACCCGGACGCCAAAGTTTTATATATGTCCGGCGAGGAATTTGTGAGCGAATACATTGAGGCCTTGCAGAATAAAGCCTCGGAAAGTTTCCGCAAAAAATACCGCTCCTTGGATTGTTTTTTAATGGACGATATCCAATTTGTAGCCGGCAAATCCGCCAGCGAGGTGGAATTCTTTTACACCTTTAACGCGCTGTTTGAAAGCCATAAACAAATTGTGCTCTCGTCCGATAGAACGCCCCAACAGTTGGAACTGGATGAACGTTTATCCTCGCGCTTGCTGTCGGGTATTTGCGTAGAGGTAAAACGCCCCAATTTGGAAACGCGTATTGCCATTTTGCGCCAAAAAAGGGACAGTATTAACTTTGACATCGGCGACGACGTGTTGGCCTTTATCGCCGAGGGCGTACAGACCAATATACGCGAATTAGAGGGCTCCCTCTTCCGTTTGGTGGCCTATTGCGGGATGCACGGCGTAACGCCCACTATATCCATTGCCAAGGAACTGCTGGCCGATATTTTGGTAAGCGACAACGATTTGTCCATTAACGTAAATACGATTAAAAAAATCGTAGGCAAGCATTTTAATATAAAAATGGAAGATTTTAATTCCAAGCGCAAGACGCAGTCTATTGCGTGGCCGCGCCAGATAGCAATGTTTTTAACCACGGAACTGACGGATTTATCCCTGCCGGAAATCGGCCGGGAATTTAACCGCGACCACAGCACTGTGGTCCACGCGCGCGACTTGGTAAAAGAAAAAATAGAGACGGACCCGTTTTTTGCGGCCGAAATAAACCAAATTATTTTGGATATTAAGGCTGTGGATAAGTAGTATATAACCGGTGGATAACTTGGGAATAAGTTTAAAAAACGGCTAATAACATTTTTTGCGGTGGATGATGTGGATAAAAAAACCGGGTTATACACAAGTAAACCCCAACCGTTGTATAGGTAAAATCACATTATCCACGCAATCAACAGGACATATAATAGAGATTAAGATATGAAAATAAATATTACTAAATCAACCTTTTTGGAAGGCATACAGATTGTTTCTTCGGGTGTTTCATCCAGAACCACGCTGCCTATCCTGCATAACTTTTTGATTGAGGCGCAAGCCGGAAAGTTAAAGTTGGTCCGTACCGATATGGAAATGGCCACTATCCACTACGTAAATGCAGAAGTGGAGGAAGAGGGCAGCATTACCGTACCGATAAAGGAATTTTCGGAAATTATCAAAAACTTACCCGATGATAAAGAAATCAACTTGTACACCGACGAAAACAATAAATTTCATATCAAATCCGGCAAGAGTAAATTTTGGGTAATTGGCACCCCCAAGTCCGAATACCCGGCTATTCCCGAGGTGGAACGCACGAACAGCGTTTCTTTGTCTCCCTTGGAATTGCAGGATATGGTGGTTAAAACCGCTTTTTCCGCTTCCACGCAGGAAACCCGCTATATTTTAAACGGCCTTTTGTGGAATAACACGCCTGAAAAGTTTGAAGTCGTCGCTACTGATGGCGGCCGCTTGGCGGTGGCCTCGCACGCATCTTTGCCGGGCAGCAACGAATTTAAAATTATTATTCCCACCAAGATTTTGAACGAAGTCTGCCGCTATATCACCATTGCCAAACCGGGCAAGGACGATATGATTGAAGTAAATGTGGCTTCCAACCAAGTCAGTTTTATGATGAAGGAAACCACATTTATTTCCCGCTTGATTGAAGGCAACTTTCCGAATTACAACCAAGTAATTCCCACCAAAAAGAACCTTGGTTTTGAAGTATTTACCAAGGATTTATTGGCTTCCACCCGCCGCGCGAAACTTTGTATCGGGGAATTTGGCGCACTCGTTAAATTCAAATTGGAAAATAACAATTTGACGATTTCCGCCAACTCCCAAAAAATGGATTTTACGGACGAATTACCCGTAGAATACACACAGGAAGCCTTTGATGTGGCCTTTAACCCGGATTACATTATTGACGTACTTAAAAACATCGCTACGGAAAAGGTTTCTTTTTCGTTCGTAAACGCCTCCCAGCCTGTACTGGTGGAACCGGTGGGCGATACGATGTTTAAATACGTCATTATGCCGGTGCGCGCTTAATGAAGTTCGGCCAAAACCCCAAAAAAGAGTGGCGTTCCAGCGCGGAACTGGAAAACCGTTTTAACGGCCTAAACCGCCGTTTAAACAGGCTTATGATCTTGGACCACGTATGGAACCAACTTATTGGAAATAAAGCCAAATTTTGGGTATTAAAGGCCGTTAAAGACGATACGCTCTATGTGCAGGTCAAAATTTCGGTGGCGAAGAACGAATTAATCGCCCGCCGCCAGCAGTTAATTAAAGAACTGAACAAACATTTTGAACAGCCGTGGATCGGAAAGATAGAAATACAATAGATTTGCCGTATTTACATTAAGGAGTTGTAAATGACAACCGAAGAACAGAAAGAGAAGGATTACGATTCTTCCAAAATTACCGTTTTAGAGGGATTGGAAGCGGTCCGCAAACGTCCGGCTATGTACATTGGCTCTACGGGGCTTCCCGGGCTTCACCACTTGGTGTACGAAGTGGTGGATAACTCTGTGGACGAAATTTTAGCCGGTGGGGCCACTACCATCACCGTTACGATTAAAGATGATATGACCTGCTCTATTCAGGACGACGGGCGCGGTATCCCCGTGGACCTGATGAAGAACGCCAAGGACGCCAAACTGCGCAATAAATCCGCGCTGGAAGTGGTAATGACCGTTCTCCACGCGGGTGGTAAGTTTGACAGCGGCGCTTATAAAGTGTCCGGCGGTTTGCACGGCGTGGGTGTGTCCTGCGTAAACGCTTTGTCTGAAACAATGGAAGTGGAAGTCCGCCGCAACGGGCATATCCACTACCAGTGCTATCACCGCGGTAAACCTGCCGAACCGGTTAAAGTGATCGGCGATACCGATGAACACGGTACCAAGGTTACCTTCCACGCCGATAAAGAAATCTTCGGCGATGTGGCCTTTTCTTATGAAACTATCGGCAACCGCTTGCGCGAACTTGCGTTCTTAAACGCGGGCATCAAAATTATTTACACCGATGAACGCAAGGAAGACAACCAAACTGTTACCTTCCACTACGAAGGGGGGATTTCCCAATTTGTTAAGTATTTAAATACCAACAAAACCGTTATCAACCCTGAACCGATTTACTTAACCAAAGAAATCGGGGATAACTATATTTCCTTTGCTATCCAGTACAACGAAAGTTATTCCGAAAACGTGTTTTCGTTCGTCAACAATATTCACACCGTGGAAGGCGGTACGCATTTAAGCGGTTTCCGCTCTTCGCTCACGCGCTTGATTAACGAATACATTAAAAATAACAACCTTTCCAAGCATAAAGATATTTCTGTGGGCGGGGACGATATTAAAGAAGGTTTGACGGCTGTTTTGTCCGTTAAAATTCCGCACCCGCAGTTTGAAGGGCAGACCAAAACCAAGTTGGGCAACTCGGAAGTGGAAGGTATTGTCCGCTCCGTAGTAACCGATACGCTTTCTACGTTCTTTGAAGAGAACCCCAAAACGGCCCGCGCCATTTGCGAAAAATGCGTCGGCGCCGCGGTGGCGCGTGAAGCCGCCAGAAAGGCGCGTGATTTAACCCGCCGCAAAGGTGCCTTGGAGGGGGGCGGACTGCCGGGTAAACTGGCCGACTGCCAAGAAAAAGATTCCGCCAAGTGCGAACTCTTTCTCGTAGAAGGGGACTCCGCCGGTGGTTCTGCCAAACAAGGGCGCGACCGCGTGTTCCAGGCCATTTTACCGCTGCGCGGTAAAATTATCAACGTGGAAAAAGCCCCGCTGGTGAAGATTTTGTCCAGCGATACCGTGCGCGACTTAATCGCCGCCGTCGGTACGGGTGTAGGCGAAGGGGAAGGCGGTTTTGATATTGCCAAACTCCGCTACCACAAAATTATTTTAATGGCTGATGCTGATGTGGACGGACAGCATATTTCTACCTTGCTTTTGACGTTCTTCTACCGCCAGTTAAAGCCGCTTATTGAAAACGGCCACGTCTATTTGGCCCAGCCGCCTTTGTACAAGGTGAAAAAGGGCAAAGTGGAACAGTACCTGCAAACCGAAGACCAAATGCAACAATGGCTGATGAAGGAAGGCCTTGCCACCGTTACGGTTACGGATATGAAGAAACAGGAAGCCCTGTCCGGCGACCAGTTGCGCGATTTACTCAAAATTCTGCGCGACGTGGAAGACACCTTGGGCAAACTGGAAGTTAAAAATATTACGCTTTCCGATTTTATGGCGTTCCTCGCCGAAGGCAAAGTGCCGGTGTACCGCATCCCGTTAAGAAGCGGCGGTTTCCGCTATTTCTATACGGAACAGGAATACCGCGAATACGAGGAACAGTATATGCAGGAAAAACGCGACGAATTAGCCGCCGACGGCGTGGATATTGCCACCGTCAGCAACGATTCGCTCGTGCCGGAACACCAGAGCCTCTTTGAGTTCGGCAAATTGCTGGCTGACGAAAAGAAGATGGAAGTCTTTGGCTTTACGTTTGCCCAATACCCGGTGATTGAAAACGAAAAAGAACGTATCAATCCGCTGTTTAAAGTCAATAACGGCAAGACCGACGCCTTGGTATATAGTTTGGCGGAACTCTTGCACGCGGTAAAGGAAGCCGCTTCCTCCGGCGCTACGATTCAGCGCTACAAAGGTTTGGGTGAAATGAACCCCGAACAGTTGTGGGAAACCACTATGGACCCGGCCAAACGCAAACTTATCCAGGTAAAAATCAACGACGCCGCCGATACCGAACAGGCGTTTACGATGTTGATGGGCGACAAGGTGGAGCCGCGCCGCGACTTCATCCAATCGCACGCCTTGGAAGTAAAGAACTTGGATATTTAATATACGGGGCGTTTAACGCCCCACAGATTTAATCCGTAACAGGAGATATTTTTAAATGAGCGAAGAAATGAACAACCAGCCCCAAGCCCAAAATACCAATGTGGACTTGTTCGGCAATATTCAGCAGCGCGATATCGCGGGCGAAATGCGTTCTTACTACATTGATTACGCTATGAGCGTAATCGTAGGCCGCGCCTTGCCCGATGTGCGCGACGGTTTGAAGCCGGTACACCGCCGTGTGTTATACTCTATGAACGAAATGGGCCTCAAATACAATAAGGCCTATAAGAAATCCGCCCGTGTAGTGGGTGATGTACTCGGTAAATATCACCCGCACGGCGACACCGCCGTATATGATACGCTCGTGCGTATGGTGCAGGACTTTTCCTTGCGCAAACCTTTGATTGACGGTCAGGGCAACTTCGGTTCTATTGACGGCGACTCCGCCGCCGCTATGCGTTACACCGAGTGCCGCTTGCAGCGCATTTCCGAAGAAATGCTGGGCGACTTGGACAAAGACACCGTCAAAATGATTCCCAACTACGACGGCTCCTTAATGGAACCATCCGTCTTGCCGGCTAAACTCCCTGCCTTGCTCGTAAACGGTTCCGCCGGTATCGCCGTAGGTATGGCCACCAATATTCCTACGCACAACTTGGGCGAAGTCTGCGACGGTATTATCGCCTACATCCACAACCCCGACATTTCCACCAAGGAAATGATGAAGATTATCAAGGGGCCGGACTTCCCCACGGGCGCCATTATCCGCGGTACGAAGGGAATTTATGAATACTTTGAAACGGGCCACGGCAGCGTAAAAGTGCAGGCCAGCACCGAAATTGAAGAGCGCAAAAACGGCCGCGAAGCCATTATCGTAACCGCTATTCCGTATCAGGTAAATAAAACCGCGCTTATTGAGAGCATTGTCGCCCTCGTACGTGATAAAAAAGTTACCGATATTTCCGATATCCGCGACGAGTCGGACAGACGCGGTATGCGCTTGGTAATTGAAGTAAAACGCGACGGAAACGCCCAAGTGGTGTTGAACCACCTCTTTAAGCATACCCAGTTGCAAACTTCGTTCCCTGTCAATATGTTGGCGATTGTGGACGGCCGCCCGCGCGTGCTGTCGCTTAAAGAAGTAATGAAGGCCTATGTAAAGCACCGCCAAGAGGTTATTACCAACCGCACAAAATTTGATTTAAATAAAGCGCAAAGACGTGAACACATTTTGAACGGTTTACTGGTGGCTATTGCCAATATGGACGAAGTCGTCGCCATTATCCGCAAAGCCAAGGACCCGACCGAAGCCAAATTTACGTTAATGCAACGCTTTAACTTGTCCGAAGTGCAGGCGCAGGCTATTTTGGATATGCGCTTACACCAGTTGACGCAACTGTCCGCGCTCGCTATTGAAAACGAACGCAAGGACTTGCTCAAACTGATTGCGGAATTGCAGGATATTTTGGGCAACCCGCAGCGCATTTTGGATATCATCGTAGAAGAACTGACGCAGTTAAAGAAAGACTACAACGACCCGCGCCGCACCGAAATCGGCCCGGATATGACGGACTTCTCTATGGAAGATTTGATTGAGAAGGAAGATGTAGTCATCACTATTTCCAACGACGGCTACGCCAAACGCATCCCGCTCTCTACGTATAAGAGCCAGAACCGCGGCGGAAAGGGTATTATCGGCAGCAAAACGAAAGAGGAAGACTTTATGGAACACTTGTTTGTAACGTCTTCTCACTCTACTATTTTGCTGTTCACCAACCGCGGCCGCGTATTTGCGTTACGTGCCTTTGAAATTCCCGAAGGCAACCGTATGTCCAAGGGTAAGGCGATTGTCAACCTGTTGCAACTGACGGGCGAGGAAAAAGTAACTGCCGCCACCGCCATTGAAACGTTTGACAAAGAACATTGCGAAAATACGTACCTGACGATGTGCACCCGCTTGGGCACCATTAAGCGTGTGGCCTTGGGCGAATTTGCCAATATCCGCCGCTCCGGCATTATTGCTATCGGCTTGGAAGAAGGCGACGTGCTCGTCGGCGTACAGACCACGCACGGCAAATCGGATATTTTGATTGCCACCAAGAACGGCAAATCCATCCGCTTTGACGAAAACCAAGTGCGCTGTATGGGCCGCCCGGCCAAGGGTGTGCGCGCCATTAACTTAGGCGCCGGCGACGTAGTGGTGGGTATGGAACAAGCCCCCAACGACGAACCGCAGCCCGATGTGCTCTCCGTCTGCGAAAACGGCTTTGGTAAACGCACGGAATTTAGCGAATACAAACGCCAGAACCGCGGCGGTATGGGTGTAATTACCATTAAAACCAGCGCGCGCAACGGCTCGGTAGTGGGCATTAAACTGGTGGACGAAACGAAAGACTTGATGATTGTAACCGAAAAGGGTATGACCATCCGCGTCCGCTGTGCCGATATCCGTTCCGTCAGCCGCAACTCCCAAGGGGTTACGCTGGCCAAAATGGACGAAGGCGACAAGATTGCCCGTATCGCTCCCGTCGTCAAAGACGAGGAAGAAGCCGAATCGGACGAAAAATAAGCCGCTAACGGATTAGATTAAAAGCCCCGGTGGGTGTTTTAGGCCTGCCGGGGTTTTTGCGTGTTAGAGGAGTGTTTTTGTTTATCGGTATTCTGAACTGCCACCCTTACTGCTAGGCGGCACCCCGTAGTGTTTCTGTACGGGGTATATTGATAGGTTTCAGAATCTACTTTTGGGGTGTTAGCCGTTGTCGTCATCCCCGAGTGTTTTTGTCGGGGAACTGTTGTTTTTTAAAAAGAGGAAAACGACAGATACTGGACAGAAACTTTCCAGTATGACTTTTTTATTTAACAATGACAAGTTTCGTTAGAGCGCGACATAACAGAATAGTGTGGCTCCACCAATCATTAGCCTTGCGCATAGAGTAGCGGCGCGCAGCGTGCAGTCCGCAGGACCC
This sequence comes from Candidatus Avelusimicrobium stercoris, assembly GCA_002432025.1. Taxonomy (GTDB): domain Bacteria; phylum Elusimicrobiota; class Elusimicrobia; order Elusimicrobiales; family Elusimicrobiaceae; genus Avelusimicrobium; species Avelusimicrobium stercoris. The sequence continues at coordinate 37,876 of DJFE01000036.1, read as the reverse complement.
CGCGGGGGTGTTTCGTTCGGGCGCGTCATAACAAACGCAGTGTTGCTCAATTAATCATTACGTAGGGCATAGGGTTGCAGTCCGCAGGACCCTGCAAGGCAGGGTGTTTACAAGAGGGCGCGAAAGTGGTATAAGAATAATAGGGGAAATCTACTATGAGGACAAATCCGCATATTTTAGAAATAAATACGCGTTCCTGGTTAAGACGCCTGGAAACGCAGTTGGGCCGGCCTGTAACCTTGGCGACGATTCCGGATGAACATTGGGACAGAATCAAGGAAGCGGGCTTTGACGCCGTGTGGCTGATGGGGGTATGGAAGTTAAGCCCGGCGGCAGAAAAAATTGCGCGTGAGCATAAGGATATCCAAGCGCAAATCCGGGCGATAAAGCCGGATTTCAAGCCGGAGGATATCACGGCTTCGCCGTACGCCGTATATGAATACACCGTGGATGACACTTTGGGCGGGGACGCGGCGTTGCGTGAATTACGCGGCAAATTAAACAGCCGGGGCATCTGCCTGCTGTTAGACTTTGTGGGCAACCATACGGCTATTGATAGCCCGACGGTTACCGCACAACCCGATTTGTATATTAATACCGGTAAAAATATGCCTAAATCGCACCCGGATTGGTTCTTCAAAAACCCGGACGGCGTGTATATTGCCCACGGGCGAGACCCGTACTTTGCTCCGTGGACCGATACGGCGCAACTGAACTATTTTAACCCCAAAACGCGGGAATTTATGCTGCAAAACTTACTGCGCGTGGCCGATATGTGCGACGGCGTGCGTTGTGATATGGCAATGTTGCAGTTAAATAAAGTCCAGCGCGATACTTGGTGGGAATTTATCGGCAGCGATTTGCCCAAAGAGGAATTTTGGCGCCAAGCGTTGGACAGCGTGCGTGAAAAACACCCGGAATTTACCTTCATCGCCGAAGTGTATTGGGGATTGGAGTGGGATATCCAGGAAATGGGCTTTGATTATACGTATGATAAAGTGCTGTATGACCGCCTGCGCTTTTCCAACGCCGAGGACATTAAAGGCCACTTAGGCGCGGAACATTTGTTCCAAATGCGCTCTATCCGCTTTATCGCCAACCACGACGAAGAGGAAAGTTTAAAGGCCTTCGGTAAGGAAAAATCCTTGGCGGCCAGCACGATTATCGCCACCTTGCCCGGTGCGCGGATGTTCCATTATTTCCAAATTTTGGGCCGCCCGGCGCGTATGCCTATCCAGTATGTAAACGATACTTTTACGGAAAACGCCGAGGTAAAGGCGTATTATATGCGCTTGTTGCAGATTGCTTCCGCTCCGGCGTTCCACGGGGGGCAATGGTCCTTGCGCGATGTAACCCCGGCCGAAATGGGTAATGACAGTTACCGCAATATTTTGTCCTGGCAGTGGAAACAAATGAACACGGGCAAAATGGTCATTATCAATTACAGCGGCGCACCTGCCAAAGGCCGCCTGCATATGAAGGGCGTTTATGGCCCCAACAGCCAAGTAACCGAGGAGTTCACAGGTGAAAAACTGACCGTTACGCCGGAAATGCTTTCCCAAGGGTATGTGGTGGATTTAAAACCCTACGAAAGCAAAATCTTTACTTACACCGTGTAAGGCAAGAGCAAAATTTGTATATAAAAAACCCGCGGGCAGTTGGACGCGGGTTTTTTGTATTATTTGCGCCAAAAAAGTGCGCGGGGCTGTTAAATTTAATACAATACTAATAAGCGGCGGTTGTACGACTTAAAAAGGTAGATTTTTTGCCCAAATTGTTTTATAATATTAAGTGTACTTACCGCCCGGTAAATAAACCGGGGGATACCTATGGCGCTGGGACCTTTTACCAAACAGGACCATTTGCAAATTACGACGTTAGGCTTGGAGTTTGCCGTGTCGGAAATCTTGGGCGCTTACGTGGGGTACAGGCTGGACGAAAAATTAAACACAAGCCCGTGGTTTTTAATCGGGGGGGTAATGGCCGGGTTTGCATTGGGCTTTTACCAAATTTTGCGTTCGGCCAAACAGATGCAAAAGGACGCCGCAACTTTAAAAAAGGCAGATAAAAAAGATGGACGTAGCTGAAATAATTTCTCATCATATTTTGGACCACGATTGGGGCGTAGCCCTGGGTGGTTTCCGTATTCCGCTTACCACGCATAGCGTTACGATTTTGGCGGTAAGCGTATTGTTGTTCTGTGCATTGTGCTGGATTGCCCGCGCGCGCCAAAGCCGTTCCGGCCGCCTGCTTACGGCGCTGGCGGAAGAATATGTGCTGTTCATCCGCGACGGTATGGTATTGCCCAATATGGGTAAAGAGGGAAAGGGCTTTCTGCCGTATTTCTGCACGTTGTTTCTGTTTATTTTGTTTGTAAACTTGGCGGGTATGATTCCCGAAATGAAGACCGCCACTTCTAACATTTCCGTTACGGCCGCCTTGGCGTTGTGCTCGGGCGGGCTCATCTTGTACAGCGGGCTTAAATTCCACGGTATTATTGGCTTTTTAAAGGGGTTTGTGCCCTCGGGTACGCCCGGTTGGCTGGTGCCGCTTATCTTCCCGCTGGAAGTTGTCAGTTTGATTATCAAGGTGTGCGTGTTGGCTATCCGTTTGTTTGCCAATATGCTCTCCGGCCATATGGTGCTGATTTGCTTGCTTTTGATTATTTTTATTGTCGGGCAAATGCACATTGCGGCGGGCGCGGGTGCGCTGTTGCCGGCGATGTGCTTGGAAATTTTTATGACGTGTCTGGAACTGTTGGTGGCGTTTTTACAGGCGTATGTGTTTACGCTGCTGACGGCTATTTTTGCAGGATCTGTGATTCATACGCATTAATTTGAAAAATCTATCAAGGGGATTACCCCAAAGGAGAAGAACTTATGGAACTCGTAGCACTTAAATATATTGCCGCCGGTATCGGCGCGGGACTTACCGTCATTGGCGCGGGGCTCGGTTTGGGTAAAATCGGCACCGCCGCTTTGGAAGGCACCGCCCGCCAGCCGGAAGCCGGTTCCGACCTTCGCACCACGATGATCATCATCGCCGCGTTGTTGGAAGGCGCCGCTATGTTGGGCTTGGTTATCTGCTTGCTCACGATGGTAATGAAATAAACTTAAAAAGAGTAATCTATGGAAGATTTATTGAAGCCTGATTACGGCGTACTCGCTTTGACGGTTTGCAATTTTTTGCTGCTCGTCTATTTGCTTAAAAAGTTTGCGTGGAATCGCATCATTGGTGCCTTGGAATCGCGTGAACAGCAAATAGCGCAGGACAAATTGCAAGCCCAACAAGCGCGCGAGGCTGCGGAAAAAGTCAAACGCGAATTGGACGAAAAATTGTCCCAAATCGCGGACGAAGCCGCTAAAAAAATGGCCGAAGCCGTAAAAATGGGCGAAACGCAAAAAGAACAACTCTTGGCTACGGCCAAAGAGCAGTCCGAACGCCTGGTAGAACAGGCCAAAGCGCAAATTGAAGCCGAAAAGAACAAAGCGCTTTCGGACGTACGTGGTGAAATTGCCCGCGTGAGCGTGTTGGCTGCTTCCAAGGTAATTGAACAGCAGTTGAACGAAGACTCTGCCAAAGCCGTGGTGGACCGCGTGCTGGCGGAAGTAAAGGCGAAGTAATATGAACAGTTCAGACAGAATTGCGGTGCAGCGCTACGCCGCCGCCTACAATGCGTTAAGCGCCACGAACGAAGAGGCCGCCCAACGGGCGCAATCTTTACAAGTGGCCGCCGAAGCGTTGGCAGGCGTGCAGACGTATATGTTCAGCCCGCGCATTTCCACGGATGCCAAAAAACAAACCGTCAAGGAAGCGCTTAAAGCGTTGCCCGAGGCGGCTTCGTTTGTGGAAGTGCTGCTGGACGCGAAACGCTACGCGCTGTTGGACGCCGTCGTCCGCCGTGTGGGGGAACTGTTGGATGAACGGTTGGGCATTTTGCGCGCGGAGGTTATTTCCGCCCGCGCACTCAGTGAGGCCCAGCAACGCCAAACCGAAGAAGCCCTTTCCGCGCGTTACGGCGGAGAGGTAAAAGCGATTTTTAAAACGAACCCGGCCCTCTTGGGCGGACTCCAAATTTGGTGCCGGGGGGAACTGATAGACGGCAGTCTGCAAGGGCGTTTAGCCAAGTTGCAGGCGGAACTAGCACAGTAACAATGGTAATTATATGGCAATCAGACCAGAAGAAATAACCAATATCATTAAAGAAAAGATTGAACACTTTGACGCGTCCGCCGATGTCAACGAAGTGGGTACCGTTATCCAAGTAGGGGACGGTATCGCCCGCGTACACGGGTTAAACAACGTAAAAGCATCGGAATTGGTGGACTTCGGCAACGGAGTGAAAGGTATGGCGCTGAACCTGGAATACGACAACGTCGGCTGCGTGCTGATGGGGCCGGACCACTTGGTTCACGAAGGCGGTACCGTTAAACGCACCGGCGAAGTTATCAGCATCCCCGTAGGCGCGGATATGATTGGCCGCGTGGTGGACCCGCTCGGCAACGCGTTGGACGGCAAGGGCGCGGTAAAGACCGACAAAAATATGCCGCTGGACATTGTAGCCCCCGGTATTATTGACCGCCAGCCCGTCAAACAGCCGCTCCAAACCGGTATCAAAGCCATTGACGCTATGGTGCCGATTGGTAAGGGCCAGCGCGAACTTATCATTGGCGACCGCCAAACGGGTAAAACCGCTATCGCGGTGGACGCCATTATCAACCAAAAGAATATTCCCGCTTCCGAACGTTGCATTTGTATTTATGTGGCCGTAGGCCAAAAACAGAGCACGGTGGCCCAAGTGGTCAAAACCTTGACCGACTTCGGCGCTATGGACTATACGATTGTAGTGTCCGCCACCGCTTCGGATCCGGCTTCCCTTTTGTACATCGCCCCGTACGCGGGTTGCGCTATCGGCGAATACTTTATGTGGCAGGGCAAAGACGTGCTTATCGTGTATGACGATTTGTCTAAACACGCGCAGGCCTACCGCCAGATGTCCTTGCTGTTGCGCCGTCCGCCAGGCCGCGAAGCCTATCCCGGCGACGTATTTTACTTGCACTCCCGCTTGTTGGAGCGCGCGTGCAAACTTTCCAAAGAAAACGGCGGCGGCTCCATTACCGCTTTGCCGATTATTGAAACGCAGGCCAACGACGTTTCCGCGTATATTCCGACCAACGTAATTTCTATTACCGACGGTCAGATTTACTTGGAAAGCAGTCTGTTTTTAAGCGGCATTAAGCCGGCTATTAACGTTGGTTTGTCCGTATCCCGTGTGGGCGGCTCGGCCCAGCGCAAAACGATGCGCAAGGTGGCCGGTACGCTGCGTATTGACTTGTCCCAGTACCAGGAATTGGAGGGCTTTGCCCAATTCGGTTCCGAACTGGATAAAGAATCCCAGCGCCAAATCGCCCGCGGTAAACGTATGACGGAACTGCTCAAACAGAACCAGTATTCTCCTATGAAAGTAGGCGAAGAAGTGCTGGTGCTTTACGCAGGTACGCACGGCTATTTGGACACGGTGGAAGTAAGCGACGTGTTGGAATACGAAAAACAACTCCTCGCCTATGCCCGCGCCGAACGACCGGACGTGCTGGATACGCTCAATGCCTCTGTGGAACTGACCAAAGAAGTGGAAGAAAAAATGGTCAGCGCGTTGGATGCGTTTAAAACGGTTTTCAAACCTTCGCAACAGGAGAAATAAATGGACGCTAAAACCAAGAAAAAATACCTGGTTACCGGCGGCGCCGGATTTATCGGCAGCAACATTGCCAAAACGCTGGAAGCCCAGGGACACGAAGTAACCGTCTTGGATGATTTTTCCAAGAACGGACATTTCAAAAACTTAATCGGTTTTAAAGGCGACGTTATTACGGCCGACCTGTTTGAATATATGCCGACCGATATGTATTTTGACGCCATCTTCCACGAAGCGGCTATTACCGATACCACGGTAATGGATCAAAAGGCGATGATGGAACAAAACGTGGAAGCGTTCAAAAACTTACTCGCTTTTGCGGCGGATAACGAAATTAAAAAGGTCATTTACGCCTCTTCCGCGGCCACTTACGGCAACGGGCCCGTCCCCAATGTGGAAACGCAGCCCACGCACCCGGAAAACGTCTATGGCTTCTCCAAGGCCATTATGGATAACGTAGCCCGCCAATTTGCCGACGACAACAACGATATGAAGATTATCGGCTTGCGCTATTTTAACGTATATGGTCCCGGCGAATATTTTAAGGGCAAAATGGCCAGTATGGTCTATCAGTTGTACAACCAGATGAAGGCCGGCAAACGCCCGCGCGTGTTTAAACACGGCGAGCAAATGCGCGACTTTGTATATGTAAAGGATATCGTTAAAATCAACCTCTGCGCCTTGAACAACGGCAAAGAAACGGGCGTTTACAACGCCGCTACGGGTATTCCGCGCGATTATAACGACATTATCAAATGCTTGAACAAAGAACTGGGCACCAACTTGGAACCCGAATACATTGACAATCCGTATCCGTTCTTCCAGTTAAAGACCCAGGCGGACATTACCAAATCCAAAGAAAAACTGGGCTACGAGCCGGATTACTCGCTGGAAGCGGGTATTGCGGATTACGTGTCCATTTTGGAAGGCCGCAACAAATAAGGAACCGCTATGGAATCGTTAAGGGACATACGGCAAAATATTAAAGCCATCAAATCCACGCAGCAGATTATGCAGACGATGAAGATGATCTCCAACGCCCGCATCCGCCGCGCGCAGGACGCGATGACCGCCGCCCGTCCGTTCGCCAAAAAGATGTACCAAATGGTGGACGATTTAAAGCAGGATATCTTGGCTATGCCACAGCCGGATGACGTGGCAGAAAGTTGGGCCGGACGCTTTTTTATCAACAAGACGGGGAACCCGAAGAAGGTCGGGCTCCTCGTCATTACGGGTGATAAAGGGCTGGCGGGCTCGTTTAACGCCGTTATTCTGCGCAGCGCGCTGCACTTTTTAAAGGAAAACCAAGACAAGGAAATTTTCGTCTTTGCCGTGGGCAAAAAAGGGCGCGATTTTCTGGCGCGTTTAAAAATGCCGAACCTGCATTTGGTATATGAAAGCGTAGGTATCTTTCCAAAGGTGTCTTACGCGCACGCCGAACTGTTGGGCGAAGCGGTGCTCAAAACGTATTTTGAGCAAAACCTCGGCTCCGTAACGCTGATTTACAACGACTTTAAATCCCTGGCCAGCCAAAACTTGGTGGAGCAGAAGTTATTACCCTTCCATTTTGAAGCCACGGAAAGCAAAAAGGACGAAAGCGACTTTTTATTTGAACCGGGTATGCTGGAAATTTTTAAACTTTTGGTGCCCCGCTTGGTAAAGGCCAATATGTACCGTATGCTGCTGGAATCGCAGGCAGCCAACTTGGCCGCTACTATGAACGCGATGGACGCCGCCAGCAAAAACGCCGGCGAACTGGTAGCCGCGTTGGGCGTAAAACTCAACAAAGTGCGCCAGGCCAGCATTACGAACGAAATTTTGGATATTGTGAACGGGGCCGAAGCCCTGAACAGTTAATTCTACAATACAGGAAACCATATGAAGACTGGAAAAGTAATTCAAATCATTGGCGCGGCTGTGGACGTGCAGTTTGAACAAGACCACCTGCCCGCCATTGAGAACGCCATTGAAATAGAAATGGACGGCGGAAAAAAGATTGTGGCCGAAGTTGCCCAGCAGATGGGCGACGGGATTGTGCGCTGCGTATCTTTGGAAAGCACCGACGGTCTCCAACGCGGCGCCAAAGCCGTGGATACCGAAGGGCCTCTGTCCGTGCCGGTGGGGGAAGCGTGCCTGGGCCGTTTGATGAACGTGCTGGGCAAAGCGCAAGACCACAAGGGCGACATCAAGGCCGCTATGAATATGCCTATTCACCGCGACCCGCCGACCCTGGAAGACCAAAACCCGACCCCGGAAATTTTTGAAACCGGTATTAAAGTTATTGACCTGATTGCCCCGTATATGAAGGGTGGTAAAGTAGGTTTGTTCGGCGGCGCCGGCGTAGGCAAGACCGTACTTATTATGGAACTGATTAACAACGTGGCGCGCGAACATCACGGCAGTTCCGTATTCGGTGGCGTGGGGGAAAGAAGCCGCGAAGGCAACGATTTGATGCTGGAAATGAGCGAATCCAAACTTTCGGACGGCAGCACCGTATTGGACAAAACCGTATTGGTTTACGGCCAGATGAACGAACCGCCAGGTGCCCGCGCCAAAGTAGCCTTGACCGCTCTTACTCAGGCGGAATACTTCCGCGATGTAAAAGGCCAAGATGTGTTGTTGTTCTTGGATAACATCTTCCGCTTTGTGCTTGCGAACTCCGAAGTGTCCGCGCTCTTGGGCCGTATGCCCTCCGCGGTAGGTTACCAGCCGACGCTCAACACCGAAATCGGTAACTTGCAGGAACGTATTACTTCCACCAAGAAGGGCGCTATTACGTCTATTCAGGCCGTATATGTGCCCGCCGACGACTTGACCGACCCCGGTGTGGCGGCTACGTTTACGCACTTGGATTCCACGTCCGTATTGTCGCGCCAAATTGCCAGTTTGGGTATTTACCCGGCCGTGGACCCCTTGGAATCCACGTCCCGCATTTTGGACCCGCGCATTATTGGCGCCGAACATTATAACGTTTCCCAAAGCGTGCGCAAAATCTTGCAGAAATACAAAGATTTGCAGGATATCATCGCTATTTTGGGTATGGATGAACTCGGCGACGAGGACAAAAAGACCGTGGCCCGTGCCAGAAGAATCCAAAAGTTCTTGTCTCAGCCGTTCTCTGTGGCCGAACAGTTTACGGGGCACCCGGGCAAATACGTCAAATTGGCCGATACCATTAAAGCCTTTAAGGGCATTGTGGACGGCGAATACGACCATATCCCGGAATCGTGCTTCTATATGTGCGGCGGCATAGAGGATGTGTTGGCCAATTACGAAAAAGTAAAAGACAAAGAGTAATTTATGGCTAAAAAACTGACCCTTAACCTGATTACGCCGGAAAAACCGCTTATTTCCAACCTGGAAGTGGATATGGTTGTTCTGCCCGCTTTACTGGGGGAAATGGGTATTCTGCCCGGGCACGTCAAAACGATTGTGCAGTTGGGTATGGGTTCCCTGCGTTATAAAAAGGACGGGAAGGAAGAAGAGTTTGCCGCATTGGGCGGGTTTGTGGAAGTGCTCAACGATGTGGTAAATGTATTTGCCGAAAGCGCCGCCTTGGCGGACGAGATTGACGAGGAGGCCGAAAAGCAGAAGATTAAAAAGGCCAAGGAGTCCCTCTCCGGCAAAGATGCCGATATTGATTTTGAACTCGCGGAAATGGAATTAAAACAAGCCATTGCGCGTATGAAGGTCAAAAAGCGGCATATTTAGCAGTATTTAGACAACTTATATACCCCGCTGGGAGAAAGTTTCCCGGCGGGGTATTTTTACGCCTTTAAAAGGGTATCTGGCCGCAAGAAGCCATAAAAAAGCCCGCACCACATAAGCGGTACGGACTTTACTTGCTGCAAGAACGCTCTTAGGCGGCTTTTACCACGTCCACCAATTTCTTGAAGGACACAGGGTCTTTAATCGCCATTTCAGACAACATTTTGCGGTTAAGCGTAATTTTGGCTTTGGCCAAGCCGCTGATGAATTTGGAGTAAGACAAACCTTCTTCTCTCACCGCGGCGTTGATGCGGGTAATCCACATCTGGCGGTAAGTAGTTTTTTTGTCTTTGCGGTCCACATAAGCGTGCACGCCGGAGTGATCCAGCTGCTGGGTGGCCATACGCAAGCGGCGGGATTTATCTCCGTAATAGCCGCTGGCTCTTTTCAATACTTTTTTCTTTCTCGCGTGTCTCGCGACGCTGAATTTAATTCTCATTTTCTACCTCTTATTTGGCCATCGGGAGATATTTTTCCAAAATCTTCCCTTTGTTGGACTCAGGCGTAATGACGCCGGTCTTTCTCATTTCGTGCTTCCGGGAGGCAGAAACAGGCGTAAGCAAGTGTTTTCTGCCGGCTTTTCTGTGGGTAAACTTACCCGTGGCGGTTTTTCTGAAGCGTTTTTTACCACCGCTATGGTTTTTCAATTTAGGCATTGTTAATATTACCTCTGTTTAATTAGCCCTTTTTCAGAACGACCTACGCCGGGAGCCGGTCAAGCCCCGCACGCAGTACACTAAAAAGGACCTAAAAATCTGTTTAGTTTTTGGGCACAAACGTCATAGACATACGGTTGCCCAACTGCTGCAAGCCGCCGTCCACATTGGCGATTTCGGCCAAGCGTTTGGCCGTATCGTTCAAAATTTGGATGCCAATGTCTTTGTGCTGGTTTTCGCGCCCGTGGAACACCACTACAAAACGCACCATATCCTTCTTACGCAAAAATTCTTCAATTTGGCGGATTTTTACGTCCAAATCGTGCGCGGCAATGCGCGATTTAATGCGTAACTCCTTCAAGGTTACTTTGGCTTGTTTCTTTTTGGCTTCCGCGGCTTTTTTACCCTGTTCGTACACATACCGGTTGTAATCAAGTATCTTACAGACAGGAGGTTGGGCGTTGGGGGAAATTTCCACTAAGTCCAACTCTTGTTCCTTAGCCAGGGCGATGGCTTGCGCCACCGGCAAAATGCCGACCATACTTCCGTCGGAATTAATCACGCGCACTTCGGGTACGCGGATGTTCTGGTTTCTGCGGTAGAGATCTTTTTTGTATTCTCTTCTGTTATCAAATCTGGCCATTATCTATATATTTTCTTTTTGCAAAAATTGTCCCCATACGGGAACATTTTTATTATACAAACTTACTATACAGGGTGTCAAAATTATTGAGTCTGTTCCGCCCGGTAAGTAAGCGTGCCGTTTTCGTACAGTTCCCACGCGGCGGGCAAGCGTTTAAGGAGCATCTTTTTGCCGCTCCATTGGGGGCCGTCTTGCGTGAAAGAGCGGGTTAATACTTGGGTCCCGGTTTTGGAGAACACCTCGGCCTGCGTGCCGTCCGCCGATAAAATGACGTACGCGGCAAATTGTGTGCCGTCCGTTTGGGCGGGTTGGTTCAGGCGGATGCCCGCTTCCCAGGGCTGCAAACACGCTTGTTTCACTTGGCTCCAAGTGGTGCCGGCGGAAGGGATGCAACCGTGATTGTCCCGGTCCGCACCCGTCAGCGGTCCGTTGGAAGCACACGCGCCCAACGTGCCCGCTAAAAGCATTGTAAAAAGGACTTTTCTGTTCATACTTATATTTTACCACAAACCCGCGTGCGGTGCCCCTGCAAGGACGACGTAAATTTGCTAAAATAAATATAAACTTTTATTTAAAATTTGTACGCTTTATACAGGTGGAAACTATGAGTAACAGAAGAATGGCCCGTGAGTGTGCCCTACAATCGCTTTACTACGCCGACAGTTCTAAATCGGCCGACGAAAACAATATCTTGCGTTACGCGGCGGATTTCAAGCACGAACTGGGCGATTGCTACCCGTTCTGCGAAGAATTGGTTACCGGCACCACGGAGCACTTGCCCGAAATTGATAAACTCGTTTCCTCCTATGCCAAAAACTGGACCATTGCCCGTATGTCGGCGGTGGACCGCTCTATTTTGCGTATGGCCACTTACGAAATGGTTTTCAGCCCCGAACGCACGCCCTTGGCCGCGATTATGGACGAAGCCATTGAACTGGCCAAAAAGTATTCCACCGAAAATTCCAGCAAATTCATTAACGGCTTGCTGGACCAACTGAAAAAAGAACGCAAATAAAAGTTATGCACCCGAAAGAAGAGATTGAGCGGCTTAAAAAACTGATCAATTATCACAATAACTTGTACTATAACTTGGACAATCCTGTCTTGTCCGATACCCAGTACGACGAACTTTACAAGCAACTTAAAGATTTAGAAGACCAATATCCGCAGTACCGCACTAAAAACTCTCCCACCCAGCGCGTGGGCGGGCAGGCGGGCAATTTGTTTACGCCCGTTAAGCACGCCGTGCCGATGATGTCCTTGGATAACTCCTATTCCCCGGACGAAATACGGGAGTGGTACGCCCGCGCGGAAAAGATTTTGCAGCGCAACGATTTTGAAATGGTGGTAGAGGGGAAAATAGACGGCGTTTCCTGCTCTCTTACTTACGAAAACGGTATTTTGATTACCGCTGCCAGCCGCGGGGACGGCAAAGTGGGCGAGGACATTACGTCTAACGTCCGCACCATTAAAAATATCCCGCAAAAGATAGCAAACGCCCCCGCCGGGCTTTTGGAAGTGCGCGGCGAGGTGTATTTGGATAAAAAGGATTTGGCTGCCCTGAACGAACGCCAACAACTAAAAGGCGATAACATTTTTGCCAATACCCGCAACGCCGCCGCCGGTTCCTTACGCCAAAAGGACCCGCTCATTACGGCCCAGCGGCCCCTTAAATTTTTTGCCCACTCCTTTGGTACGGGCGATATAGCGGCTGACAGTTTCAGCGGGTTTATTGATTTGTGCAAATCCTGGGGCTTTTCCGTCTGCCCCGTGCGTACCAAAACTACGCTTATTAGCGATGTAATCCGTTTTTATAACCAGTTTGACTCTTCCCGCCACCAACTGCCCTTTGATGTGGACGGGCTCGTGGTAAAGGTGAACCGCTTTGAGGACCAGCGGGTTTTAGGCGTAACGGCCAAAAGCCCGCGCTGGGCGATTGCCTTTAAATACCCGGCCCCGCAGGCTACTACGACGGTTAAAAACATTATCTTTTCCGTGGGCAGAAGCGGCGTTATTACCCCGGTGGCCGAATTGGAACCCGTGCCGTGCGCGGGAGTGATTATTTCCAATACCACCTTGCACAATTTTGACGAAATCAAACGTTTGGGCGTGCGGGTGGGCGACCGCGTGATTATTGAGCGTGCGGGGGAAGTGATTCCCAAAATGGTAAAGGTAGTGGAGCAATTAGGCACGCAAGAAGTATTGCCTCCCGCCAAATGCCCTTCGTGCGGGGAACCCGTTTATAAAGAGCCCGACGAGGTGGGCTATTATTGCGTGAACCCCTCTTGCCCGGCCCAGTTGCGGGCGCGCCTACTTCACTTTGCTTCGCGCGGGGCGATGGATATTGAAGGCTTGGGCGATGTGGTAATGGATAAACTGTTGGAAAGCCAGTATGTAACCGACTTTGCCGATATCTACGGGCTGACGTTTCTGCACCTGCTCAATTTGGAAAACTTTAAAGACAAAAAGGCCCAAAACCTGCTGGACTCCATAGAAGCCAGCAAACAAAAGCCTTTATCCCGCCTGCTTTTTGCGTTGGGGATTGCGTTCGTGGGCGCGAAGACGGCTGAAATTTTGGCGGACAGATTCCGCACCTTGGACGCCTTGAAGAACGCTTCCTTGGCTGAATTGCAGTCCGTGCCGGACGTGGGGGAGACGGTTTCGCAGAGTATTTATGATTTCTTCCACAGCCAAAGCGCGCTGGACCAAATTGAAAAATTACGCGCCGCCGGACTGAACTTTACCCAACCCAAAAAGGAACTCTCCGGCAATATTTTAGAGGGAAAAACGCTTGTATTTACGGGCGAACTTAAAACGATGACCCGCACCGAGGCTGAACGCTTGGCCAAGGAATACGGCGGCAAAGCCAGCGGGAGCGTCTCTAAAAAGACGGCCTATGTAGTGGCCGGGGAAGCCGCGGGCACCAAACTAAAAAAAGCACAGGAACTGGGCGTTCCCGTGCTTACCGAAGAAGAATTTCTAAAACTGCTGGGCCGGATTTAGCCTCCGCGCCCTACACAATTCTACAATTTACTTGGACATACTCCTAGCGTGTAGAGGAGCGGCGCACGCGCTTTAAATTGGCGGTGTTCTGCTTCATCAGTTGCGTCAGTTTTTGGTCTTGCAGGGCCAACAGCCTTTTTTGTTCGGCAAAGTAGGCTTGAAAGTTGGCGCTTTTCGCAGCGGCGGCCTTCAAGTCTTTTTCCGTTTGGGTGGTAATCAAAAAGGCTTTGTGCTTTACAGAAGCATTAAAACTGTTTTCAATAGCACTCAGGGCGGCCTGGTTGTTGATTTGCACCGCATCAAAGGCGCGCTTCATTTTGGCACGTTCGGCCTGCGGGGCTTTGCCAGGCAGTTCGTCCGTATCTATGGTTACATCCATAAATTGCGGGGCCGGAGCCGCGCGGCGGACGGGAGCCGTGGCTTGGGGCGCAGTTTGCGCGGGCAAGGCGGGCTCGGGATCGTCAAAATTCTCAGGCAAATCCATATGGGGCGTTCCCATAGCACCCATTGCGCCAAAATTGGCCGACTTGACGGCTAACTTGGAGAGTTTTTCCATATTGGCCGGGGTGGCTACCTTATTCATTACTTCCAAGGATTGCATCATCCAAAAGGTTTTAATTTGCTCGTCTTGCTCCTTAGTGGTGCAACCCGCCACAAGGGCCGCGGCGATTAACGGCAGTAACGTGTATTTGTTCATAAATCCTCTGTTCCCAAAATATAACAAATTACACCAGCCCATACAAGGCTTTTGTATTGCGGGTGGTAATTTCGGCCAGTTCTTCCAGCGGGATATCCAAATAATCAGCCGTATATTGGGCAATCAGCGGAATGTTGGACGGGTCGTTGCGCTGGCCGCGTTTGCCTTGGGGGGATAAATACGGGCAGTCCGTTTCCAAAATGATTTTATCCGCCCCCGCCTTTTTGACGGCCTCGCGGATATACTCGTTCTTTTTATAGGTAAAGCAGCCGTTAATGCCCAATAACAGGCCCATATCAAGTGCTTTTTGGGCTTCCTCATAGCGCGCGCAAAAACAATGTAATACGCCCAGGTGCGCGGTTGCCGATTTTTGCTTCCACTCGTGCTTTAAGGCGTAAAAGGCATCCTCGTAGGCAGAATAGTCGTCGCCCTCGCGGCGGATGTGCAATACAAGCGGTTTTCCCGCTTGGTTGGCAAGCCCTAACATTTGCGAGAACATTTTTTGTTGCAGTTCTTTATTGGAAATGTCCAAGCAGGTGTAGTCCAGGCCGATTTCGCCTACCGCCACGCAATCCTTGTGCGTAAGCAGTTGGGCGAGAACATCTAAATCGCCGGGGGCGGTTTTTACGGCGTATTCCGGGTGAACCCCCAATACTGCCGGGATAAAGCCCGGGTGCTTTTGGGCCAGGTCCAGCGCGGGCTGCCACTCTTCGGGCGAACAGCCGATTTCCACGCTCATCGCAATTTGCGCGGCGGGGAGTTTGGAAATTAATTCTTCCCGGTCAGGGTCAAAGGCCGGGTCGTTTAAATGGGCGTGTGAATCAATAAATTGCATAGTAATATTGTAACTTTTCTGCCAGATGTCCGTCAGCAACCGCTAAAAATGTAAACTACTAATCCAAAAAAACGCTTGTTAAAATAAACCGAAACTTGGTATTTGTATAGGGAAAACAGTCAAAATAAAAGTTCAAAATTAGCACTCAAAAAATGGGGTTGACAAAAAAGACTTTTTTATCTATAATAATAGCAGAGAGGTTCAAAGAGTGCTAAAATAAAAACGAAACACACTCCCAGAACCCGGGAAGTTTAAGCGTATGAGAATTTTAAAACCGGAAATTGCCAAAGCGCGTAAAGAAAAGATTTTAAGGTGGGTGGTCCAGCAGTTTGTGGAAACCCGCCGCCCGGTCGGTTCGCAGATGATTGCGGACGGTGCGCTGCAAGATGTATCCAGCGCAACGATTCGTAATATTATGAAGGAACTGGAAGAAGAAGGGTATCTTTACCAGCCGCATACTTCCGGCGGACGTATTCCTACGGATAAAGCCTACCGCTATTATGTGGACTACCTGGCCAGCGTACAGCAAATGGCCGCCCGCGAACGCCAACGCATTGAAGAACAATATGATGAGCGCGTAAACGAAGTGGACAATATGCTGGTGCAGACTTCGCGCCTGTTGGCGATGCTCTCCGGCGCGGCGGGGTTTGTATATACCGCCCACGTGGATGACCAGCGTATCCAGCGGCTTGATTTTATTCCGTTGGCGCCCGGTATGATGTTAGCCGTTTTGGTTACCCAGTCCGGGGCCGTACGCCATTGGCCGGTTCGCACGGCGTATGTAATAGAGCCTGCCCGCTTGCGTGTACTCAGCCGCTTTATCAACGGCGAGATTTCGGGGCGGACCTTGGCCGAGGCGCGCAAGGTGCTTTGGCATCATATCCACAGCGACCACCCGGAAATTGCAGGCGTAGCCGATTTGGCCACGCAGGTATTAAAGGATATGGAACGTCCCCAAACGGGAGCGAACGAGTTGTATGTGGAAGGCATCGGCCGGCTGCTGGAAAACACAACCGAAGACGATTACGAAGATTTGAAGCAAATGATGCGCGTAGTAGAAGAGCGCGAACGTTTTTCCTCGCTGCTTAGCGAGAAAATGACGGATATGGAGAAATCCAAACAAAAATTAAATGTCAGTATCGGCAGCGAGAACGAACTGAAAGAACTTAAAAATTTAAGTATCGTTTCATCCGCCTGCCGCGTGGGAGACAAAACGGTGGGTATGCTGGGCATCATCGGGCCGAAACATATGGAATATACGCGGGTGATGTCGTTGGTAAACTTTATTGGCAGTTTGTTGGAAACATCTATGAAGAGTTGGACAGCATTGCCCTCCGGGGAAGAAAATTATGAGTAAGCACGAAAAACATAGTGAACACGAACACGCTGAAATAAAAAAAGAAGTTCCGCAGCAAGAGCAGCCTTGTAGCGCCGAAGCCGCGCAGGAAACTCCCGCCGCAGAACAAAAGCCTGACTATTATGACAGATATGTGCGTTTAAGCGCAGATTTTGAAAACTTCCGCAAACGCACCGAGCGCGAAAAGGCTTCCTTCTTGGCATATGGTAAAAAGGAATTTGCCGAGAAGTTGCTCCCTTCGTACGAAGTGTTGTTGCGCCAGTTAGTGGAGATGGACAAAAAGGAAGAAGAAGGTCAAATGTCCGCCGAACTAAAAGCCGTTAAAACGGGCCTGAAAATGGTGTTTGGCGAAATGGAAAAAGCATTTAAGGCCGAAGGCATTGAGCATATGGATGTGCTTGATAAACCTTACGACCCCGCCACACAGGAAGTAGTGGCGATGATTCCTTCCTCCGGGGACCAAGACGGTCTCGTGTTGCAGGAAGTACAAATGGGCTTTACGATGGACGGCAAAGTCCTGCGCCCGGCGCGGGTGATTGTCGGCCAGCACGCGGAAGATTAATCCGCCGGTCCGTTTGAAAACAATTTAATTAATAAACTTTGTAAGGAGAAACACATATATGGCTAAGATTATTGGTATTGACTTGGGTACTTCTAACACCGCCGCTGCGGTAATGGAAGGTGGCAGAGGTACGATTATTCCGTCTGCCGAAGGCAGTTCTATCGGCGGTAAAGCGTTTCCGTCTTATGTAGCGTTTACGAAGGACGGCCAGCGCCTCGTGGGTGAACCCGCCCGCCGCCAGGCCATCGCCAACCCGGATGGCACCGTAACCGCGTTCAAACGCAAAATGGGTGAAAACTATAAATATAATTTGCACGGTCAGGAATTTACGCCGCAACAGTTGTCCGCATTTGTATTGCAGAAAGTTAAAAAAGACGCCGAAGCCTTCTTGGGCGAACCTGTGGAAAAGGCCGTTATCACGGTGCCTGCGTACTTTAACGATAACCAACGCCAGGCCACCAAAGATGCGGGCCGCATCGCGGGCTTGGATGTAGTGCGCCTCGTAAACGAACCGACGGCTGCCGCCTTGGCCTTTGGTATTGATAAGGCCGGTAAAGAACAAAAAGTAATGGTGTTTGACTTGGGCGGCGGTACCTTGGATGTAACCATTATGGAAATGGGTAAAGAAGGCACGTTTGACGTACTCGCTACCTCTGGTGATACGCACTTGGGCGGTACGGATATGGATAACGCGGTTATTAAGTGGATGGAAGACGAATTCCGCAAACAAACGGGTATTGATTTGTCCAAAGACATCCAAGCGCAACAACGCTTGAAAGACGCGGCCGAAAAAGCCAAGATTGAATTGTCCACCACTATGGAAACGGACATCAACTTGCCTTACATCTCCGCCGATGCAACCGGCCCCAAACACCTCGCTTTGACGCTCTCCCGCGCTAAACTGGAAAGTTTGGTGGACGACATTGTAAAACGCTGCGGTAAGTCTGTGGAACAGGCTTTGAGCGACGCCAAATTGTCCGCCTCCCAAATTGACCGCATCATCTTGGTCGGTGGTCCGACCCGTATGCCGATTGTGCAAAAATATGTGGAAGACTTGGTCGGCAAAAAGATTGAACGCGGTATTGACCCGATGGAATGCGTGGCAATCGGTGCGGCTGTACAGGCCGGTATTTTGACGGGCGACGTGAAAGACGTCCTCTTGTTGGATGTTACGCCCTTGTCCTTGGGTTTGGAAACCTTGGGTGGCGTATGCACGCGCCTCATTGAACGCAACACCACTATCCCGGTGCGCAAGACGCAAATCTTCTCTACCGCCAGCGACAACCAGCCGGCCGTAACCATTAACGTCTTGCAGGGTGAACGCCCGATGGCCAAAGACAACGTACCGCTGGGCAAATTTGACTTGGACGGTATTCCGCCAGCTCCTCGTGGCGTGCCTCAGATTGAAGTTACGTTTGATATTGATGCCAACGGTATCTTGAACGTATCCGCCAAAGACTTGGGCACCAACAAGGAACAGCATATTACCATCAGTTCGCCGAACAAACTCAGCGATGCCGAAGTGGAAAAATTCGTCAAGGATGCGGAGAAATTCGCCGACGAAGATAAAAAGCACAAAGAAGTCATTGAAGCCAAAAACCAAGGCGACAGCGTGCTCTATCAGACCGAAAAGGCCTTGAAGGAATACGGTGATAAAGTGTCCCAGGAAGACCGCTTGGCCATTGACCGTGCTTTAAATGACTTGCGCGATGCCTTGAAGGGTGAAGATGCCGCCAAGATGAAAGCGGCCACCGATGCGGCCTTGCAAGCCAGCCAGAAACTCGGCGAAGCGATGTACAAATCGCAGCAGGCTAACGCCGGTGCCCAGGCCCAACAGGCCGGAGCCCAAGCGGGCGCCAATGCCGGTGCGCAAGCCGGTGCCGCCAACAACGGCGGGAAAGACGACGTAGTAGAAGCGGAAGTCGTTGATAAATAATCTAGCAGTATAACCGCTAAAAAGGGGAACCCGAAAGGTTCCCCTTTTTTTGTAAAATATCCCTATGCCGCAGTATTTTGCCGATATTAAAGAAACCGAATTTTTTTTAACCGACGCCGAAGCACACCACGCGTCCGCCGTCGCCCGTCATAAAGAGGGCGACGAAATCCGCGTTTTTGACGGAACGGGCAAGCAGTTTATGGCCCGCATAGACCGCGTACAAAAAAAGTTTATCCGCGGAACGCTGTTAAAACCGTGTGAGGTCCGCCGCGTGCCCTTGGAACTGGAACTTTGCTTCGCGCCCAATTCCCGCACGGGCTTGGAGGAAGTGTTGGATAAAGGCACGCAATTAGGCGTAGCCGCCTTCCGCCCGATTATGACGGAGCGCAGTGAGTACGACGTGCTCAAAAAGTGGGACGGTAAAAACGACCGCTGGCGCCAAATTATGATTGCCGCCTGTAAACAATGCGACACTCCCTTTGTTCCCGAAATTCTGCCGCCCGTTAAGTTCCCGGCGGCCTTGGTGCAGGAAATTCCTTCTTTAATTGCTTACGAGGCCGAGGAAACGCATACCCTGCAATGGGGACTTGAAAAGTTGGGTAACCCCAAGCGCGTGCGCGTGTTTGTGGGGCCGGCTGGCGGGTGGACGGACGAGGAAATCGTCGTAGCCGCCCAATACAATGTGCTCCCGGTTACGCTGGGGGTAAACATCTTGCGCGCAGAAACGGCCTGCATTGCGGTGGCCGCTAAACTTTTATGACCACTTTTTTTATTAAAACCTTTGGCTGCCGCGTAAACCAAGTGGAAAGCCAAGCCATTTTGGAGCAGTTTTTAAACTCCGGGGCCACCCCCGCGGACTCCTTTGAAACCGCCGATATTTGCGTGCTCAATACCTGCACGGTTACACACCAGGCTGATAAGGATGTGGAAAAACAAATCCGCCAAATCTTGCGTCGTAACCCGCATACACGCCTGGTGCTGACGGGTTGCTATGCCGCCGCGCACGCGGACGAAGTGCATAAGAACTTCCCGCAGGCGGAAATTGTGGGCAAGTACGAATTGGGCAAGGTTTTGTTCCATACGGACGATGTGTGCTGGACGGTTTCCGGCCACGAGGGCCACAGCCGCGCGTTTATCAAAATCCAAGACGGGTGCGACTGCTTTTGCTCCTATTGTATTGTGCCGTATGCCCGCCCCGTAAAACGCTCAAAACCCTTAAACGATGTGCTCAAAGAAATTGACTCCTTGGAAAAAAAGGGCTTTGCCGAGGTGGTTTTAACGGGCATTAACATTGGCAATTACAAATGCCCGCAAACAGGGGCCGATTTGGCCGAACTCTGCCGCCAGATTGCCCAAATGAAGGGCAATTTCCGCGTGCGGTTTTCGTCCATTGAACTGCAAACGGTTACGGACGGCGTGATAGAAATGATGCACGAATATCCCTCCCGCTTTTGCAACTATTTCCACTTGCCTTTGCAGGCCGGGTGCGATAAAGTGCTAAAAGATATGAACCGCCATTACGACACCTCCGCCTATGCGGCCAAGGTGCAGGAGTTACGCGCCCGCGTGCCTCAAATGGGCATTTTTGCAGACGTTATAGCCGGATATCCCACCGAAACGGAAGCGGATTTTGAAGCCACTTACGCCTTTATTAAACAGGTAAAGTTGGCGGGGCTCCACGTTTTTAGTTATTCCCCGCGCCCGGGTACGCCCGCGGCGGCCTTAAAGCAACTGCCGCACGAGGAAATCAAACGCCGCTCGGATACCTTGCGCGCGCTGGATAAGGAATTGCGCGCCGTCTTTGCCGCCTCTTTGGTGGGCACGGAGCAAGAAGTGTTTGTGGAGGAGCATAAGGACGGCCGCCCGCACGGCATTACGTCCAACTTTCAGCCCGTCGTGCTGGAAACGTCAACCCCCGTCCACGGTCTTGTGCGGGTGCAAATTACCCGCGCCGAAGGCCCGCTGTGCGTTGGGCGGCTCCAATAGTCCCGGTTAAAATGGTAAAATAAAGTAATGCCCGGGCCTAAGGCAGGATTATATTAAAATACCGCGCTTGGACTGGTGGCTGGATTTTGATATAATATATATATAATTTGTTTTTAAACAAGTTAGATTCTTTTTAGGCAAGAGTTAAACAAAATGGTAGCCAAAAAAAATCTGTGTGTACTCATCTTGGCGGCCGGAAAGGGCACCCGGATGAAATCTCCTCTTCCCAAACCGCTTCACCTGGTTTGCGGAATCCCGATACTTGCACATATTTTAAAGGCGGCCCAGGAATTGGGTCCTGCCGCTATTGGTATTGTGGTCGGCCACGGGGCCGATGAAGTGGTTGCCGCCGTTAAGGCCGGGCTTACCGAGTGGGGCATTACCGCCCCGGTGGTGTTTATCCCGCAAACGGATTTATCCGGCTCCGCTTCCGCTGTAAAAGCCGCCGTACCTCTCTTGCAAAAATTTGAAACCGTAATGGTGTTAAACGGCGATACGCCGCTCTTAAAAGCCAAAACGCTTGCCCATATGGCCGATGTATTTGAAGGCGGCGAAATGGGCGCCTTGGTTTTGGGCGTAAATGTGCCGAACCCCACGGGGTACGGGCGCATTATCCGCGCGGAGGATGCCTCCTTTGAAAAAATCGTAGAGGAAGCCGACGCGGACGCAGACACCAAGAAGATTACCGAAATTAACAGCGGTATGTATGTTTTTAATTCCAAGGCCCTGCAAGCCGCGCTTATCCAATTAACGCCCCAAGGGCCGAAGCAGGAATACTATTTAACCGACACCTTGGCCTTGATTAAAGCGATGCAAAAGCCCGTTTTAGTGTTTGCCGGGACGGATTACCGCGAAGCGCTTGGCGTAAACAGCAAGGCGCAACTGGCCGAAGCCGAACAGATTATGCGCGACCGCGTCGCCCAAGAATTAATGGACGAAGGCGTAACGCTGGTCCGCCCGCACGAGGTATTTATTGACCCGGGCGTAAAAATCGGCGTGGATACGTTCATTTGCCCCGGCTGCTATATTTGCGGCAAAACGGTTATCGGCAAAAACTGCACGATTGAGGGAAACGTATATATTAAAGATTCCGTCATCGGCGACAACGTAACCCTGAAAATGGGAACGTATATTGAAGAGTCCGAAGTGGCCGAATCCTGCCAGTTGGGGCCGTACGCCCACTTGCGCCCGAAATCTGTTTTAAAGAAAGGCGCAAAGGTCGGAAATTTTTCGGAAATTAAAAAATCTGTCATTGGGGAAGGCTCCAAGGTCAACCATTTAAGTTACATCGGCGATACCCAAATGGGCGCGGGTGTGAACATCGGTGCGGGAACCATTACCTGCAATTACGACGGTAAAAATAAACATCAAACCGTCATCGGGGACCACGCTTTTGTGGGCTCCAACGTGAATTTTGTGGCGCCGGTAACGGTGCACGAATATACAAAAATCGGCGCGGGTTCAACCATAACCAAAGAGGTTCCGGCGGAATCCTTGGCTATTGCCCGCTCGCGCCAGGTTGTTCTAGAAAACAAAGGTATCAAAAAAAATGACTAAAAGCGTAAACGGCGATTTGAGAATCTTCTCCGGCAATTCCAACATTGCCCTAGCCCAAAAGATTTGCAATCACCTGAATATGGAGATGGGAAAGTTGCGCGTGGAACGTTTCGCCGACGGCGAAATTGACGTGCAGATTTTGGAAAGTGTGCGCGCGCACGACTGCTATATTATTCAGCCCACCTGCCCGCCCGTCAACGAAAACTTGATGGAACTCCTCATTATGATTGACGCGTTCAAGCGCGCCAGCGCGGGGAAAATTACCGCGGTAATCCCGTACTTCGGTTATGCCCGCGCGGACCGCAAGGCTTCGCCGCGTGTGCCGATTACGGCCAAACTGGCTTCCAACTTAATTACCAAGGCCGGGGCGGACCGCATTATGACGGTGGATTTGCACGCAGGCCAAATTCAGGGGTTCTTTGATATCCCGGTGGACCACCTGCGCGCCCGCAAA
Organism: Candidatus Avelusimicrobium stercoris; assembly: GCA_002432025.1. GTDB lineage: Bacteria > Elusimicrobiota > Elusimicrobia > Elusimicrobiales > Elusimicrobiaceae > Avelusimicrobium > Avelusimicrobium stercoris. Next base: position 14,727 of record DJFE01000036.1, on the reverse strand, counting down.
GTGTTTTTGGACTATTTTAAAGATTTTGATAAAAAAGATATCGTGGTTATCTCCCCCGATGTGGGCGGCGTGGAACGCGCCCGCAAGTTTGCGGCCCGTATGGACGCGGGGTTGGTAATTATTGATAAACGCCGCCCGAAACCGAACGAAGCCGTGGTGTATAACGTCATCGGCGATGTGAAGGACAAAGTGGCGATTATTTTTGATGATATCGTGGATACGGCCGGCACGCTGACCACCGTAGCCCAAAAAATCAAAGAACGCGGCGCGCGTGAAATTTACGCCGTCTGCACGCACGGGTTGCTCTCCCGCAACGCTATGGAAAAGATTAACAAGTCCGACATTAAAAAATTAATCATTTCCGACTCGTTGCCTATCCGCGACCTGGGCCCGAAAGTGGACGTATTGTCCGTTTCGTACTTGCTGGCGGACGCCATTAAACGCAACCACGATGGCCGCTCTATCAGCGATATGTTTAACTAAAATTTTGTAAATACTTTGGAGGAAACAAATGGAAAAAGTAAATATTGCTGCCGAATCCCGCGAAGGTATCGGCGTTAAAGGGGCTCTTTCTAAAATCAGAGCCGAAAAGAAAGTACCGGCCGTAATCTACGGCGGTCATAAAGAACCTGTTAGCGTAACCGTAACCGTAAAAGATTTGGATAAAATCGTAAAAGCCGGTAAAAACACGCTGGTAGAAATCGCCTTGGGCAAAGAAAACGAACTTGCCTTGGTAAAAGAAATCCAATACCACGCCGTAACCGACAACCCGATTCACGCCGATTTCCAGCGCGTTAGTATGAAGGACAAAATGGACGTTATCGTTCCGCTCAAACTGGAAGGTACGCCCGCCGATGTGGCCAACTATGGTGCTATCATTGAACACATTATGCGCGAAATTGAAGTCCGCGCTTTGGTAAGCGCTATCCCGCACGAAATCGTGCTTGATATTACGCCGATGACCATCAACAAAGGTATTGTTGCGGGCGAAGTGAAATTGCCGGAAGGCGTTGAACTCTTGACCGATCCGGAAGCCCCAGTCGTGCACTTGATGATTCCGAAAGAAGAAGAAGCCCCTGCTCCTGTGGCGGCCGATGCCGCTGCTGCGCAGCCGGAAAGTTCTTCTACCAAGGGCAAAAAGGACGAAGAAGGCAACCTCACCAAGAACGCTGCCGCCGCCCCCGCCAAGGACGCTGCGAAGAAATAACCTATGCAATACCTCCTGGCCGGGCTGGGCAACCCTGGAACCCAATACGAGCATACGCGGCACAACGCTGGATTTATGGTGTTGGACCACGCCGCACGCCAATGGGGCGCCGAGTGGAAAGCCTGGCAGAATATGGGAGTGTATGCCAAGGTCTCCGTGGCCGGGTGCGAGGTCTTTCTCCTCAAACCATCCACTTATATGAACGAATCGGGTCGGGCTGTATCCAGCCTGGCCCGGTTCTACAAAATTCCGCCGCAAAATTGCCTGGTATGCTTTGACGATGTATCGCTAAATGTGGGCAAATTGCGTATCCGCAAAAACGGCTCTGCGGGTGGGCAGAAGGGGATGAAGAGCGTCATTGAGCAGTTGGGCACGCAGGATATTGCCCGGCTGCGCGTGGGCATTGGACCGAAGCCCGAAAAGTTTGATTTGGCCAATTTTGTGCTGTCTAATTTCCCCAAGGCGGATGCACCCTTGTTGGAAGAAGCGTTAAACCACGCGGTGGAAGCGCTGGAAATATTTTTTAAAGACGGCATAGAAAAAGCGATGAACCGCTTTAATTAAGTTAGATTTGTTTAGATAAAACCGCCCCGGAGCATTTTTCACTCCGGGGCGGTTTTCATATTGCGGCAAGGTTATTTGGTGTATGCCATACAGCAGTTGCCCAGCATACAGGTTTTGCACGAGGCCGCCGGCTGGCGTTCCTTTAAAGAGGCCAACAACTTGCGGGCAAAGTCCGTCAAGGTGGGGTCGCGCGCCCCTAACACCAGTAAAATATCGCCCGGTTGGGCCGCGCCGGCCATTTCTTGCAAAATGCGTTCGCGGCAGTCGTCGTAACTTACATTGGTGCCGCGCGCCTTTAAGCCCTCAAAAATCGTCCGGCAGGAAACGCCCTGCGGCACGGTCCCACCCGGGTAATACACCTCGGTCAGCCACAGGTGGTCGTTGGGGCCGATGTGATTAGCGAAACTATCCACAAAGTCCGCCGCCAGCATTTTGATAGAGGTAAAGGCGTGGGGCTGGTAAAAGGCCAAGACGCGTTTGCCGCGCAGGTGTGCCGCTTCAATGGTGGCGGCCAGTTTGTGCGGGTTGTGTGCGAAATCGTCCACCACCTCAATTTTGTTGTAACTGCCTACGCTTGCAAAGCGGCGGGCAATCCCAGCGAATTTGTTTAACGCCTTGGCGCAGGTGTCCAAATCTACGCCCATTTGCAGGGCCGCGGCCACTGCGGCGGTGGCGTTGCACACATTGTGCACGCCCGGAATATGCAGGCGGAAGGGTTGGCCTTGAATTACAAAGTCGGAGCCGAAGCCGTCAGCCTTGATTTCGCTCGGGTGCACATCGCCCATAGAAAGCCCGAAGGTCTTGGCTTGCGGGGCCAGCACGCGCAGGTTCTCTTCCTCGGCGTTAATGATAGCGGTTTTGCAATGGGAGATAAACTCCTTAAAATATCCCTGTAAAATATTTATTTCCTTGTGGTCCTTTTGCAAATTGAGACACAGGCCCAAATGAGGATGGTATTTAACGATAGAACCATCGCTTTCGTCGGCCTCAATAATTAAAATATCGCTCTCGCCTTTATATACGTTGCCGAAGACACCCTGCTCCTTTTGCAAGGACAAAATGGACGCCCCCGTAATGACGGACGGGCTTAACCCCGCAAAGGCTAAAATATCATAGACCATAGCGGTGGTGGTGCTTTTGCCGCTGGTGCCGGAGACGGCAATCGTGCGGTGTTCGGCCACGTGCTTGGCAAGCAGTTCCGAGCGGTGCATCGTGGGGATGCCCAAGGCCTTGGCCTTGATAAGTTCGGGGTTGGTGTCTTCAATAGCCGAGGATAAAATAACCAAATCGGTTTTGTGGTCAATGCCGCTGCCGTCTTGCGGGAAGAGTTGGATGCCCAACTTTTTAAGATATCCCCACAGGGCCATATCGGTATAACCTTTGCTGATTAAACGGTCGGACCCGGTTACTTGGTCCTTGCCCATTGCGTGCAGTTGCGCTAAGGCGCTCATCCCTACGCCGCCAATACCTACGAAGTGAATTTTCATTTGCGTTTTTCCTTCAATTTAAATTTTGCATAGTCCGACATTGTGTGAAACCCGCTCTCGCGCTTCATCAGCCACAGGGCAACCTGTATGGCAGATTCTGCGAACAAGTCCCGGTTTTTGGCCGTGTGCGTGAGCGTAATTTCATCAAAGGGGGAAACAAACTTAGCCGTGTGCGTGCCGACTGTTTCGCCAATCCGTTCATAGGTAACGGCGGAATAGGGCAGGCCGATAGCGTCGGCTAAGGTTTTTGCGGTGCCGCTGGGGGCATCCTTTTTGTGGATATGGTGGATTTCGTGCAGGGCGGCCGCATACTGCGGGAACATTTTGCCCGCCAGACGCACCAGTTCCGTAAAGAAATACACGCTTAAACTGACGTTTGGCGCGTAAAAAACAGGTATTTTTTCCTCTGCCTGCATTTGGAACAAAAAGGTTTCCGGCAAGTTGGTAGTGCCCGTTAAAAAGGGGCGGCGGTGCTTGTGCGCAATCGTAAAGGCTTCCTGCGCACCTTGTGGGGTGGAAAAGTCAATTACGATATCAAAATCGCCGATGACCTTTTGCCCGCTTTCGCGCTTGACGGATACGGTGAGCCCCCATTGGGGGTTGGCTTCAATCAGGCGGGCAATGGCCTTGCCCATTTTGCCGTCCGCTCCGTTTAATAAAACTTTCTTCATACAAAACGCTCCAATAATAGTTCTGCAATTTGGCGGCCGTTCATCGCGGCCCCCTTTAATAAATTGTCAAAGGTTACAAAATAGTGGATTACGTTGGGCTCCTCTACATCTTGGCGCAGACGGCAAAGGTAGGTGGTTTCCTGCCCGCTGGCTTCCTTGGGCGTTATGACGCCTTCGCTGTATTTTAAATTAGGAAACGCGTTCCACAATTTTTTTACTTGGGCAAGGTTAAAGGGCTCCTGTGCCTTTACGGTAACGCCCAGCGAGTGGGAATTTTCTACGGATACGCGCACCGTGTGGCAATACACCTTTAAGGCGGGCAAGCCCAAAATCTTGCGCGATTCATATAAGCCCTTTAATTCCTCGGATGTGTGCCCGTTCGGCTGGACAGAGCCGATAAGCGGCACGCAGTTGTTGGCGTAATACGAGCCCGGGGTGTGGAAATCGTCCAACAGTTTTTTCCCCCCGCCGCTAATGGCCTGATAGGAGCAGAAAAAGACTTCCTCAAAATGATAGAACGGTTTAAGCGGGGCCAAACTCATCACCAGCCCGGTGGTTGTACAGTTGGGACTGGCTATTAAGCGGGTGTCAGCCGTAATGTCCTGCGGGTTAATTTCCGGGATGACAAGCGGCACGCCCGGCGTCATACGGAACTCGGACGACATATCCACCGTATATTTCACGCGGTCCTTGATTTTGGGGGCCAGTTCTTTGCTAATTGGGTTATCCGTACACAAAATGGCAATATCCAGGGGCGTGATTTCGTCCGCGCGCCCAAAGGTTTTAATTTCAATGGGGGTTTTAATCTTTTTAAGTTCGGCGAGCATCTTCTGCCCGACCATCCCATTAATGCCGATAATTCCAACGATCTTCATAAAAATCCTTATTTAATAAATAAATTTTTGTCCGCCGTTTGCAACAAACGGTCTATTTTTTGCTTGTTTTCGGCGGAAACTTCCCCCAGCGGCAAGCGTGCCGCTTCCGTGCCGAACCCGATTTTGGAAAGCATATACTTTACGCAAGTGGGGTTCGTTTCTAAATAGCAGGCCTTTATAAGCGGATAAAGTTGCGCAAACAAGGCAAAGGCTTCTTTGGGCTGACCCGCTTGAAAGCGGTTGTAAATTTGCACAAAGGCGGGTGCGAACACATTGGCCGCCGCGCTGATAATGCCCGAGGCGTTAAGCGCCAAATACTGCGGGAATAAATCGTCGTTGCCGCAGAGGTAACTTAATTTGCCGCTGTATTTAACGGCGGTATCGGTAACGTGCGCCATATCATAGTCGGATTCCTTTACGCCCACAATTTGCGGCACTTCGCTAAGTAATCTGTCCAAGGTGGCGGCGGAGAGTTTTAACCCCGTCCGGCCCGGGATGTGATATAAGATAATAGGCGCGCCCAAGGCGCCCACTTGCTTGTAGTGGGCAATCAGGCCGCTGGGGTTGGGTTTATTGTAATACGGCGTAACCACCAGCACGCCGTCCGGCTCAAACGCAAGCACCTCGCGGGTATTTTGCAAAGTGGAGGCGGTATTATTGGTGCCCGTGCCGATAATAATTTTGGCGCGGCCCTTTATGCGCGGAGTGCAAAAGCGTAAGATTTCGGCCTTTTCGGTGGCTGACAATGTAGCGGCTTCGGCCGTGGTGCCCAGCAATACAAATCCGGCTACTTGGGCATCTAGTTGCGCCTGAATTAAACGCTCTAAAACGGGATAATCCACTTGCCCCTGGTTATTGAAGGGGGTGGCAAGTGCGGTGTAAACTCCGGTAAACATAACGCCTCCTAATCTATTCCCCGCGCGGGAAGAACTGCCCATATTTTAGCAATTTAATTTGTATAATTAAGTAACAATTTTAATAAAAGGATATTTTATGCCAGAAAACGATAAAGCAAACCAAACTAATACGGATATCAGCCTGCCCAAAGAAGAGTGGGAAAAGAAGTTATTGGAAAACGAAAAAACGGCCTTAACGGAGTTTCCGCTCCCGCAAGAGCCGAACGAAAAAAAGCCCGCGGATAAACACGCGGTGCACGGCATTTGGGCGGTGTTGTTGCTCGCCGTTTTTGCTGTTTCTGCGGCGTGCGGGGTATATTTAACGGTTAAACCCGTGGCCAAGTGTACACCTGCCAAAGCGGCGGAAAAAGAGGAAGGAACCTCCAAATTAGCGGCGGCCTTTTCGCGCGCCAAAGGGGAAAAGGGCATTGCCTGGATTAAGGTCCGCGGCGTGATTGCGCAGGATAATAATTCCTCCGCGTTTTCCCGCCCGTCCGGCGCGTCGTCTATCGCTAAAAAAATCCGCGAGGCCGGGCAGGACGACAACGTCCAAGCCATTGTACTGGATATCAATTCCCCCGGCGGCACGGTGGCTTCCGTACAGAACATTTACAGCGAAATTTTAAAGGCCAAAGAGAAAAAGAAAGTCGTAGCCCTGTTCCGTGATGTGGCGGCCAGCGGCGGTTTTTATATTGCTATGGCGGCGGACAAAATCGTGGCGGAACCCGGCACGATTACGGGCTCCGTGGGCGTGATTATGCAAACGAGCAACGTAGAAGGCTTGTTTGACAAAATCGGCGTAAAGGTTACCCCGATTACCTCGGGCAAATACAAGGATATGGGTTCCTCCTTCCGCCCGATGAGCGACGCCGAAAAAGCCATTTTGCAGGATATGGTAAACGATACCTATACGCAGTTTTTTGCGGCGGTAAAAGCGGGCCGCCCCAATGTAAAACCCGAGGATTTAACCGAATACACCGACGGACGCGTCTTTACGGGTCAGCGGGCGTATAATTTGGGCTTTGTGGATAAATTGGGTGGCGAAGAAGACGCCCGGTTGCTGGCGGGTGAATTGGCCGGTATCAAAGACCCCAAGGTCATTACGTCCCGCCCGGACGGTCTGCGCGAACTTATTTTCTCGTTCGGTTCGTCTATGGAAAACCAAACGCTTGCCAAACAGTTGCAAACGCTGGCTACGCCGAGCGTGTCCTACTTGTGGGTGAACTAATATGAACTTGCTTAAATCTTATTTTAAGTATATGGACGACCCGTCCGGCGCCATTACCCAACTGGCCGAGGAACGCTCGCTTTCCCGTGCGTGTATGGGCTACTTTGCGGCTACGCTGGGGTGGGTGCTGTTCTTTAACATTGGCGACGGTATCAGCCCAGTAGTCTTGCTGTTAAAGTTACTCGTGGTATTTATTGCGGAACTGACAGCGGGCTATTTTATCGCTTCCCTGTGCGGGCTGTTTTTGGATTTTAAACATATCAAATCCTCGCCTGCCGGGTTGTTTGTGCTGATTGGCTCCGCCGGATTTATCAAGGGCTTACTGGTGGCGTTTGCGCTTATTTCCGCGGCTGTGCCCGGTGCCGGGCTTGGCCTGTTGGCTCCGTTTGCGCTGCTCTTGGTATTGGGCCTGCAACTGGGGTATTTAACGCGCTCCTTAATGCGCCTGTGCGGCCTTAATGCGGGCAAAGCCTTAACGGCTTGGCTGTTTGCCTTTGTGCCCGTGTTGGTGGCGGTGGGACTGCTGACTGTGTTTTTTGTGTGGGGGATTGCCCTGCTGTTTTAAAAGAGGCTTATTCCTATACCGGGCCCCGGTTTTGCCGGGGCTCTTTTGTTTTATATGCAATAATTTAGGCGGCAAGTGCGTTTACATATGTACAGGGATTAGCAATATTTGGTAAAATATTACCGACCGGTAAGTAAAATTATTTGAATAATCCTATGAAAAAACAAGAGACCGAAAAAACAGATAAATCCGAACGGGAAAACCGTATGCGTGCGGCCATTAAGCAGGCAGCGTTCCACCTGATGGCGGAAAAGGGTTTAGACAAAGTGTCTATGCGCGAAATTGCCGAAAAGGTAAACGTAACCAAGCCTGTGCTTTATTATTACTTTAAAAATAAAGAAGATTTGTGCCGCAGTATTATTGAGGACCACGAGCAACTGTTCAGCAAACTGTTGGACCGCGTGTCCGAACACGCCAGCGGCCCGGCGGAAATATTGAACGAAGGGTTAAAATCCCACTTGGATTTTTTTGCCAAGGACCCGGTTCACTCCAAATTTGTCTTACAGATGATTTCTTATACCTTGGATGTGGACCCGAAGCAACTTCCTACTAAGGAAAAGCCTTGCGTACAGGATATGCTGGCGGAAACCTTAACGCGGGAAGAGAAAAAAGGCAAACTTCCAGCCGGCAGTGTGGCGGATATTGTCCGCCTGGTGTCGGGCATTTCGGCGGAGATTATGTTCAGCGCGTATTTAACGCAGCACATCAATCCCGCCGCCTACCGCGGGGGCGCCTTCAACCAGCAAACCGTAGAACGGTTGGTAAAAATCATTTTACTTGGTATTCAAGCATACTATAAGGAAACAAAATAAAACATATGAAAAAATGGGTAATACTCGCGCTTATGGCAGCATATGCGCCTGCGTGCCTGGGGGCTGCTCCGGGCAAAGCGGCAAACAGTTTGTTTGCCGAACGTGAAGAGGTAGGGGGGGAGAAAATCACCATTTCCGATGCGATTCGGATGGCGCTCTCGGACAGTTACCAAATCATTGATGCGCAAAAGACGAAGGAAATCTACGAAAAGCAACTCTCGCAGTCGCGTTCGGATTACTACCCGTCTTTGTCGTTGGATGCTTCGTATAGCCGTGCTCTTAAAAAGGGCAAGATTATTATGGGCTCCAAAAGCATTGAAATCGGCCAGAATAACACCTATCAGGCTGGGCTGAACGCCTCTTATGTGCTGTGGTCTGGCGGGCAAATCCGCAACTCAGTCAATTTGGCTAAGGTAGGCGCGGAGCAGGGGCTTTTTAACTTGCGCCACGTGCAGGATACCGTTACCAAGCAGGTAGTGGGCTTTTGTTACGACATTATTTATGCCGCCGCTTTAATCCGCGTGCAAGAGGAATATTTGGATATTGCCAAACAGCACTTGGACGAAGCCCAAGCCAAATACAAACAGGGCCTTGCCAGCAGTTTGGACGTGCTGACCCAAAAGGTGAAGGTGGAAAACATTGAACCTACGGTTTTGCAGGCCAAAAAGAACTTTGAACTGGGCAACCTGTATTTGCGCCAAATTCTAAACCGCGACCCGGAAGACCGCATTTATTTGACCTGGACGCAAAAGGATTTAGAGTTGCCGCAAACGCCGTCCTTGGATGAGTTATATAACTTGGCGATGGAAAAACGCCCGGAATTAAAACTTTCCAAATTGGCTGTGGACGCGGCGCATTACAATATTAAAATTGCGCGTGCGGGCCATATGCCGGTGCTGGCGTTAAATGGCAACTATACCTATAACGGCGTAACCGACAACGGTTTCCCGCAGCACAAGCAAGATTATTATTGGTCCAGTTCCGCGGGTGTAACGCTGAGCGTACCGCTGTTTGAAGGGTTTAAAGTATCCTCGCAAGTGGCGCAAAAGGAACTCGCCTACGAGCAGGCAGTAGCGGCGTACCAAAACAAAATGAAGAACGTGCGCATCCAAGTCAAAGAAGCGTGGCTGAATTTGGAAGAAGCCCGCTCCCGCATTGAGGCCACCAAGGGCGTAGTGGAACAGGCCCGGGAAAACTTGAACTCGCAAATGAAGCGTTACCGCGCAGGCCTTACGAGCCAGTTGGAAGTAAATGACGCTATTTCCAACGTAAACGATTCCGACTTGCAATATGTGCAGGCCGTGTATGACGGGGCGATTGCCCTTTCCGATTTGAAATTCGCCGTAGGTGTAGAGGTAAATTTGTATGAAAAGAAGAACTAAAAGAAGAATTATATGGGGGGTAGTGGCCCTGGCTTTTATTTTGGCCTTGGTGGTCATTTTTAAACCCAAAACGTCCGGTCCGTTAGACGGCGTGGCCAAGGATGTTTTCTTGGTGAAACAAGAAACCGTGCAAAAACGCACTTTGAAACACGAACTGTTAATGTCCGGCAGCATCAAGGCGTTGGAAGAAGCGACGCTCTTCCCGCGTGTAAACGGCAAATTGCTTAAAAACGTCTTGCGCGAAGGCGACTCGGTCAAAAAGAACCAGACCGTTTCTTTAATTGAGCGCGACGAAGTAGGTGCCGTGTATGAGCCGGTGGTCGTGCCGTCCACCATTACGGGCGTAGTCGGCCGCGTGTATTTGGACCCGGGTGCAAACGTAACGGTTTCTACGCCGATTGCCTTGGTGGTAAACCAGGAAAAAGTGCGCGTAGCGGTGGATATCCCGGAACGCTACATTGGTGAAATTTACAAGGGCCAGCCCGCCACCTTGCGCGTGGACGCGTTGCCCGGCAAAGAATTTGAAGCCAAACTGACGATTATCAGCCCGGTGGTGGATTCCACCAGCCGCGCGGTAGCCGTGGAATTTTACGCCGATAACACCAAAGGTTTGTTGAAGTCGGGTATGTTTGCCAAAGTGGATATTACCTTGTCCGAAAAAGCGAACGCCGTTTCCGTTTCCAAACAGAGCGTTTACACGGATGAAGAAACGAACGAAACGTATGTGTTTGTTCCGTCCGCAGACGGCAAAACCGCCGTACGCAGAAACGTAAAGACGGGCTTTATCAACAGCAACCACTTGGAAGTGAGCGAAGGCCTTTCCGTAGGTGAACAGGTGCTTACGTTTACCTATGGTTTGAAAGACGGCAGCAAAATTGAATTGGAAAAATAATTAAGTATGGCTGAAAATAACAACAATTTACAAGCGTCCCAAACGCTGGAAAAGGAGAAAATGAAGAAGGGCGGCTTTACCGCCGTCTTCATCCGCCGCCCGGTAGCCACTATTATGATGTGTTTGGCTATTGTGGTCATCGGGTTAATGTCCTATTCCAGTATGGGCGTGGGTATGTTCCCGAACGTGGACGTGCCGTATGTGTTGGTGCAGACCACCTTGGCCGGCGCCAGCCCGGAAGAAATTGAAACTTCCGTTACCAAGATTATTGAAGAATCCGTCAACCAGGTGGAAGGGATTGATGAAATCAAATCCCAGAGTATGGAAGGCGCCTCCTTGGTAAGCATTAAGTTCTTAATGGATAAAGACGGCGACGTGGCCGCCCAAGAAGTGCGCGATAAAGTGGAACTCATTAAAAACGACCTTCCGGACGGCACCGAAGCCCCCGTGGTGCAAAAGTTGGATATGGACTCCATCGCGGTATTAAACGTAGTGGTGTCCGGCGACCGCGACATTGTAGAACTGACGGAAATTGCCAAAAAGAAGGTAAAAGAAAACATTGAAAACATCCGCGGCGTAGGCGCTGTGAATATTGTAGGGGGCCGCGAACGCGAAATCCACATTACGGTCAACCCGCTCAAACTGTTTTCTTTGAACTTGCCCATTAGCGACGTTTCCGCCGCGTTGGCTGACCAGAACGTAGAAATCCCGGGCGGCCGTGTGGAACAGCAGCACCAGGAATTTACGCTGCGTATTTTGGGCCGTATCCCGGATGTGCCGTCCTTCAACGATATTTTTATTGCTAACCGCAACGGCGCTTCTATTAAAATTGCCGATATCGGCTATGCCGAAGACTCCGGCGAATACGAACGCGAATCCACGTTCTTAAACAAACGCCGTGCCGTAACCTTGGAAATCACCAAGCAGTCCGGCACCAACACCTTGGCTGTTGTGCAGGGTGTAAAAGATAAGTTGGAAAAAATTAAACCCACGCTTCCCTCTGATATTTCCATTTCCTTAATGATGGACCAGTCGGGCAATATCCGTGCCTCTGTGCACAGCGTGTTGGAACACATTATTCTGGGTGGTATTTTGGCCGGTATTATGGTGTTCTTCTTTATGGGCTCTTTGCGCTCTACGTTCATTTCGTTCCTGGCTATGCCGATTTCCATTATCGGTTCGTTCATCTTTATGAATATGGCCGGGTTTACGATTGATACGATGACGCTGTTGGGCTTGCTGGTAGCCGTAGGTATCGTAATTGACGACGCTATCGTAATGTTGGAAAACATCTTCCGCCATATGGAAAAGTACGGCAAAAGCCCGAAAGTGGCGGCTATTGACGGTTCGCACGAAATCACCTCTACCGTAGTGGCGACGACGCTGTCTATTTTGGTTATCTTCCTGCCTTTGGCGTATATGGAGGGTATCGTAGGCCGTGTGGTAAACAGTTACGGTATGACGGTAGTGTTTGCTATCGCGCTCTCCGGCGTGGTGGCCTTGACGCTGACGCCTATGCTCTGCGCCAAGATGTTAAAGCAGGAAAAGAAAACTAAACTGGATAACTTTGTTGACGGCGTCAATAAAAAATTGGTGGATTGGTATATCCCGCTTTTGGATTGGTCTATCCACCACCGCAAAATTATGGTTTCCTTGGCGTGCTTGTGCTTGGTGTTGTTGGTGCCGATGTTGGCGCGCGTAGGCGGGGAATTTATGCCTACGGACGACAGCGGTAAAGTACAGGTCAGCATTGAAGCCCCGGTGGGCACCAGTTACACCGATACGCAAGATATCTTAAAGCAGATTGAAAAGGATATCCGCCGCTTGCCGCACATCAAAGACACCTTGGTGGCGGCCGGTGTGTCTTCCAGCAGTTTCGTGTCCTCTAACCCTTCCAACAAAGGGTATATCCGCGTGGAATTGGACGGACGCGACGAACGCGGCGGCGTAACGACCAAAGAATATTTGAACGCTATCCGCGAAATGATGAAGAAATACAAAGGGTTAAAGAGCAACTCTTATGTAGTCAGCGAAACGCCGTCCTCCGGCTCGTACGAATTGGAATTCGTTATTTCCGGCCCGGATATCAATAAGTTAAGCGAATACAGCCAGGCGATGGTGCAGCAGTTATCCAAGGACCCGCGCTTTATTGACGTGGATACTTCGCTGGACTTGTCCAAGCCGGAATACCGCGTAGTCATCAACCGCGAAAAAGCGCAGAACTTGGGCGTTAAGATTTCGTCCATTGCGTCCGCTTTACGTACAATGGTAGGCGGCGAAGACGATATTACCAAATACAAGGAAGGCGACGATTTGTATGACGTGCGCGTCCGCGTGGCTGAGGAATACCGCGATACCAAGGAAGCCATTTCCGCTTTGATGGTGCCCGGCAAAATCAACGGACAGGATACTATTCAGCGTTTGGACAGCGTGGCCTATATTGAAGAAGGTACCGGCCCCAGCCAAATTGACCGCCAGAACCGCCAGCGTCAGGTAACCGTGCAGGCCAACTTGAACGGCATTGATACGCGCTCCGCCTTGGCGATTATGAACGATATCTTCCACCGTCTGAACGCAGGCGCGGAATATTCGGGCGGCGTAACGGGTATGTCCGAAGAAATGACCAAGATGTTCTCCTCGTTCTTGCTCGCGTTCGTCTTGGCGTTCTTCTTTAAATATATGATTTTGGCCGCGCAGTTTGAAAGTTATACGCACCCGGTGGCGATTATTGTTTCCTTGCCGCTTACGCTGCCGTTTGCGGTGCTGTCCTTGTTCTTAACGGGGCAGTCGCTTAACTTGTACAGTTTGTTGGGTATCTTTATGTTAATCGGCGTAGTCAGTAAGAACGCTATTTTACAGACCGATTACACCAACCAACTGCGTGCCCGCGGCTATGGCCGTACGGACGCTATCTTGCAGGCCAACCGCGTGCGCTTGCGCCCTATCTTGATGACGACGCTCACCTTGATTATGGGTGTGGCCCCGATGATCTTCTCCAACGGCGAAGGCGCCGACCAGCGCCGCAGTTTGGCGATTGTTATCGTGGGCGGGCAGGCGCTCTCGCTGCTTGTTACGCTATTGATGACCCCGGTTACCTATATTTTAATGGACGAACTGGGCGATTGGTTCAACTATACTTTTAGGGGGATTCCTTATCCGGAAGATAAGAGCAAAACGGAAATTTTGCCCGAAGTGCCGGAAGAAGATTAATCCTTACAGGAAAACAGCCAACCCCCGCTTACGGTTTTATGATAAGCGGGGGTTTTCTTATGGTAGTGATTAATGTTATTTAAACCGATAATTGGGGCTGTTGTTGAGCGGGTCTTGCCCGTTTATAAAAGGCGTATAAGGCGGAGGAGTATTTTTACTTGTTTGAGCCTGTTAAGGCGAGTTGTAAAAATACCCGCCGTTACTGCCTTTTATGGGCGTTGACCCGCTGGTCTTTTTGGTTCTTTTTCTCCCACGAGAAAAAGAAGAGAAGAATTTTTGCTTACTTTTTGTCGGCACAAAAAGTAAGGATAAAAAGAAGTTAATTTTTTAGAAAACTATTTTTTGGCAAAAAATAACCCTGCGTTATCTTTAAACACAGGGTTCAAATCGTAAGGTGCGGGCGGGAATCGAACCCGCGAATATGAGTTTTGCAGACTCACGCCTTACCACTTGGCCACCGCACCGTAACATCTAAATCGGTAAGACCTAATTATTATAGCAAAAAATTTCAAATTTAGGAAGTAAAAATAAAAAAGTATAAAATTGGGCCTTGATTTTTTACGCTTCCCCGCTATACTAGCCATATGGGAGTGCCACTATCGCCCGTTTTTGGGTACGCCTCTTGTAGGGGACAAGGCCTCCCTCCATTTTTAGCCCGGCCCGAGCGGCCGGGTTTTTCTATTGCTAAATATATTTCTTTTTTGTATAATAAAAAAAAGGCTCCCGATTGGGGGCCGTTTTTCGCGGGGTTTTTGACTAAAACCCTTTTGTAATTGTATATTTTTTGATATAATAAAGTAATGCCTTGCGCGGGCGTAGTTCAATGGTAGAACACTAGCCTTCCAAGCTTGATACGTGGGTTCGATTCCCATCGCCCGCTTGGCAAGGATAAAAAGCCTGCAAAGGCCAGCATAAAATGCTGGGGTAGCTCAGTCGGT
>DJFE01000010.1:7741-9763 GCA_002432025.1 Candidatus Avelusimicrobium stercoris | reverse complement strand
CCAATATGTACCGAGATCTTACACCCCTTGAAAAACAAGTATTTTTTCGCTATACTATTAATACCTAGTTGACTGACAAGCATAAATATTCTGCCTCGGATGCTGGCGGAGTTTATAACTCCAACTATGTGGGTTCCACGGCAGGCCCACCAGTCTAACTAGGTTTTTTATTGCCTTTTTAAATACTTTTTTAAAAACTGCCTGAAATTTTTTTCTTTCATTCGCAAAACGTGTACAATTTCAAAGGCTTTCTTTGTTATTTCTGCATCTAAAAGAACAAAAGCCTTTTTATGGTTATCCGCTTCACCAATAAAATGCCAATAGTTTTTATTTTTCAAATCTTGCATTGGCGGTAATATCGGTTGATAAAGGGCTTGTCCAATAAGAGGTTCATACATTTTTCGGCTAACTTCTTTATGTACCAGTTTATTACGCTGACCTGTCGTTCTCTTAAAAATAACGTCCTTATCTTTCCCGCCAATAATTTCCAACTGCTTGGCATTTAAGTGCGGTAAATAACTGTTTTTTCTAAAATCAATTTTTACTGCTTTCGCTTTTTCACTAGGTGTCATATCCTCGTCGGCCAACCACTCAATGCCGCACTGACAGCCCCAACGTTCGCCCGGCATATTGCCGTCTTTATCACCCTCACCCTCGCGGAAAATCTTGCCGTATAGCAATTGGTGTTCCGGGTCCGGCTCGTTTGCATTGGACGGCAACCAGCGGTACATCCGTCCCTTGTGTTCCTTGCGCTGGCGTTGGATTTCGCTATACACCAAAAAGTTTTTAAGGCGGGCTTTTAATAATTCCTGCCCGTTTAACGTCTCTTGCTTAAACGCCTTTACTCCTGCGGCCTTTAAGGCGGCTTCCTTTTGCTCGTAAAAATCCACGGTCTTATATACTTCGGCCGTAATTTCCCGCCCGCTGAGTGAAGTAGCACGCACCAAAGCCTGCAAGTAGCGTTTTTTAATTTCCAAATTGTCAGAGAGCAACCCGCTCTTTTCTATCCCCTTAGGGAAAATCTTTTCCAGCCACCGCCCCGGGATAAACCGCTTGCCCATTAGCCAAAGATTTCTTTAATCAGTTTGTCTTTGTATTTCTGCGGTACGGCGGAGGTGGCTTCCAGCACCGGTAGCAGGTTGGCGATTTCGGCAAATTTGCGCCAGTCAGAGGTTTTAAACGACAGCGAAGCCCCAAGTAACTGGTCGCAAACCGGCTTGAAAATACTGCTGAAATACACACGCAAGCCTTGCTCGGTGGCCCGTTCGTCGCCCTCGCCCGAACCGTTAAGCGTGGTGGTAGGCACCCCGGCCACATAGGCCCGGGGGAGCCCCGTAAAAAACGACATCAGCCCGTAAAGCGTTTCTAACGCGCTTTCCAACGGGTCGGTGTCAAACGTGGGTACGGTAACCTTGTCGGCCGCGTCCAAAAGGGCACCCTTGCCGTCTTTTAAGCCGTCCCCAAAGGTTTTAGAAATCTTTGATTTGATATAAAATGTGTCTTGACTTTACGCCGCGCGCTTATTAAAATATAAGTAGTTCTTTGAAAAGAAATAGGATATCTTATTAGTAGGTAAAAAATTGCCAAATAAGGAAAACTACCTGTTCCTATTAGGCACCGAAGAATAAGGTAAGATTTGCAAGTGCAGCTCATAGATTCCATTAATACAGTTCCTATTAGGCACCGAAGAATAAGGTAAGATTTGCCTTGAACGCTGGACTTGATAGGGCCGAGGGTTCCTATTAGGCACCGAAGAATAAGGTAAGATTTGTGGCGAGTTAAACTGGCGTGATGTGTATGATGTTCCTATTAGGCACCGAAGAATAAGGTAAGATTTGCCCTAAAAAAACGACAAGAGAGAGGTAGAAGTTCCTATTAGGCACCGAAGAATAAGGTAAGATTTGCAACACTAACTACACACTTACACTGGGCCAGTTCCTATTAGGCACCGAAGAATAAGGTAAGATTTGGGTATTTAGGAGGTTGAAAATGAGTGAGAAAGTTCCTATTAGGCACCGAAGA
>DJFE01000010.1:0-7631 GCA_002432025.1 Candidatus Avelusimicrobium stercoris | reverse complement strand
AAGAATAAGGTAAGATTTGCATAGCCTAACTCCTGCCAAACTAACGGCTGTTCCTATTAGGCACCGAAGAATAAGGTAAGATTTGGATACCGCCGAAGAAGCCATAAAAGCCGTAGTTCCTATTAGGCACCGAAGAATAAGGTAAGATTTGTTTTTAAGGTCTTAAAAAGTTCTTCCATAAGTTCCTATTAGGCACCGAAGAATAAGGTAAGATTTGATAATGAACTTGCCGGCATTAACGGCAATATGTTCCTATTAGGCACCGAAGAATAAGGTAAGATTTGAGCCGACTTAAACGCCAAACTGAAAGGCTAGTTCCTATTAGGCACCGAAGAATAAGGTAAGATTTGCGCAAAATAGGGCGGAAAAATAACACTAATGTTCCTATTAGGCACCGAAGAATAAGGTAAGATTTGTGTTACGTTCAGTGTTACTTTCGTGTTACAGTTCCTATTAGGCACCGAAGAATAAGGTAAGATTTGCCGGCGCTACGGCTAACAAACGACTCAGGAGTTCCTATTAGGCACCGAAGAATAAGGTAAGATTTGGGGCGATTATGAAAGCCTATTACGAACGCAGTTCCTATTAGGCACCGAAGAATAAGGTAAGATTTGATAAACTATAAAAAGTTGTTAAAAAATAAGCCTTTTTAAGGAAATAATTTCAGAAACCTTATTCTTATTTGTGCCTCAACTTAGGTAACAAGGGCATTAAAGCCCGCAAAGGGAAACTTAACGGTTTCCCACTTAAATTAGTTTTAATTTGGTTGTAAATAATTAAAAATCCTCAAAAAGTATGAGTTGCTCGTGCTTTTTGGGGATTTTTTCTTGCCGTAAAGACGGCCCATAGAAGTTTCTCGTCAGGCCAAATTGTTTGTCGGTAATCATCAAAAAAGCGCATTGGCCCTGCGGCGGCGTTTGTGGCCCCAACTGCTTGATTAACGCCTGCGCCTGGTGCATTGTGGGCATATTGCGCACATATACGGAGTACTGCATCATACTAAACCCGTTATGCAACAGCAACTTGCGAAACCCCGCGTACCGCTTGCGCTGGATTTTGGTTTGCGTCGGTAAGTCAAACACCGCCACCACCCACATAATGCGCCAACTATTGGGTTTCATAGGGGAACTGCACGGCTTGCCACAGGGACGTTTGCGGCGTCTTGCCGGGGCGGGTGGGCAAATTCGGCAGCAGTAATTTGCGGCGTGGGTCTTGCAAACTTAAACAATAACTATTGACGGCAAAATCTACGCCTTGGAATAAGCGGTACGTCTTCCCTGCAATAGTAATTGTGCTTGCAAGCAACGCGGAAAGCAGTTGCTTTTTAACCTCTTTATCAAAAGTGGTGGGATGATTATCCCTAAAAATTTGATATACGGCCCGGTCCGCCAAAAAGCGGAAGGGTTCAATAAAATCGTCGGCCAAGTTAAAAGGATTATCCTTCCGGCAATGCCCCACACCAAAATTCAGGCACAGCCCCGCCCCAGCCAGTCCCCGTGCCACAATCGCCCGCAGGACGGCATAACCATAGTTTAGCGCAATATTTACCGGGTCCGTGGCTCCTTGTTTATCCCTAAAATCTATGGGATTATCAAGCGATTTAAAAAACTCCGGCCAATACAGTTGCGCGGCCTGCGCTTCCCGACACTCTTTATCCCCGGGTTCAATGTGTTTGGCAATTAATTTAAGCCGCTCGGATAGTTCCGGCGCAAACGCGCTTGCTACCAAGGCTTGGCCCAACACCTTGGACGAGAGCAACTGCGCCCAGCATTGACCGGCAGCGTCGCTACCCAACTGTTGGGCTTGCTGGAAAGGGCGGCGGGCGCCGTCTATATTCACGCCAAGGGGCACACTCATTGCGCAGGGCATATACTTTTCCCCCGCCGTAAGGATTACCGCCCCGTTTTTGGCCAGTTCCTGATAAACGGCCAAAGACAGGCTGATACACGGGTTAGCCAAAATAAGCACAGCAATATCGCACGCGGCGATAAAATGTGTTTCGCCCGCGTTTTGGAAGGTTATTTTGAGCCTGCCCGTATCAATGGACAGTTTGGCTTCCCTATCAATACTAATCAGATGTTGTATGCTCATTATCTTTTAATTTAGCGATATCCTGCCTGCTGGATACCACGCTGTAATTTTTAAGGTTGGAAGTAAAGGCTAAGTCTCCCTTTGCTTCGCTTGCAACAACAATACCAACACCAAAATGAGAATTAAATTGTTTAATCTTATAAAATTCTTTATCTTTTTTATTAAACAACATATCCCCAATAAACACACGCACCACGCCGGGCGGCACTTGCTTCTTGCTTTGATATTGCCACAAGGGGATAAGCGCCAACTTTTTGCCTGTTTTGGCGTCAAAGTCCATACAGGCGTATCCACCGTTTTGATAGGCTTTTTTGTGCTGAGTGCCGACTTTATCCGTGCTAAAAATTTCTTTATCCGCGTTTTCGTCAAACACGCGGATACCGCGGCCAACTAAATACATATATTTTACTTGCTTTACTTTATTGCCCCGGTAATAAATCCCGTCGGACGGGTCGTCTTTCTTTCCGCACAAGGCTTCCTCTTGCGTCATCCCCTGCGCTAGGCGTTCTTTAAACTGGGCAATAATTTCATTTTTTACCGCGTCGCAAAACAGCAATTTCTCCAAGTTTTCCAAGGTTTTCTTTTCGTTTGCCTTTAAGAAACTAGAAAGCGGGGCACGCTTTACCAGGCGTTTTTCGCCGTCCTTTGGCAGCACATTATACGCTGTTTGGTCAAACAGCGCGCCGCTTGGAAAGTGGTCCGGCTTATGCCATACCACATAATTGGTTAAACGCGCTTGCACGGCTTCGCGCAACGCGGCATACTGTGGGATATTATCCAGCATAAGGCCCGGGATGTCTTTATCTTTATTGCGGGAGCCGTCCGGATTTATTCCTTCTATTTTATGCAAGGTTCCGTATTTTCTATTATGAACGGAAGCCTTTTGCACCAAGGACAAATCGCACAACCCGATTACGGCCGCATCCACCGCGTGGTGGCGGTGGTCGCACCGTTTGTTAAATTGCAGTTGGGTACGCTGTTCCCGCACAAAATTAAAATACGCCTTTTGTTTATCGCTTTCCGTCAGTAAGTCCTTATCCTTACAATACTTCTCAAAATCCTCCTGCAACGTCCCGGCTTCTTTGTAATTTAACTGATGTTTGGTGTAAAGTTCCTGCCATTTGGCGGGGTCTATTTCTTTATCGTCTTTATCATAGAGAGTTTTCCCTTCCTGCAAGCGGATTAAGGGCAGAACATCCTCAAAATGCAACTGTCCGCGCAAATAGGCGGTTAAGGCCCCGTAAGAGGGCGTAACCTTGGGGCAAAAGTCCTTGCACCAGTCCAGCACAATTTTGCCTATCCAAGCGGTTTCTTGGTTCTGGCGTGCCACAAAATCTTGCTTTACCTCATCGGGCGTAGCCAGCAAGTTATTAATTTTGCGCAAAATACGCGCTCCCTTTTGCGTGGGTTTATATTTGTGGTCGCGGGCGGAGTAATACCCCTTTTTCTCTTTGGAATAGAGGGCCCACAAATGCTGTACAAAGTTAATCAGCGTACTATGACGGCCAAAATCGTAATTAACCGCCTCTTTATTCTTCTTTTTCTGCTTGTTGGTGGCTTGCAAAGCCAAGTAATCGTCTATGTCCGCTTGGAATTTCCACTCGTAAGGCAGGCGGTTACTTTTTTCTTTATTTTGGTCCGTAAACGCCAATACCTTATTTTCAAACACGTTTGGCCCGCCAATTTCCCCGCGCTGCGGGATAATATGGTCCACCTGCGTTTGTTTTTCGTCAAACGCCTGCCCAAAGGAAATAGATCGTCCGCTATATGGGCACATTTCATCCTGTTCTTTCCACAGCAAATATTTTTCTATATTGCGGGGACTGACTAACGTATGATGCGCCTGCAATTCTGCAATAGCCTCTTTGCGCGCGTCCGCCTGGATTTTATTTTGGCCTTCCAAAAATTGGCGGCGGCGCAAGGAGTTTTTAATGTCGCGGGAAAGTTCCACCACCACTTCGGCCGGCTGGCCAAACTTGTGCAAGGTATAAGCCATTACCCGCCTAAACTCCGCAAGCGCGCGGGAAACAACCGGGTCGTTAATGGCTTGCTCGTTCAAAATAGCCTCGGTTGAGCGGAATTTGCCCTGCGGGTGCGTTTTTTGCGCTTCTATTTCCGCCAAGACATCCGCCTCCTGCTCGCCCTGCATAATGCGCTCTGTAAGCATTTTAAGCGCTTTAATGCTGTACGAACTGCGTCCTTGCTCCAACGACAACTCCGGCAATACGTTGCGCTCTTTTAACTTCAAAATAAACTGATAGCACGCTTCGCAATCCTGCTGTGTGGGCTTTAAGTTTTTGGTTAGTTCGGGCACACGGTCTTTTATGTACGCGTCCGAATTGTCCATAATGTCCGACAGGTTGGAAACATTGGCTAAAAATTCCAAGACCAATTCTTGCACCGTATCCGTTAAATTGGACCACTCGTTTAAAACGCCCGCCTTTTCAAACGCGTACAAGGTGGTATTGCCTTTTAAGCCGCCTCTGGCGTGATAGGTGCGGTCCAAGGTAAAGGTGCACCCGTCCGGCAGGCCCAACTTCTTATATAGCGTGGTAAACGGAACGGCCTTTGTTTCCGGCGAATATTCCGCGGTGTGCGCGTCCAAAAATTCAAAAAGTTGCGACTTTTGCGCCAACGTAAGCGGGACGCTTTCGCGCGTGTTTTTAGTGCGCACGCGCAAATCGGAAAGTACCTTTGCCATACGGTAATGCTGGTAGGCAATTTGGGCCGTGGCGGCGCGCTTTTCCGTAGGATAAATCTCGCAGTTTCCGACCGTTTCCAATTTCCACTTTATCGGGCGTTGATAAAACATTGCCGAGTGGAAGGCGTCTTTCAGCGAAATTTCCGTTTTGCCCGGGAAATCGGGGAACATTTTATCCCCCCACACGGCGTAGGAGCCGTTTAACTCCGGGTGGAACTTGGCTTGCGTGTCCCAAATGCGGGCAAATTCGTCCTCTACTAATTGGCGGTAAATAAAGGTGCCGTCTTCTTCCACCTTCCGCCACGGCTGGCCGTTGGCCTGTGTTTTGCGCTCGTACAAGAGTTCGCCCAAGGTTTTACCCCCGGTAAGGGCTTGCGCTGTTTGGGATAATTTTTTGCCGACGGTTCCTTTGTCGTCTGCGGACAAGGTACCCTTGTAGCCGCGGTTTTTGACAATGTGGCTAAGCACCTTAATAAGTTGCGGGATAGAAATTTCCTCCCGCACCGCTTGGGCACGCAAGGCGATAACGTCCTCCGGCGTGGCGCGCAGGACTTCCGGCGTAACGCCCAAGGATTTAGCAATGTAGGACATTTTTTTAAGGCGGTCCGCCTTGCGCTCCACTTGGCGGCGAATCAAACGCGCAGAACGCCGGGCGGTGTTTAAAGTTACCATTTCCTTGGGAGCCACAGGCTCGCCAAAGATATAACTGTCCAAATGTTTTAAAGAAAGGATTTTGCCGTTATCGTCCGTCTCGTAAACGGCTACGCCAATAGAAGATGTGCCCAAATCAATACCCCAACGGTGATTTGCCATAGTATGCTCCAATAGAAAAATTTAACGAGGAAGAAAAGCAAGTATATACCCATACAATACAAAAAGCAGGTTTTTTATGCAAGCAAAAGACGGGTGGGCTGGCGGATAGTAATAAAGTGCACAAAAGTATAGGGGCTTGGATTATAGGTTAGGGCGAAGTTTGGCACGCGGGATAGTAGGACGCGGAGCCCCGCAACCGATTAAATACGCCTCGGCCTGTCCGCTTACAAACGGGGACAAACTCCGCATATAATCCGTAATGCTTGTCCTGTCCGGCAGGCGGTGCTGCAAATCAATATGGTGCCGTACCAAGCACTTATAGACGGGTAACCGCCCCATACCCATTGCCGCGTAAAAAAGCGCATTTCGCCCATAATTATCCACAGTATTTATATCTGCCCCATATTTAAGCAGTTTAATGAGCATAGCCGTTTGGTTGCAATACGCCGCCCGCAAAAGGGGCGTTTCTTGTGGGTTGTAGTCCCCCTTGCACGGGTCCGCCCGAAGATTGGGGTCCGCCCCGAATTGTAGTAATACAGACGCCAGCCGCGCATTGTCGCGCGTACGCGGCTCGCCGCTCTCCGCGGCCCACCACAAGAGCGTGTGCCCGCGCTCTTGTGCATTGGGGTCTGCCCCGGCCTTTAACAACCGCCGCAAAAGTCTGGCCAGATACCGCACGGGCAAAACTCCGCTATACCCAATCAGGTCTGATAGGAGTTTCCCCGTGGGCTGGGCACCGTGGCTTAGCAAAAACTTTACCAGGCGGATATTTTTAGCCAAACAAGGCTCCAACAAAATATCGCCCGGGTACTCACGCATTGGCCGATTGACATCCGCCCCGGACAACACCAGTTGGCGGAGGCGCTTCTCGTTACCAGACAAGTATGCTTCTATTAAGGGTTCCATACATTTATCATAGCACGCTCCGGCGACAACCTTTTGTCGCCTGATATTTTTTTAGGCGGGCGGCAGGTAAGTTTGGGCGCTAAAAATGCTATACTTTGGCAAGATGTGGACGGGATAGCCCCAAGGATTTGAAAAATGTTTTGGTATAAGGCAACGAGCAAGGAAATACTACAAGCGAGGATTACTGTTTTCCTGCGTGATATTCTCCCTATTTTAAAGGAGAAAAATTTTGTTAGCGCACCTTTCAAGGACGCTTGGTTTGGATATTACGCGGGATTGGGGTATATGTACGATATGTGCCGCTTGTGTGAAGGTAAATTTTTGGAGTTGCTAACTACCACTATATGCAGGAAAGATAATTATATACAAATACGTATAATGGCTTTTGAACTTGCTCCACGCCTGAAATCACTTTCGCTGCTTAAAAATATAGATGGACTAGCCTATAAAATCCGTCCCAATAACGAAAAGGAAATGCGCCTGGATACTGATTTTTTTGAGCGCGCACCGATATTATCCAAGAAATTTTGGCAGGGACCTTGTAAATTAGGACATTACTTTACCAAGAGTGGCTATTTAAAACAAGTTAAAAGACTGCGCAGGGCTGTAAAAGCGGAAATTTTCCAAATTGATGATTATTTTACAAAGTGGTATTTAATCCACACGCCCAATTTAACCCAATGGAACGGCAAAACAATAGAAAAAAGATAAAAGGATTTCAGCCGGGGGGCTACCAAGTATGTGGTAAAATTTCCCAGTCGTAAAGGCGACCTATGAAGGAAGTCCATTTAAAATATAAGGTAATAACTTTTTTAAGATACGCAAACTAATCTATGGTGGAGTTATGGCAAGATGCAAGGGCTATCCTATATGCCTCGTCTTCAACCTGTTCGTGCCCAACTAATGCAGGGGACCCATTGCCACCAACAGTACCAATAAGGTGTGTAGAGATTAGGCAGGTGGTTTTCATTTTGTGGTGCGGGCGTAAGAAAGGCGGACCGCTGCGACTAT
Organism: Candidatus Avelusimicrobium stercoris; assembly: GCA_002432025.1. Classification (GTDB taxonomy): domain Bacteria; phylum Elusimicrobiota; class Elusimicrobia; order Elusimicrobiales; family Elusimicrobiaceae; genus Avelusimicrobium; species Avelusimicrobium stercoris. The sequence continues at coordinate 109 of DJFE01000010.1, read as the reverse complement.
GAGTTGGGTTTCTAATGACGCAAGGTGTGTTTTGTATAATTCGGTATTGGAGTGTGCTTTTCTGGTCTATTAATTTTCTTATTGAAGTAAATTATTTATGTAAAAGTCA
>DJFE01000021.1:102975-113743 GCA_002432025.1 Candidatus Avelusimicrobium stercoris | reverse complement strand
CGAGTCAAGCCTTTTTTGGACCCGGACGAAAAAACTCTTTTATACGGCCCTTTTAGGGCCTTTAACGACCAATCAAAAAACAACAACGGAGAACGACAGATCCCCGACTAAATTCCTCGGGGATGACAGCAAAAAGAAATACAACAAAGTCGTTATAAAAATAAAAGTCATCCTGAATTGCCGCCCTTACCGCTAGGCGGCACCCCGTAAAGTTTTTGTACGGGGTCCATTAATAGGGTTCAGGATCTACCGATTGTGTTGTTAGTTTTTTCTGTTGTTTTTTAACAACCCATAAGGTAGATTCTGAAACAAGTTCAGAATGACCTCTTTTTTCATAAAGTCGTCATTCCCGAAGTTAGCCGGCGCGGAGCGCTCGGGAATCTGTTGCTTGTCGTGCCGTCATCCTGGAAAGTCGTAGTCCAGGATCTGTCGTTATTAAAAGATTCCCAAACCCTAGCACTCCGCCCACCACCCGGGATGACTTAATAGGCAAGCAACAATTACCGCTTTCCTTTTATTAAAAAAGTAACACCGCCGCATAAATTTGTAAAATAAGGGCAAATCCCTTGGGGGAACCTTACTATGAAAGAAAAAGTTATTTGCGTATCCACGCCAACCGCGCGCACCTATTACAAAGCCACTCCGCTGGCCAAAGAATTTTTGGATAAAGAACAAAATATCATCAACACCACCGGCACCTTGCCCGACGGCGAAATAACCGAATTAGCCATATCGTCCGCCACCGTAAAGCACTTAGCCGGGGGCAAATTAAACGGCAAGTTTGAAGTTATCAACCTGACCGACAACTCCGTTACGTTTACCGAAGAATATAAGGACGGGCAACTTGTCAGCATTACGGAACGCGCACACGCGCTGGCCGCCGGAAAACCCAAGGAAGAAAAACCGCACCACCATTATCCGGGCACAGTGCTAAAAACCAGCAAAGGAGCGAACTCCTTTTATATTAATGGCAAAGAGGTCGCCGAGGAAACCTTGTCCTCCAATGGCGCCACGCTGGAAATTTTAGGTACTATCCCCGACGGCGAAGTAAAAGAATTTAACGAAAACGGCCAAGTAAAAACCGAAGCGCATTACAAAAATAACAAACTCCACGGCCTTTTGACCCGCTACGAGGATGACGGCCGTCTGAGTTCGCGCGAGGAATATATTAACGGGATTTTACAAGGCCCGGCCGAATATTTCACCCCCATAAAAAACGATATGCTCCACACACGCTGCTCATACAAAAATTCCCAACTGGAAGGCGAGCGCACCGTTACGCAAAACGACGGCACCGTGCGCGAACGGGAAGCCTTTGTGCGCGGCCACATTGAGGGCGCAAAAGAAACTTTCTACGCAAACGGAAATAAAGAAAGCGTGGAAAATTATACCGACGGGAAATTGAACGGCGAACGCTTGCTCTATTTCCCCTCCGGCGCGCTTTGGTACCGCGAGCATTACACCAACAACCGCTTGGACGGCGAACGCTTCGGCTATTTTGCCGACGGGAAAGTAAGATTAGAGGAATTTTACACCGACGGACTTTTGGAAGGCCGCCGCAATATTTACGCCGAAAACGGCGAACTTTTAACCACCGAGGAATACCACTGGGGTTCCTTGGTTCACAACACGGAGCGCAAACTAAAATGAAAATCACCCGCTTTTGCCCGGCCAAAGTAAATTTATTTTTGGAGGTTACCGGCAAACTTCCCAACGGCTACCACGAACTAGCCACGCTGTTTGCCAAAATTAATATCGGCGACACCTTAACGCTGGAAGCCGAACCCGCCGAAAAAACGGATATTTCGCTCACGCTGACGGGCCCGGTAGGCTCGCTATTGCGCGCGGACGAAAGCAACCTCGTGTGGCGTGCCGCACAGGCCTTTTTAACGCATTACCAGTTAAACGCCAAAATCAAAATGACGCTTGATAAACACACACCTACTGGGGCGGGGCTTGGCGGGGGCTCGTCCGACGCGGCGGGCGTACTGCTGGCCTTGTGTGAAATTTTCAAAAAGGATAAAAACGAACTCTTGGGCGTTGCCGCCAAACTGGGGGCGGACGTGCCGCTTTTTATGTACAAGGATACCTTTTTAAAGGGCGAGGGCATCGGCGAGAAATTAACCCCCGTTCCCGCCACGGGCAAACTACCCTTTTTGGTGCTCGCGTACCCCAATACCATTGTGCCCACAAAGGGCGTTTTTGCGCGGCTGAAACTGCCGCAAAAAGAAGAAGTATTGACAAACATCTCAAAATTAGATAAATTAATAACATACATTAGATGTGCAAGTCCTTTGACCCTTTGGAAAGATTGTTTATTTAATCGGTTGGAGGATTGCGTTGTTCCTTTTACAAACTCTGTACGAAATGTGCTGCTTGATTTGAGAAAAACAAATACAGATGCAGTTTTGATGTCCGGTTCCGGCTCCACGGTTTTTGCTTTAGTTGAAACTGAAAAGGATGCAAAAAATTTGGTTAGCAAAATACAAAATAAGGAACGGATAGTTTTCTTTACGACATTTCATAGGAGTTTAAAAGATGAAAATAACGGAAGTCAGAATACATCTGATGGGAGAGGATCGCTTAAAGGCGTTTGCAAGTGTAACGTTTGACGATTCTTTCGTAGTTCGTAATATGAAAATTGTAGAAGGGACAAAAGGCGTGTTTCTTTGTATGCCTTCCCGGAAATTACCCGACGGAACCCACAAGGATATGGTTCACCCCATTAACCAAGAGTTTCGGGAATACTTGGAAGAAAATATATTGAAAGCCTACGAGGAAGAATTAAAAAACCAATCCGTAGGAAAAGCACAAGCCGAAAGTTCGGACTACAATAAAGACGTACAATAGGGTTCAGCACAGATTTTCCGTTATTCATCTCGCTTAAGCTGTGATGAAACAATTTACTTCCGGATGGTGAAATGGTATCACTACTGGTTTTGGTCCAGTCATTCTAGGTTCGAGTCCTAGTCCGGAAACTTTACAACCCCCGGGTAACCGGGGGTTTTTTATTGGATAAAATATTATTTTTCTACGCGTAAGCGCGACTGAGGCAAAAAGGTTTTCTCCACATCTTGGCCGACGGACACGCCAAACGGCATTTGCGCCAATAGTTTCCACGTTTTAGGGATATTAAAGGCCTGCTGTACAGCCTCATCCACCAGCGGATTATAATGCTGTAAACTCGCCCCAATTCCCGCCTGCGCAAGCGCCGCTTTTGAAGTATCTTAAAAAAATCCTGTACTGTTCCCATATTTTCCCCCCTTTTTATGAGGATAGCGTTTGATACGCCCCTTGTCAAAGCCGTATTTGGGTTAGAAAGACAACGCGGCAAAAAGATTGTTATAATAAAAAGGTCGCACGCAAGCCGCAAGGCCTGCAACAATTTAATTCTGTTTTTGGAACCAGGTGCAGAACCTGGTGCGCTGGCGAAAAACCGTCGGCACAAGTCTAGTCCAAAAGCAGTCGTTTTTAGGCACAACATATCTCAACTGATCCTTTGGATATGCTGTGCCGAGTGTTTATTGCCATCTTCGGATGGCAATAAACCACGGCTGTTTCTGTTTGGGTTACTAGACTTGGCTCAACGGAAGCAGCCGTTTTTAATGGGCTTTTTCCAAAAACAGGTAAGGAGAATATATGGAAAAAGGTTTTACATTAATAGAATTATTAGTAGTAGTGTTGATTATCGGCATTTTAGCCGCCGTCGCCCTGCCACAATATGAAATCGCCGTTGCCAAGGCACGGGCAACCGAAGGAATTACCGTTCTAAAAGCCATAACAGATGCACAAGAAGTTTTTCATTTAGCAAATGGGCACTATACCAACGATTTGCAAGATTTGGATATTTCGGTAGAGGATTCTTCTGTTTGGCATTTTTCGTGTAAAGAACAACGCACTTGCTTTGCCACCCCAAAACGAACAAACTTACCCGACTTTATTGAGTTTCATATGGTACAAGTCCCTGCTGGAAACCCAATAACACAATCGGGGAAACATTGGTGCCGCGCACACGAAACTAATCGTATCGGACAGCGTATTTGTAAAACATATGGGCAGGCTGACCCCACAATGGACGGAACTTATTTTCTCCTCAATTAACATACCAATCCCCCGGGGTAACCGGGGGATTTATTTTATCTGTTTGCGTCCGTAATTAATTGCTTGATTTTATCGTTAAAGGCCGTTTGGTCCAACAATTTTTCAAGCGTAAGGGGCATACGGTAACGCCAATAATGGCGCGGATTAGCGGGCACGTTAATACGCTCCGCTTCCGGGTCCGGCGCGCGCAGGGCTTCGTCCATAGCCGCCCAATCCTGGTACGAAATCAAGGCCAACATAGACGGACTATTTAAATGGAGCCGCACAATTTCCTCCGCCGTTTTCCCGTCCAGTTCCGCGGGGGCTTCGCCCGTTTTTCCCAACACCTCACGCCAAAAGCGCGCGGTATTTTCCGGGTTTTCCTTCCACCAGCCGCGCAGTACAGACATATCGTGCGTGGACGGCGTCGCCACCGACAGATACGGGTATTTTTTCGTATCGGCAAAGGTTTCGCCCAACCGCTTGGGCATACGCTCAATTTCCAAGGATAAAATTTGCAACTTGTTTAATACCTCTGGCACGCAGGCGGGAATCATCCCCAAGTCCTCCGCGCAGCATAGCATACGCGTGGCTTGTGTAATGGCCGGAAGTTTCTGCATCGCCTCGTGCTTCCAAAACTCGTTGTGGCGGTGGAAGAAATACTCGTTATACAACCGTGTAAAGGCCTGCTGTTCTCCCGCGGGCAAGGCGCGGTAGGCCTCGCTTGTCGGCGCGGAAATACGCGGGTGAAATTTGGACGGGTCCTTATGGTCCGGCACAAAAAGCACATTGTCCGCCAAGGCAAAAAGGCCTTCTTTTATCCGCAGGGCTTTTTCGTCCGTTTGGTTTGCAAAGGCCTGCTCCGTTTGGCGTTGGGTAGCATAAGCGGGCTTTAATTGGTAGGTTGCGTCAACTTGCATATCTAAATATTTTTTAGATACTTTTTCCGCCAAACCGCCAAACACTTCGCGCACCGTTTCCGCCGTAATGTGCGGGCGGGTAAATGAAGTATCAAACGGCAGGCCATACCCCTTTATTTCGTCCGCACTCATCGGCAACGCGGGCGAAAACTGGCCCAAAAGCCCCTGCACTGCGTGCAACGGGATTTGCCAAATGCGGAAGAAACCCAACACGTGGTCAATGCGGTATGCGTCAAAATATTGCGCCATATGGGCGAGGCGGCGCGTCCACCAGCGGTAGCCGTTTTGCGCCATTGCTTCCCAGTTGTAAGTAGGGAAACCCCAGTTTTGCCCGGTGGCGGAAAAATCATCCGGCGGAGCCCCGGCCTGCGCGTTTAGGTGGAAGAGTTGCGGCTCCGTCCACGCTTCGGCGCTGTTGGGAGAAATACCTATCGGAATATCCCCCTTTAAAATAAGCCCTTTTTGGCGGGCATACCGCACCGCTCCGGTCAGTTGGCAATGGAGCAAAAATTGCACATAATACCAAAAGCACACCGTGCCGTATTCCTTGGCGCCGGGTTTGCAAAAGGCCACCAACGCATCATACGAAAATCGGGCGTATTTCCCCCACTTGGAAAAATCCGCCGTTTTATAATGGTCCCGCAAGGTGCAAAACATTGCATACGCGGACAGCCAATGCGTATTTTGCGCAAAAAATCGGCGGAACTGCGGCGTAGATAAAATTGTTTTTCCCTCGTTTAAAAAAGCCCGTTTTAAATATTCCAGTTTTAATTGCAGGGCTTTTTCGTAATTCACCTGCGGCAGTTCATTTATTTTTTTGCGTTCCTTTTCCAGCGATTTATTTCCGCCGGGCAACAGGCGCACATCTGCATACAACGGGTGAAACGCATACACGCTGACAGCGTTATACGGGTAAGAATCCTGCCAAGTGTGCGTAAGCGTGGTATCGTTAATAGGCAAAATTTGAATTACCTTTTGCCCCGTTTTCTGCGCCCAATCCGCCAATTTTTTTAAGTCGCCGAAATCGCCCACGCCGCAGCCGGTTTCGCTGCGCAAGGAAAACACGGGGATAACCACCCCCGCCGCCCGTACCGGGGCTTCCCCCGTAAAACAGGGGCGTAAATCTTGCCGTGCAAAGACTTCGCCGTCCTTTAACGAAGGATTATCCAAGGTGCGGTTAAAGCCGTCCTCCCACAACACCGCGCCGTTATGCTTTACAATAAACTTATATTCCGCCGGAAAAGTTTGCTCTTCGGCGTTTAGTGTTATCCCCCACTCGTTTAATTGCGTGCGCGTTAAGGGCAGGGCTTTATCCGGGTTCCAGTTGCCCAGTTGCGCCGTACTGCCGCAGAGGTACAAATCGCCGTTGCACGGGGACTGAACACGCAGTAAAAGCGTGCGTTTAAAAAGCGGCAAGGGCGTTTTCTCAACCGTCTGCGGGCGGAAGACTTCCGTTACCGCGGACGAATACAAATGCGCCTGTGCGGGCAATTCGCGCCAAGAGTCGTTTAAATAATAGGCCGAAGTCTGCGGCGAAACGGATAACGTCCGCTCCACCTTTTGCCACTCGCGGCGGACGGTTTTATCCCCCCGGCGCACCTCGTAATGGTACGCCATTACGGCGGGTTGTTTAAAAAGGAGCAAAATACTTCCCGTCCAAATTTTGCCGTCCTGCGTGGATAGCGGGATATTTATTTTGCGTTCGTTCGCGCCTGCGTGGGCACGGTACAACACGGCGTGGAGCGTTTCGCCCCACACCGTGTTATAAGACAAACGAAAGAAAATCTTCATAAGTTACTCCTGCGTTTGGCGGTCGTGCACACGCAAGGTAAACACCGCCGCGATGAATAAAAAGAGCCCGCCCACGCCCACGGCGGCAATCGCACTGCCACCCAAAACGTGCTTCATAAACGGGCCGAAGAAGAGGTTTACGCAAATCTGCGGAATCACGATAAAAAAGTTAAACACGCCCATATAAAACCCCATTTTGTCCGCCGGGAGCGCGTTGGAAAGCATTGCATACGGCATAGACAAAATACTGCTCCAAGCAATACCGATGCACACCATCGGGAAAATAAGCCCCATTTGCGTAAACTGTACGCCCAACAGCGTAAGCCCCAGGGAACCCAATCCTAAGCCGCCCACCGTCAGGCAGACAATGTGTATGGCCTTGGCGGAAAACTTGGTTGTCAGCCACAGCAAGGCAAACGCAAACACGAACGCCACACCGTTATAAATACCGAAGCAGGAACTGCCCCAGTTGGCGGCGGTTTCGTAAGCGGCCGTACCGGGTGCGGCGTGGAACACGCCCGAAGCGATACCCGGCGTAAAATATACCCACATTACCATAAAGGCCGCCCAGGTAAAAAACTGCACCACGGCCAAGCGGCGCATCGTAGCGGGCATTGTGATAAACGCGCGGAACATTTCCCGCACGGTTTTAAACGGATTAAACGCTTGTTTTTTGAGGTTGTTAAATTCTTCCATATCGGCCGGCGGATATTCGGGTGTCGTTTTAATCGTAGCCAAAATCGCCACAATCAGCACCACAGCCCCAATGTAAAACGAATATTTAACCGTATTGGGAATATGCCCCAAGGGTGCTTCTGTACTTACGCCGCAAGCCGTTAAAATCTGCGGCAGAAAAGAGGCTATTACCGCCCCCGCGCCAATCATTACGCTCTGCATTGCATAACCCGTTTTGCGCTGGCCTTCCGGCAAAATATCACCCACAAACGCGCGGAACGGCTCCATACTCACATTGACCGAGGTGTCCAAAATCCACAACGCAATGACAGCCATCCAAATAGCCGAAGCCTGCGGCATTAAAAACAGCGCAAACATAGAGAAAATGGCTCCACCCAAAAAGTACGGACGGCGGCGGCCCAAGCGGCACCAAGTTCTATCGCTAAAATATCCCACCAGCGGCTGAACGAGCAGCCCGGTAACCGGGGCGGCCAACCACAGCATAGGGATTTGGTCCTCACTAGCGCCCAAACGCGAATAAATAGCGCTCATATTTCCCATTTGCAGGGCCCAGCCGAATTGGATTCCAAAGAAACCCAGGCACATAAACATTATTTGCAGAAAAGTTTTAGACGGTCTTTCCGTGGACATAACTCCTCCCGTAAAAATGGCATACTGCTTTTTTTATTATAACACTATTTTCCCCGTTCGCGTAGGGGAAGTGATAAAATATAAGCAAGGAAAACTAAAAATGTGGTTTGTATATGCGTTATTATCGGCGCTGTTTGCGGCGCTTACTTCCGTACTGGCCAAGGTGGGTGTGGACGGCGTAAATTCCAACCTGGCCACGGCTATCCGCACGGCGGTGGTATTGGTATTGGCGTGGGGCGTAGTATGGATGACGGGCGCGGGCAAGCAGTTGGCTCTGGTCAGCCAAAAGAGTTGGCTCTTTTTAACCTTGTCCGGCTTAGCGACGGGGGCTTCGTGGCTGTTTTTTTATAAAGCCCTTCAAATAGGCACGGCCTCGCGCGTGGTATCGGTAGATAAATTTAGCGTAGTGCTGACAATTCTTTTGTCCGTTTTATTCCTGCACGAAGCCGTCAGCCTGAAAGTGTTGCTTGGCGGCGGACTGATTACGGCGGGCGTTTTGTGTATGGTTTTATAGGCAAAAATCTTTCGCACCGTCAAAAAGTTTGATATTATATTGTATATGGAAAACGAGTCGCTTGACAGCGTAAACGAATATTTTAAGCATTTGGGCAAAATCACCCAAGAACTGGACCGGGACGAAATGACCCGGTTGTGGAAACTCGCCAAACAAGGCGATAAAGATGCTAAAAATAAAATTATGGAAATGAATTTGCGGTTGGTTATTCCGACGGCAAAGCGTTTCCAGCGCCCGGGTATGGACCTGATGGACTTAATTGAAGAAGGCAACCTGGGGCTTTTGCAAGCGATTGATAAATTTGAGCCCGAAAAGGGTTACCGTTTTTCCACCTATGCCGTGTATTGGATTGAACAATACATCCGTAAATATATTGAGGAACAGTCCGGCTCTATCAAAATTCCGTCGCACGCTTGGGGAAATTTGAAGAAATGGTTCCGCGCGTGGAACGAATTAAAGGAAGCCAACGGACGCGACCCGTCCCTAAACGAAATGGCCGCGGAACTCAATTTGACCGCCCGGCAAGTAAAGTCCATTATGGACACGCTAAACGCCGCCAAAGGTGTGGATTCGCTTACGACCCTTATCCACGACGAGGACGAAACCACGCTGGAAGACTTAATCAGCGATGACGGCAAGGGCAATCCGCACGATGTGTTTTTGAAGAACGAAAACCAAAACAGCATCAAAAAAAGTATGGAGGATTTAAACGACCGCGACCGCCAAGTGCTTATTATGCGCTATGGATTGGATGACAACGAGCCCAAGACGTTGGGCGAAGTGGCGGAAATTTTGGGCTTGTCGCGCGAGCGGGTGCGCCAAATTGAAGAGCGCGCCGTAAACACCCTGCGCAAGGAAGCGTACAAAGCGGGCATTTTGGAACCCTCTACATTAGATTTACGCACGCGCAAACTGCATACGGCAATGCAACCGCGCTTAAAAACCAACATTTTGGGCCAAACGATAGACAAAAGTCCGTTAGCCAAACTGTTAAAACAGCGCGCCGCGCTGCTTGCCCAGCAAAAGGCAAACGAAGACAAAAAGTCTGCTGCCAAAAAGGCGGATAAAAAATCACCCGCTAAAAAAAGTACGGCAAAAACGACTGCTAAAAAAGCGTCCACGAAAAAAACTGCGTCCAAAGTATCCGCTAAAAAAGCCGTGGCAAAAGGAAAGGCCTCTGCCAAAGGTACACCCGCGGCAAAGGCTAAAAAGGCCGCTAAACGCGGTAAAAAACCCACTAAATAACTGTTTTACGCCCCCGTAGCTCAATTGGATAGAGCGGCTCCGTCCTAAGGAGAAGGTTGCGAGTTCAACTCCCGCCGGGGGTAGTTGTATTTACAAGGGCTTTCTAGCAATACAAACGGCTAAAAAGCCCTTTTTTATCGTCGTAAAACCGTAATTGTAATAAACAGAAATAACGGACCTGTAAAGCAGTAGAGTTGTCAGCAAAATGTCAGCATAAATCTCCGCCTTTGCGCCATTTCGTTGCTGGACATCACCTATTCAAATAAAGATTTCTTTACATAATCACACAAATAAGCAGTGCCTACACATTGAAAATTTTGGTTTGCCGCGTGCGGAAGCGGAGCCCAAAAAATCATTTTGGAATTAGTAGGCTCACAACTTGTTTGAGTAGAATTTTTAGGCGGGCAATAAAGCACTAAAAGCCGGCCCTCCAAATTATTATTTCCGTCCAAATTCCAGTTTGGGCATCTCCAAGCCGTTCCAGAACCGGATGCCGAGGGTACACAGTTGGGAAAGGAAATATCTAAGGCTTCCGGGTCTTTGGAATAAGTTCCATTGGCTAAATAATAAACTTCGGCGGCTTTTTTATAAGTAGAAATTTGTTGGATAAGTTCGCTTACGCGGGATTTTTCTACGGCTTTGGTGTATTGCGGCAGGGCGACGGCGGATAAAATGCCTATAATAAGCACAACTACTAAAAGTTCAATAAGTGTAAAACCTGATGTTACTGTATGGACATTTGCTGTTTTGTCGTCATCCCCGAGGAATTTAGTCGGGGATCCGTTGTTATCGTTGCTTGTTTTAAATAATGACAGATTCCCGACTACAACACTCGGGAATGACAAAATAGAGGTAAATCCTTTCATTTTTTTCTCCTTGTTAAGGCCTTTAT
>DJFE01000021.1:83453-102842 GCA_002432025.1 Candidatus Avelusimicrobium stercoris | reverse complement strand
AAACGAAACAACCCCTTTATGAATAACTACCCAAAAGGCAACGACAAACAACAGATCCCGGATAAAAACCTTCCGGAATGACGGCGGGGAAAAGGCCGTTATAAAAATGGGGGGCATTCTGAACTGGCGGCCCGCAGGGCTTTCAGAATCTACATCTTGGGTAGTTGCCATTAAGTCCACTACCAACAACACAAGCAGTAGATCCTGAAATAAATTCAGGATGACCTACTTTTGTTAATAACGGCAGCGGCAAACACAAAAGTAAAGCCCTCTGAAAAAGTTATCAGAGGGCTTTTACTTTTGAATTTGTAAACCGCTTTATTACAGCGGGATATTACCCTTATGCGGGTTTTTGCGCGGGTCGCGCTTGCCTTTCAGCACCGCAAACGCACGGATAATTTTACTGCGCGCGTCAGAAGGCTCAATAATCTCGTCAATAGACCCGTTGGTCGCCGCCTGATAGGGCGAAGCGAACTTGTCGGAATACTGCTGGGTCATCTTCTGTTTGAGTTCCTCTTTCTTGGCGGGGTCTTGCTCGGCCTTCAAATCGCGCGAGTACAAAATTTCCACCGCACCGCGCGGGCCCATTACGGCAATTTCCGCGCTGGGGAACGCAAAGTTGAAATCCCCACGCAAGTATTTAGAACCCATTGCAATATACGCACCGCCGTAGGCTTTGCGCAAAACGAGTGTAACTTTGGGAATAGACGCCTCGGAATACGCGTACAAAAGTTTCGCGCCGTGGCGGATAATACCACCGTGTTCCTGTTGCACGCCAGGGAGATATCCCCCCGTGTCCACCAGCGTCAAGAGCGGGATATTAAACGCATTTAAGAAGCGGATAAAGCGCGCGGCCTTGTCGCTTGCGTCGCTATCCAGCGCACCGCCCAAGCAGGCCGGGTTGTTGGCTACCACACCGACCACTTGGCCGCCTAAGCGGATAAAGCCCGTAACAACGTTCTTGGCAAAATTCTGGTGGATTTCAAAAAAGCCGAAATCGTCGGCCAAACGCCAAATAACGTGGTGAATACGGAACGCCTTTTTAGGATCCATTTCGCACACACGTTCCAACACCGGGACCTGGCGGGAAGCCAAATCGCTGGTGGTGTCCAACGGCGGGTTTTCCTCACAGTTTTGCGGCAGGAAGGATAATAATTCGCGCACTTGGCGGAAGCAGTCCTGCTCCGACTTGGCGACAAACTGGCACACGCCGCTCTTTTCACTGTGCGGGCGGGAACCGCCCAAGGTGTCAAAATCCACCTCTTCGCCGGTGGCCGCTTTCACAGCGCCCGGGCCCGTGATGAACATATGGCTGATGCCTTCCACCATAAAAATAAAATCGGTAAGCGCCGGGGAATAAGCCGCACCGCCCGCGCAAGGGCCTAAAATAACAGAAATTTGCGGAATTACGCCGGAGGCTTTTACGTTGCGGTAAAAAATTTCACCGTATCCGTTCAAACTGTCCACGCCCTCTTGAATACGGGCGCCGCCGGAATCGTACAAGCCGATCACCGGGATTTTGGCTTCCAACGCACGGTCCATTAACGCCGCAATTTTTTTGGCGTGAGCCAACCCGAGCGAGCCGCCCAGTTGCGTAAAGTCCTGCGCGAACAGGGCCACTTCGCGCCCGTTAATACGGCCAAAGCCGGTAATTACACCGTCGCCCTTGATATGTTTATCTTTAATACCAAAGTCGCTGCAAGAACTTTCCATTAAACTTTTGATTTCTAAAAAACTGTCTTTATCCAGCAGGTAAGAAATACGTTCGCGGGCGGTCATCTTGCCTTTGTCCTTTTGGGCTTTAATGCGCGCCTCGCCTGCGCCTTTTAGGGCGTCTTGGGAAATTTGTCTAAACTTAACTAAACTGGCCGGAGCGGGCTGGTCCGACGGCTTATCTAATCTGGGATCTTCAAAAAGTTCAATCATTGCTCCCTCCAAATCTGTCTTACTTATATTTTACTAAATAACCGGGCTGATTTTCCCGCAGGCCTGCGTAAACATAAAACCGGGCACCAACTCCCACGTTTTTATTTCCAACGCAGGGCGGCCCAATTTTTCGTAAGCGGCCAAGGCCGGGCCGTAAAATTCCGCGTGGCCGTTTACGCACCGCACATCATAACTATTTAAAGAAAGCCCCGTGCCCAGCACCTTTACAAGCGCTTCCTTTTGGGTCCACAAGGCCGTTAAAAAGGTATCACTTTTTTCTGTCAGTTCCGTGGGGTGGAAAAAATCCTTGGCCCACGCCTCTATGCGGTGTGCGGTTTTTTCCAAATCTATGCCCAAAACGGTATCTTCTTTGGCTAACCCCGCTACGGCAAAACCGTGGCTGTGCGTAATGCTAAACGCCAGCGGGCTGTCTTTTCCCCCCACCCGCAAAAGCGGTTTGCCGCTTGGCTGGGGTAAAATTTCTATCTCTTTTTTATCCGCGCCCGTGGCTTGCTGCACAAGTTCCTTTAACGCAAATCTGCCCCCGAGCCACTCCGTACGGCGTTTAGGAAAGCGGAGCGTTTGAAAAAACGCACTTTCCTTCGCGCCCAGGATTTCTTCGGCCGGGGGCAGATTATTTAAATCAACAACTTTCAGTTGGCAGGACATCGCGCCTTATTGGCCGATAGCCTGATAGCCGTGGATTTCCACCCACACATTGCCCTGCGCATCAAACACATAGGCGTCGTGGAGGGTTTTTCCGTCGGCGGTGTTACCGCGGTTCACGCCGTACAAATACAACTGGGCGGGCGGTACTTGTTTATTAAGTACGGCCACTTCGGCGATACCGTCGGGCAACGTCATTTTGTGCTCAATGCTCATATCCTGAAAGCCGCAGCATTGGAACGCAGCTTCAATCAGCATCGGGTTAGCGAGCAAGGTGCGCGGACCGTCGTTCCATTGCGGGCGCGGAGTCGTGTGGTAAACCGCCAGGGAAGCGTGTTTATCTACGCGGACAATCCCGGCCAACACTTGGAAGGAAGGACCGTGGAAATACTTTTTATAAATTTCTTCTTTGCTTACGCTCATCGGGGCGTTGAGGCCCGTCATCGCTTCGGCTTTTACGGAGTCCCAAGTGGAAACAAAGGAACCCAGCGTATGCGCGGTAAAGTGGCGGCGGGTGTTACCCATCTTCACGCCCTTGCTGTTAATGAAGTCGCTTTCAATTTCCATAGAGGCTTCATTACCAGAGGCTTTACCGATTACGCGCACGGCTTGCGGGCGGTTTCTTAACAGTTTAATCGGCAGGTAGAAGTGAACATCCTTTAATCCCTGCGGGACCTCGCCCGTGAGCGCGGTAGCCGTTTCCATAAACGTTTCAATGCCCATTACGCCCGGCACATACGGCGTGCCCTCAATGGCGTGGTCGGCCAAGTACGGGTCGGAATTTAAGTTAAATTCTTTTTCCAAATGGATTTCGGAACCCTTTTGGAGCGATTTTACTTCGCCCAAAAAGTGCGTAGCCTTGGCAGAATCTACCGCCGGAGCCGCCGCTTTGGGGGCAGCCGCCGGAGCGGCGGGCGTATTGCCGCCGTTGGCGGAGTCATCGGAGCCGTTGTCTGCGGCTCCGATTTCGTCCCATTCAAACTTTAACTGATGGTCCCAGTCCAAGCGGCCCAACGAACCCGTGAGCACGATTTCCGGCACGCGTCCATAGACGATTTCGTCCAAGAAGATTTGCATACCGTCTTCGGGGTCCACAAAGTCCACACCGTTGGAGCGCAAGAAGGTTTCCACACCGGCACGCACGCCCATACCTACATTTTTGTAAGCACTCATAGCAATGCTGATGGCGCGGTAGCCTTGGTTAGACAAGGACAAGGCAGATTTGGCCAAGTAGTCGTTGGCGCTGGCGTAGTCGCTCTGTCCCAAGTTGCCGTATTTACCGGCAATAGAGGAGGCAAAGGCGAAGAAGCCGTCGTCGCGGACAATGTTGTTAGCCAAGAACGTGGCAAAACTCGTGGCTTTTACGTCAAAGATACGGTAATATTCAGCCGGGTCTTTATCGTAAATCAGTTTGGAGCGTTCCAAGCCCGCAAAGTGGATGAGCCCATCCACGCGGCCGTTTTTGGCTTTAATCTTGGTGCAAACTTCCTTCATCATAGAGGAGTTCATCACGTCGCAATGGTAGTATTCCACTTCGCTACCCAAGTTGCGCAGTTTCTGCAAGTTGTTATAGAGCGTAATGGAATCCTTCACACGGCCGAAAGCGCGTTCCAACATTACCGGGGTAGCCTTTTTGGTCGGATCGGCTTTGAGGTCTTCCCAGATTTGTTTTTTGAGCGCGGCCAGTTCGGCTTCGTTCATAGAAGCCCACAGCGGCGTTTTTTCTTGAATTTCAATAATATCCAAGACGATGATTTTGCTGTGGTATTGGGCGGCAATCTTTTGGGAAAGCATCGCACCAATACCGCGGCCGGAACCCGTGAAGATAATGGTTTTACCGGCGAGGTCAAAGTGTTTGACGCTCTTATCCAAGCGGGTCGGCAAGGAGAGAATCGTGGAGCGCACGTTGTCTCTCGTACCAATCATCAGGCGCATATCGCCGTGGAGCACTTCGTCCATCGTCTTTTGGGCCATTTCGTCCGGCGTGGCGGTGGGTTCAAAGTCCATTAATTTGCTAATGGCGCCCGTGCGTTCGTACACGTCTTTGCGGTAGCAGGTGGTACCGCCCGTGAGCGCGCCCACAATCGGGTTAAACTCATCCTTGGTCGTGTAGCCGAAGTTACCGTCAATCTTGGTATTCACCGCAAAGAACGTATCGGCGTCCTGGCGGTTCGTAAGGCCCTTTTCAAATACGCGCAGCGCAATAAACAGCGGCATTACGTATTTGGTCAGTTCGGCGTGCGGGCTGGCTTTTTTATCAAATTTCTTAATCGTAGCGCCCAACAGATATACGATACCTTGGATGTTCGGATCCTCGGCTTCGTAGGCTTTCAAGGCCGCTTCGGTTTCTTCGTACGATTCCCAATTTACAATGGTCGTATTTTTGCTGCGGGTTTTGAGCGTGGTAAATACGTGGTATTTTACGCCCAATTCTTTAAATTCTTCCGCATACGCCTTAATCAGTTGGGAATTATCGGCAAACAACAACACCGTGCGGTCCTTGGACAAGCGTCTGTTTTCGCGTTCCGTAAGCGGCGCATCGGCCACCGTGGTAACATAGCGCAATTTCTTTTCGTGGCAATGTTCGCCCTGATAACCTTCTCTTTCGGGGCGTTCTGCCAGAGAGAAATGCTTTTCAATCGGAGCCGTCGGGTTGGTAATCAGCGCATCTTCCTGCGGTTTACCAATGTGTTCGGCAATGATGTGGGCCGGCTTTTTAATAAGTTTCGGTGCGGGAGCCACAGGCGCTTGCACAGCCGGGGCTTCAGCGGGTTTTACTTCCGCTTTGGCCGGTTCGGTTACAACGGGTTTTTCTTCCGTAGAAAGCGGGAGCACAGCAGGTTTATCTGCCGCCGGAGCGGTTACCGCCGCAGACTTGCCACCCGCATTAGCCAAGGCAAAGTTAATGCAATGGCGGATTGTCGGGTAGTCCTTCAACTGGATACCTTCCTGCTGGGCAATGCCATAGTGTTCGCGCATTGCGGCAAAGAGTTCGGCCTGCTTCACGGTATCAATACCGAGGTCGGCTTCCATATCCAAGTCCAAATCCAACATATCTTCCGGGTAACCCGTCTTTTCGGCGACCATTTTAACAATTTCTTTGGTTACCGTCGCTTCATCAAGCGCGGCCGCAGGTTTAGCGGCAGGAGCGGGCTGTACAGCCGGAGCAGGAGCAACCGTAGGCTGCGCCACAGGAGCCGGGGCCACTACGGGTTGAGCCGCAACAGCCGCCGGAGCGGGGGCCGCAGTCGCAGGTTTGCCCGCATTTGCGAGCACAAATTTGATGCAATGGCGGATCGTCGGATAGTCCTTCAACTGGATACCGTCTTGCTGGGCAATGCCATAGTGTTCGCGCATTGCGGCAAAGAGTTCAGCCTGTTTCACGGTATCAATACCGAGGTCGGCTTCCATATCCAAGTCCAAGTCTAACATATCTTCGGGGTAACCCGTCTTTTCAGCAACCATTTTGACAACTTCTTTGGTTACCGTCGCTTCATCAAGCGCGGCCACAGGTTTAGCGGCAGCCACAGGGGCTACCACCGCCGCCGGAGCCTGTACAGGAGCCGGGGCAGGCGTTACCGCCGCTTGGGCCACCGCAGGAGCGGCCACAGGGGCCGCGGCTTTACCCGCGTTAGCGAGTACAAAGTTAATGCAATGGCGGATCGTCGGATAGTCTTTTAACTGGATACCGTCTTGCTGGGCAATGCCATAGTGTTCGCGCAAGGAAGCAAAGAGTTCAGCCTGTTTCACGGTATCAATACCGAGGTCGGCTTCCATATCCAGGTCAATATCCAACATATCTTCCGGATAACCCGTCTTTTCAGCCACCATACCCACTACTTCTTTGGTTACGCTGGCTTCGTCCAACGCGGTCGCAGGTTTAGCGGCAGGAGCCACAGCGGCTTGCGCCACAGGAGCGGCGACCGGGGCTTGTACAGCCGGAGCCGGGGCTACCACAGCCGCAGGTTTGCCCGCATTAGCGAGCACAAATTTAATGCAATGGCGAATCGTCGGATAGTCCTTCAACTGGATACCGTCTTGCTGGGCAATACCATAATGTTCGCGCAACGCGGCAAAAAGTTCGGCTTGTTTCACCGTATCAATGCCGAGATCGGCTTCCATATCTAGGTCAATATCCAACATATCTTCCGGGTAACCCGTCTTTTCGCCAACCATTTTGACGACTTCTTTGGTTACACTGGCTTCGTCCAACGCGGCCGCAGGTTTAGCGGCAGGAGCCACAGCGGCTTGCGCCACAGGAGCGGCGACCGGGGCTTGTACAGCCGGAGCCGGGGCTACCACAGCCGCAGGTTTGCCCACGTTAGCGAGCACAAATTTAATGCAATGGCGAATCGTCGGATAGTCCTTTAACTGGATACCGTCTTGCTGGGCAATGCCATAATGCTCACGCAACGCAGCAAAGAGTTCGGCTTGTTTCACCGTATCAATGCCGAGATCGGCTTCCATATCCAGGTCAATATCCAACATATCTTCGGGGTAACCCGTTTTTTCGCCAACCATTTTGACGACTTCTTTGGTTACGCTGGCTTCGTCCAACGCGACCGCCGGAGCGGCCACAGGCGCGGGCGTTACCGTCGCTTGGGCTACCGCAGGCTGCGTCGCAGGAGCCGCGGCTTTGGCTTCGTGGGCGTGAATCGTGTTCACTTTATCCACAAACGCCTGAGAGCCTTCCATCACCAAGGCGGGTTTTACGCCGTGGCGATAATTGTCTTTAATGCGCAAGGTGTTCTGCACGACTTCCAACACCGGGGCTTCCTGGCCGGAAATAGCTTTCAGCCAAGCCGCGTGTTTGGCTTCGTCGGCGATACGAGGTTCGCCCTCTTGCCACACTTTTTCAAGTAACGTCATACCCAGTTGGGAACCAAACCCGGCGGCTAAGCGCAAGGCGTATTTAAAGTTATAGTGTCCACCTTTGCTAAGCGTAATGCCTTCCAATTCGGGATCGGCTTCTTTAAAGTTTGCAATCGGCGGCACAAGACCCGTGTTCAGGCAGCGCACGGCGATGGCGTCTTCCAACCCGGCACCCATAGAGTGCCCGGTGAAACCCTTGGTGTTGCTGACGATAACACTGCTGACGTCCTTACCAAAGGTAGATTTAAGCGCATACGCTTCGGCGCTGGCGGAACCGCCGCGGGCAGGCGTATAGGTTTCGTGAGAGATGAACACCAACTGTTTGGCAATGTCGGAGCGGTTCAAGCCATATTCCTGTTCCGCGTGGGTTACCAAGCGGTTCATTACCTGGGCAACGTGGCCCACGTCCAAGCGGGTTACGTGGAAACCGCTGTTGGCGATTTCGGTGGACAAGAGTTTAGCCAACGGTTTCATACCGCGTTTGGCTACTTCGGCTTCGTCTTCCACTACTAAGGAGACCGCACCCATACCCACAATCATACCGTTGCGGCGGCGGTCAAAGGGCAAGGCGGCCTTGGTAACGTCGGCTTCCGTGGTAGCGGCGCCGGAGGCCAAGAAGGCCGTTAAAATCCACTCGGACACATTATCATTGGTAATGTCGTCGGCGCTGATGACGATAACGCGTTTGCAGCGGCCGAGTTTAATCCAGTCCTGCGCCACAGCAATCGCCTGGGCGGTGGAAGCGCAAGCGGCGCTCATAGCCGTCGCCGGGCCGCGGGCGCGGATCCATTGGCAGAAATGGCAATGGGCAATGATAATAGTCTTTAAAATAAATTCCGAGGTAAAGGCTTCGGGTTCAATTTCTTTATCTTTAAAGTTATCTCTGTACCAAGCCTCAATTTCGGCTTTGAGGGCCGGGTCGGAAATTTGGGCAACAAATTTATCGCAAAACGCGCGGACTTCTTTGGCGGTTTTGTTGTTAAGCAAACCGGCCACACGTTTGGAGAGATCGCCCATCATACTGTTGGCCACCGGGAAAGCGGAGGTGAAAATCACACCCGTTTCGTCAATCATTTCAGCCGGCAGACCCCAGCGGTCCGGCAAGTAGCCGCCCGTAGAGGTGGGTTTGTAATAAAGCACCAACGGGATACCCGCGTCCTTCAAGGCCAAGATACCAGCGGCAATGGCCAGTTGGAAACTGCGGTCCATAGAGCGGACCCATTTGGCGGGCAGGCCAAATTCTTTTTCCAAGTCAAACGCGCCGCCCTTGGCCGCCAATTTAATGGCCTGCATCGGGGAGGTCAAGCGTTCAAAGCGGTGGTTGCCGTCTTTGGATTTGATAACAAATTCAACGTGTTTATCAATTTGTTTCTGCTGGATTTCCGCAGAGACGGGTTCAATCATATTGCGGCCGGAAAGAATTTCGTCCAGCACGCCTTCGCGGAAGATTTTATCCCAGCTGCCGGGACCGCCAGCAGCAATACCGCTAATCACAACGGATTTTTTACCGTTGTTCGCGGCGGGCGCGGAAACTTTGCACGCGCAGGTTTTGGGGGTTTCGGTGGTGCCTTCGGTTTTTTCAACCGGGGTGGCATTGCCGGTTACCCAGTTTACAAAAGCAGGGTTAAAGGTATGGTTATCACCGTACATATCAGTACCAGTCCAATCCAAATGAATACCAGAGGAAATTAAGTTAGCAAACAAGTCGTTAAATTCCACAATACCGCCCTTTTTGGGGTGGTTGGAGGCCAACACTTTGATATCTTTTTTGTCAGCCAAGGTGTTAGAGGCCAAGGCAGACAACACGCGTTTCGGGCCGCACTCTACAAACAAGCGCACGCCGGAATCATACGTGGTTTGGAGTTGTTTAATCCACTCCACAGAGTGCGAAATCTGCGTAACCATAAGGTCTTTGATTTTTTCGGGGTCGCTCGGGTAAAATTCCGCCGTAACGTTGGTCGTAATCGGCATCTTGGGGGCGTGGAAAGTAAGTGTATCCAAAAACGCGCGGTACTGCGGCATAGCCGGGCGCACAATAGCGGAGTGGAAGGCGTGCGAAACCGGGATTTGCACCGCCTGAATACCCATATCGGTAAACATCTTAATGGCATCATCCACGGCTTTGCTGCCGCCCGCAATAACGGTCTGGGTCGGGCAATTCTTGTTCGCCACGGCCACATAACCATTGATGCGCACGAGTTCGGGTTCTACACGGTCCACGGGGGCCGCGATAGAGGCCATTTTACCGTTGTCTTCTACTTTAATTTCAGACATTACCTTACCGCGGGTGCAAACAGCCTTCAAACCGTTTTCAAAATCAAAAATCCCGGCGGCTACGGCGGCGGCGTATTCGCCCAAACTGTGGCCCATTACCACATCCGGCTTAATGCCGAACGAGGACAGCAGGCGCATCATAGCGATATCGGCCGTAAGTACGGCGGGCTGGGTCATTTCAGTCTTTTTAATGGCGGCTTCGCGCACGGCAATTTGTTCTTTGGTTTCGCCGGGTTTGCTCCACAAGGTGTCCGTCAGGTTTTGTCCGATAATGTTCAAAAGCAAGCGGTCGGCCTCATCAAAGGTGTCCTGCACTACTTTATATTTGGAAGCCAAGTCCTTCATCATATCCACATACTGGGAACCCTGGCCGGGGAACATAAAGCAAACTTTCGGTTTGATTTCCGTCGGAGTGAAAGGATAAATGCCTTTCATACGCAGGTACAAGGATTCTTTTTCCCACACGTCCTGGGTGGAAGCGGTCTTCTTGAAGAATTCAATTTTTTCTTTTAATTTTTCAGGGTTTTCCACGTTAATGGTTACCGCAAATTTGCCGGGTTTGGCCATATGGTTCTTGTAGGAAATGCTCGGCAAATAGGTGGGATCGTATTGGATAGCGACAACGGCTTTATCCAACACGTTAAAAAGTTCCTGTTTGGTGGCGGCGGAGAAAGTTAAAACGTCGCTCTGGATTTTTTCACCGGGAACGTGAAGGGTGTAACTGCTGCTCATAGTAGATTTCTCCTGTACGGGGGTTGAAACGGTGTGATGAGTGGCTTCTTCGGCCTGTTTCAAAAGGCCGTCGTTCATTTCTTCCATAGCCACGTGGAAGTTCGTGCCGCCAAAGCCGAACGCGGAAACGTTGGCGCGGCGCACTTTGTTGGTGCTCCACTCTTCCGTTTGCGTAATTACGCGGAAGGGGCAGGTGGTCCAATCCACAATCGGGTTGGGCGTTTTGAAATTGACAGACGGCGGCAACACCTTATTATATAAGGCGAGCGTCGTTTTGATTAAAGAAGCGATACCGGCCGCCGCTTTGGCGTGGCCGATTTGGCTCTTTACGCTGCCGAGGCCAATCGTACCCGGTTTGGCATACGGAGCAAAAAGTTCGGTCAAAGCGCCCAGTTCGGTAGCATCGCCTACGCGGGTACCCGTACCGTGCGCTTCAATCAGGCCTACATCACCGGGGGTGTAGTCCAACTGTTCAAACGCTTTTTCCACAGCCAATTTTTGGCCCTTGGGGTTCGGCGCGGTAATGCCTTTGCCTTTACCGTCGGAGGAGGCCCCCACGGCGCGGATAACGGCATACACGCGGTCGCCGTCTTTCACGGCGTCGGACAAGCGTTTCAAAATAACCATACCGGCGCCTTCGGCCATTACAAAGCCGTTTGCGCGGGCATCAAAGGGATAGGAGCCGTCTTCGGACAAGGCACCGATTTTGCAGAACTTAATATAAGCGGAGGGCGACATCATTTGGTCCACGCCGCCGGCTACGGCCATATCAAAGTTCCCCATACGCAGGCCGTTCACGGCCTGGTCAATAGCCGCCAAAGAGGTGGCGCAAGCGGCGTCCACCGCAAAGTTCGTGCCGTGCAAATCAAACACGTTGGCTACGCGGCCCGGAATAACATTTGCCAGTTCGCCCGGCATAGAGTCTTCGTTAATCGGGGAAAATTTTTCGCGCACGCCCGCATCCATTTCGTCCAGCATTTTCTGGGCGTCGGCCGGGGCCAGCGACTTGAAAGAGGAGGTATTTTTGAGAATTTCGTACAAGAACGGACGGTTCAAGCGGGTGTTGGACATTTCGTTCTTCATACCGCCCATAGAGTTACCAATAATTACCGCGGTGCGGTTATGGTCATAGGCTTTTTTATCGTATCCGGCATCTTCCAAGGCCATACGGGTGGTTTCAATGGCCAGGTGTTGCACCGTGTCCATTTGCTTGGCAATTTGCGGGGGAATACGGTATTTTAAGGAATTAAATTTGAAACTTTGCGGAATAAAACCGCCGATTTTGGAGTACAGTTTGTCTTCTGCTTTGTGGTCGGGACTGTAAAAGAGATGGTAGTCCCAGTACGACGCGGGAATTTCGGTAATGCAGTATTTGCCTTCTTTAATGTTTGTCCAGAATTCGTCTTTGTTCAACGCTCCGGGCATAATCGCCCCAATACCAACAATGGCGATAGGTTCAAGGTTTTTATTTTTCATTTGTTCTCCTAACGTAAAATCCTCTTTCCTTGGCATACGTATATAGATATATTTTAGGAAATTTAGCAAGGCAAAACAAATTTTAAACCGTCTTTTTGCGCAAGAGTATTGACAAAATCTAATCCGTTTTGTCAGAATTTAACCTCTTTGCGCCCGGTTTTGGAAGGTTCTCCGTCCTAGACCGCATTTTTATCAAGAGAGCATTTTTTGCAAAATTAAGGCTGATTTTGCGTTTTTAAATAGTCCCAAACCAAAATATTTTTGCTTAAAATATTAAAACCGCCGCAAGTTTTGCGACGGTTTTAAGTAAGGATAAAGCAAATTTGGAACTATTTTTGCGTTTTTTCTTCCGCCACTTTCATATTTTCCAAGTCTTCAATCAGGCTTAACAAAGTGGGTTGGAGTTTGGTTACATATTCCTGTTCAAAGGTGCTCATACGCTGTTCCATACGGGCCATTTGTTTTGCCAAATCACCCGCAGATTTATCTTGCGCCATTTTGAGTTCTTCCAAACGGTAATGCAAACTTTTCACTTTTTCCTTTAAATCCGCTAAGTCCAAAGAGGACGAACCCTGCAACGATTGAAGCAGCGAAGCACGCGGTTTAAAGGCGGGCGGCTGGGCCACGGTTACAACAGTTAAATCCTCCACAGCCGGTTCAAAGTCCGTTTCGTGCGCCAAGGCCGCGCGGTACTTGGCCGTAAAAACGAACAGTAAAATAAAGCAAACGGTAAAACCGATAAGTTGTAAAATGACGGTAGTTTCCATAGTTTTTATAATACCATATTTTTAAGGTTCTGATACGCCCGTTATTTTGGGCGGACAATCACAAAACTGGCAAAAAACGCCCCCAGCGCAAACACCCCATATATAAGGTAGCGCCAAAAGGCCTTATCCGGCACCGGGCACAGCCAATAAAACAGCCCACACAGCACCAAAAAAGAAATAATTCCAAAAGTGTTAAATTTAAAAGTTAAGTGCATTTTTTGCTCCTATTTAATAACCGTGCCCGTTTGGCCCGTTTGATAGTGGACAATGCGTATTTCTACGCCCTTTTCCTTGGCCAGGCGCACGGCATCCGGGTGAAGCACACTCGCGCCGTTTAAGGCCAGTTTGTACATTTCGTCAAAATCCAGCACCTCGTATTTTTGCGCCTTTACGTCCTTATTAGGGTCTGCGGAATAAACGCCGTCCACGTCCTTAATCATTTCCACGTGGTCCGCACCTAATTGGGCCGCCAAAAACACAGCGGACACATCACTCCCCCCGCGCTTTAAGGTGGTAATTTCCTTATTCTCGCCAATGCCCTGAAAACCCGCCACAATGGGAACATTTCCGGCCTCAATTTCGTGCAATAAGCGGTCGCCCTTTAACTTTAAAATATCCGCGCCCGTATGGGTGCAAGTAGTAATAAGGCCGATTTGCGATCCCGTCAGCGAGACGGACGGCACCCCCTTGGCCCGCAAGGCAATAGACAAAAGCGCCACGCTCACGCGCTCCCCGGTGGTAATCAGCATATCCAACTCGCGCTTATCCGGGTTAGGCGTAATACTAAACGCGTGGTCCAAAAGCACATCGGTCAAATTGCCGTTGGCGGAAGCCACCACCACCGGAATAAACCCGGCCGAGTAGCGGGCTTTAATCAAGTCCGCCGCCATTAAAAGTTTTTGTTTGTTGGCTAATGTGTTGCCGCCAAACTTCATAATACAAATCGGTTGCATAAATACTTAAATTCCCCTGCAAACATTATACCAAAGTAACCCATAAAGCCGCTTTACGCTTGCCGCAAAAAGAACTAATATATAGACAAACAGGAGGTTTGTATGAAAAGACTTGTACTTTTACGCCACGGGCAGAGCCAGTGGAATTTGGAAAACCGCTTTACGGGTTGGACGGATGTGGACTTAACACCCCAAGGGGTGGAAGAGGCGTTAAACGCCGGAAAATTATTAAAGGACGCCGGATTTTATTTTGATGCGGCTTATACCTCTTATTTAAAACGCGCGGTAAAAACCTTAAATTGCGTGCTGGATGTGCTCAACCAAGATTGGCTGCCCGTGGAAAAAACGTGGCGCTTAAACGAAAAGCACTACGGCGCTTTGCAGGGCTTAAACAAAGCCGAAACCGCCAAAAAATACGGCGACGAACAGGTAAAACTGTGGCGGCGCAGTTATGATGTGCGCCCGCCCGCTTTAACCTTGGACGACCCGCGCGCCCCGCAAAATGACAAACGCTATGCGGGCGTAAACCCCAAGGATTTGCCGCTGACCGAAGCCCTGTGCGACACGGTAAACCGCATTTTGCCGTATTGGAACGAGGTGATTTTCCCGCATTTAAAAACGGCTAACGAAATTATTGTAGCGGCGCACGGAAACAGTTTGCGCGGAATTGTAAAACACCTTAAAAACATTTCGGACACGGACATTATCGGCCTCAATTTGCCGACGGGAGTACCGTATGTGTTTGAGTTTTCGGATGACTTAAAACTGCAAAAGGATTATTTCTTGGGCGACGCGGAAGAAATCAAAAAGAAAATGGCCGCCGTTGCCAACCAAGGCAAGGCAAAGTAATACACTTAAAACAACTTGCTCGGCACCAAGTAAAAAATGGTTTTATGACCACAAGTCCTGCGGAAAAGATAAACTTGTCCGCAGGACTGTAATTTGAAAGCAATTTTTTAGTTCCAATTTTTGCGTAATTTTTTAATTGCTTTTTTAAGTTCCGGCTTTAATACCGGGTCCACCAAATCAATAAACAATTTGCCGTCCAAGTGGTCCACTTCGTGTTGGAACGCCTTGGCCAGCAGCCCGCGGGCGCGCTTGACTTGTTCTACCCCGTTTTCGTCGGTGTATTTTAAAGTTACGTCCGTCGCACGCTTTACCTCCGCCCACAAACCGGGCAGAGAAAGGCACCCCTCTTCCTCCAACTTTTCCCCCCGCATAGAAAGAATTTCGGGGTTAATAATTACATATCTTTTTAAAGGGGCGTTTTCTTTATCACTTTCGGGGATTAAAATTACCGCCAAACGGTAATCCAGCCCAATTTGGTTGGCCGCCAAACCAACGCCCTTAACCGCCAAACAAGTTTCCTCCATATCTTTTAGCAGTTGGGGCAGTTGCGGCTGCAACGCTTTAAAATCAACAGGTTTCAATTTTTGGCGCAGGATGTCCTCGCCGTATTTTGTTACACGCAATATTGCCATAAATTTATTCTAGCATAATTGGGCGCGGTCGGAAGCCCCGTCAGCGGGATAACCGTTCGGCCACAGCCTGCGGGTCTTTTAAGGTAAGGAGTTCTTGGATAAAATCGGGGCGGAAGGTTTCAGCCAAAGCGGCCAATACCTGCAAGTGCTTTTGAAAGAAAGCCGGCTTGGCGGGCGATAAAAACAAAAACATCACGCGGATAGGCAAATTATTATGGTGTTCATCCAACACCGGGGCGGGCAATACGGCAAGCGCGGCGGAAAAATCGTCCAGTTCCTCCACGCGGGCGTGCGGAATAGCCAAGCCCGTATCCAGGGTGGTGCTGATACCTTTTTCGCGCTCCAACACTTGGGCTGTTACCTCAGGCGGGTTCAGGCGCGGATTCTTCCGGCAGGCCATACGCACCAAGGTTTCAATTAAGCCCTCTTTATTTAACCCTTCGGGCGCCACCAGCACATTTTGCGCCGAAATCAGGCTGCCCAAGTTCATTTTTGTTTGTTCTTTTAAAGCCATAATTCTAGGTTTTTATGGTAGCAAATAAGCCCCCCCGCTGGCAAGTTGCCAAAAAGCGGTTTTATTCCCCCTCTAAAAAAGATAGAATACATATATAATGACAGAGAACGAGTTGCAAACCCTTTTTAACACCCTTTCCGCAGGCCGCGTGCCCGGGAAACAGGATTTTAATGCTTCCAAGATGTTTTCCTTGCTGGAAGACCCTTTTAGCATTTGGTGCTTTTTTCACGCACCCAAAGAAGAAGCCGTCCCGGAAACGAACCGCTACGAAAATTTAAAAATCCGCACGGACCGCACCGTCCGCGACCATTGGATTAAGCAGGAATTCCCGGGCGTGGTGTTTATCACGGGCGAAACGGAAAGCGAACGCTTTAAAAATACCTTGGCCGCTATGGCAAAGGGCGAAAGCGCGATTGCCAATGCCCTGCTGTGGAACCTGCCTGAAAGCACCTATGGCAGCGTGAATTTACTCGTCCGCTCCAATGACGCGCCCAGCGCGTGGGGCAACTATCATTATCACATTTTTCAATTTAAGCGGGCGCACGATTTAAAGGAACATTACGCCTTACAGGTGTGTTTGCTCAACCGTATGCTGGGCTGCGCACAAAAATATACGCCCGCCAATACGCGCGTCTTTTTGCGCGACCGCACGGTTGACGTCTGCTACGCCGACCATTGCGACCGCTTGGCTCGGGAACTGGCCTATTGGCGCAGTATCCGCGACGGCAAGGCCCGCCCGGAAGCACACAAGCCGCCTAAGGCTGCCAGCGCGCCGTGGCGCGTTTACGCCAACAAGGTAGTAGCCCAAAGCAAGGATTTATTAATGCTTCCCGGCCTAAATACCGAAATGCGCCAATGCCTTAAAATAAATGGGATGTTCACTACTGACGATGTGGCGCACGCCGGGTTGGAAAAATTACGGGGCATTTTGGAAGAGCCGCACGCCACAGACTCTTATTACAATTCCTTGGCGTATCTGTACAACAAGCCCGTACTGCGCGAAGCGGGACACTTTCCGCCACCCGTAAAAAAATACAATTTGTATTTTGATTTTGAAGCCACAGAAACCTTCACCAAGGACAACGTGTCTTTTGTCTATTTAATCGGCATTTGGGACAAAGAAGAAGACAAATACGTCAGTTTTGTGGCCAAAACGCCGGAAGAAGAAATTAAAATCTTTGAACAGTTCTACGATTATATCAAGGACTTTTCTGACACCGCCCTCTACCATTGGACGGAATACGAAGTAAAAAAGATGAAGAATCTGGCCGGGAAAAACCCGAAAGACGAAGCCAAATTAAAGGCGCTTTGCTCCATTTGCTACGACTTAAAGGTTTCCGTCAATAAGCAGTTCTACTTGCCCGCGCCCAGTTTTTCGCTCAAAGCGGCTGCGCCCGCCTTTGGCTTTAACTGGCGGCAGGACGACTGCGGCGCAATGGACAGTATGGTCTATTTTACCAACTGGCTGAAAACCGGCAACCAAGATTTGCTCAACAAGGTATTGATGTACAACGAGGACGACTGCAAAGCAATGCTCATCCTTGAAAACAAATTAAAGGAAGCCGACGTACTGGATCTGAAAAAATGAAGAAAGAATTTGCCGTACTCCAAGAGTGCTTACAAACCGCGGCTAAAATTGTACGCAAGAATTTTGGCAAGGTGGGCTACGAATTAAAGGGCAAGGCCAACTTGGTTACCAAGGCAGATGTTGCCAGCCAAAAGGCCGTTTTGGCCCTGATTAAAAAGAATTTCCCCGAGCACGACTATTTAGCCGAGGAAAACGGTGTAAAAAGCACAGGGGCGGATTACACTTGGGTGATTGACCCGATTGACGGCACCACCAATTTTGCACATACTTTTCCGCAATGCAGCGTCTCTATTGCGCTTTTCTACAAAAATGAACCCGTTTTGGGCGGCGTAGTAAACCCGGCCACGGGCGAAACCTTTTTGGCCCAAAAGGGCAAGGGCGCCACGCTAAACGGCAAAAGAATACACGTTTCCAAAACGGCTAAATTGGAGCAATCCTTATTGGTTACAGGGTTCCCGTATGACCGCTTTACGCGGCTGCCGATGTTGCTAAACCGCTTTGGACGCTTTTTAAACTCCTGCCACGATGTGCGCCGCTTGGGCTCCGCCGCGCTGGACTTGTGCTGGCTGGCCGCCGGGCGTTTGGACGGCTATTGGGAAGACAATTTGAACCCGTGGGACGTCAGCGCGGGCGTGCTTATCCTGCAAGAAGCAGGCGGAAAGGTTACGGATTATTCCGGCAAAAAATACAAAAAAATAAAAGACTTTGGGCACACGATTTTGGCCTCTAACGGCAAAATTCACGCGCAAATGCTCAAAATTATTAAAGAGACTGAAAAATAAGAGTTAAACACTTTTGAAAAGGACCGCCAAAAAGCGGTCCTTTTTTGTTGTATCAGCGGCAGGGGTGTGATATAATTTTAAATAGGGTTTTATTTATAAGGGGTTTTTATGTCTATCAACGTAGTGAAACAGTACAGCGTCTTCCTGATAAATGAACCGGGTGCGCTCAAAAATTTTGCCGAATTATTCGTGCGCGAAAATGTGGACGTAATCGCTATTTCGCAGGACGTCCGCTACGATGCGGCCGTCGTCCGCCTGGTGGTAAAATATGACCAGGAAATCAGCCACGCGCTGACGAAGGCGGGTTTTACCAGCGTAAAGACGGACGCTATTTGCATAGACACCGTCAACCGCGTAGGACTCTTGCGAGATATCGGCGCGGTACTCTCCGGCCACGGCATTAATATCACTACTATTTATGGTACCGCCGGAGCGGGCCCCAACAGCCGCTGGATTGTGGTGATAAACGACATTACAAAAGCCCTCAACGCGCTGGAAAGTTCCGGCATATTTGAATAAGAAAATTTGAATAGGAAATTTGCTTATGAAAAAGCCCCGCAATCCGCGGGGCTTTTTATATCAGTTCATCACATAACAATCGTATTCAGGCTCCAAACAAGTTACTTCTTTACTGGAAAAAGATTTACAAACACTTCTTGCCAAAGAACCGCTGGGCTCCTCTTTTTCCACCTGACAATTTAAAGTCTTATTTTTATAATAATATATCCACCAAGAACGCATACCTGTTCTTTCGTTATAAATTTGTATTCGGGAATCGTCCTCATCCCCATCGGCCAAGGATTCTAAATAAAAATTATCGGTACTTGGAATAGAGATATCCAAGGCCTCCATATCGTCGGTATATTCGCCATTTGCCAAGTAATAGGCTTCTTCGGCCTGAATAGCCGCCCGAATCATAGTTAAGGCCTCCGTGGCGCGGCTTTTTTCTACGGCTTTGTTGTATTGTGGCAACGCAACAGCCGACAAAACACCAATAATGAGAACAACTACCAACAATTCAATAAGGGTAAAACCTGACGTTGCCGTGCCTTGCAGGCGGCACCCTAGCGGGCCGCCGATTTTCCGCTCTCTTTTGATTAGAGAAGCCGCATTGTTTTTGTAATGTTGCAAACCAACGAAACGGCAACAATAAAAAATACATCTTTTGTCGTCATCCCGGGAGGTCTTTATCCGGGATCTGTTGTTGTAGTTGTCATCCCAGGCGTGGACCTGGGATCCAGTCTGTTTATTAGAAAAACTCCTTATTTTATTTCTGGATTCCAGGTTCCCGCTTGTATGCGGGCCCTGGAATGACAACAATGACAATAAAACATCACTAAATCCTTTCATT
The DNA here is from genome assembly GCA_002432025.1 of Candidatus Avelusimicrobium stercoris. Taxonomy (GTDB): domain Bacteria; phylum Elusimicrobiota; class Elusimicrobia; order Elusimicrobiales; family Elusimicrobiaceae; genus Avelusimicrobium; species Avelusimicrobium stercoris. The sequence continues at coordinate 83,460 of DJFE01000021.1, read as the reverse complement.
TTTTCTC
>DJFE01000021.1:0-83402 GCA_002432025.1 Candidatus Avelusimicrobium stercoris | reverse complement strand
CCTTTATATTTGAGCAAAACGGCCTTTTATACGCATTTTTATACGGCGGATACATCCGGGTACAACCACCGCGATTTATCAAAATTTTAACAAAAAAAAACGAAACAATCCCTTTATAAAGCGCTGCGCGCCGCCACTTGTCCGCGCCCTTTTGATTTATTGGGCAACACTCTTTTTGTAATGTCGCCAACCAACGAAACGACAATAATAAATAAATAAAACAAAGCCGTTATCAAAATGGGGGTCATTCTGAACTTGTTTCAGAATGACCTTTAATTTAATACAAAAATACGACGGGGCACCACCGCGCCAGTTTAGACTAGCCCAAAAAAATGGCACGGGGCATTATTAAAAAACAAAGCCCCCGGGAGTTGGGCCGGGGGTGTAGCGTAAAATACTTGTGGATTATTTTTGACTTATTGTAATTTTTCTTTGGCTTCTTTTAGTTGTTTCTTCCAAGCCTTTTTGGCTTCCTTATGCTTCTTTTCAGCCACGCCGGACAATAAGTCCTCCACGCGTTGGGCCTTTACCTGCTCCAAGTTGGCCTCGTCGGCTTTTACCTTGTTTTCCCAGTTATCCAAGTTCGCGCGTTCGGCGGCAATGCGGTCCTTTACATACGCAAGGCCCGCATCCACTCCGGTGGAAACCTCTTCCGCCAGTTTGGCCTTGATAGCGGGCTTGTCGGCCTCTTTGGCTTTTTTGTACTGCTTAACCAACTTTTTAATGCGTTTTTGACGCGCCTTAAAGGCTTTTTTCTGTTCGGCGGGAGTTTGTTTTTGCTCCGCCGGGGCAGACTTTTCGTCCGTCTTTTTAGCAACCGGGGCCGACTCCGCAGGCAAACTGCACTCCGCCGGGGTTCCGGCATCGGTATCTTTTAGTTCCGCCGCCGTTACTCCCCCCACAAAACACACAGATAATAAAACAAAAAGAAGTCTCTTCATATAGGCCTCGTTAATCCAAGGACGTGTCGTGTACGCCCGCTTCGGCAAAGCCTTTGGCGCGCAGTTTGCACGAATCACAATGACCGCACGGCTTTTTTCCGCCCGCGTAGCAACTCCAAGTGAGTTCAAACGGCACCTTCAACTTAGCGGCCAAGCGCACGATATCGGTTTTGGACATCCGCATCAGCGGCGCCAATACTTCAATCCCTTCCGTTACGCCCATTTTGGTTCCGCGGTTTAGCGCATCCGCAGCCGCTTTAAAGAACGCGGGGGTGCAATCGGGGTAGCCCGAAAAGTCAATCGCGTTGGGGCCTGCGATAATCGCATCGGCGTGAATTGCGTCCAACAAGGAGCCCGCAATAGAGAGGAACATCAGGTTCCGCCCCGGCACATAGGTAGAAGGAATCCCCTCTTTCGGAATATCCTCTAACGCCACATCCGGCAGGGCCTGGTTCTTATCCACCAAGGAACAGCAGGACAGCCACGGCAAATTGAGCGTAATCAAATGGTGCTTAACCCCCAAGTTGCGTGCAATCATTTGTGCGGCCAACACCTCGCGGTCGTGGCGCTGCCCGTAAGAAACGGTAAGTGCTTCGCACTCGTAGCCGTGCGCCAAGGCCCAATACAAACAAGTGGTGGAATCCAACCCGCCCGAAAAAAGCACAATGGCTTTCTTTTTGGTTTTACCGCCAAACGCCGCCGTTTTGCCCGAAAAGGTAACTTCGGCAGACGGCACAGCCTGTTGCGGCGTAGTCGCCTGAACACCCGCGGCAGCCTTAGCGGCCGGCTGGGCCGGGGCCTGCTTCAAAGCGGCGTCTAATAAGTCCTCCGCCGGGGCAGGCGCATTTTCAGCCTTGGCCTCGCCAAAACTGTTAGCAATTTCTTGTTCCAATTCCTCTTTTTCCTCTTTCACAGTGTTTAAAATTCCACTAAAAAAATTTTTCAGGCCACTCTTGGTGCTATCCGATGTCTTGGCGACGGGTTCCTCCTGCGCAGGAGCGACAGGCGTTTGAACCGGGGTTGCGGCGGGTTTGGTAACCAGCCAAGCCTCGGGCGCCTGCGTCCCATACGGGTAACAAACCGCATAGCCCTGGTCGGAGAACGACACCTGCGGTACCACCTTTAAATCATCCACTTTAAACGCGATTTTGGCATCCTTTTCGGCGGTTTTAGGCCCCTGTTTCAAAAATTCCACACAGCGCATTGTATTATTAAATTCCACAATGGCGTCCTCGGGGTTCCCAATACCTTGCACGCAGTCTTTCAGCGCGGACACGCAAAAACCGTCCTCTACCGAATCCGCCGTACCGTACAGCGAAGCGGGCACCAGCAAAACATCCTTATCCATATTGGCAAGTACATCCGCCAGCGTGTAAAAGTTGCAGAACCCGCCCACCAGCACGGTGCTGGCGTTCTTGGCGGCAAACAGCGCCTTCATCCCCTCGTTGCTGAGCACCAAGGCGGGCGTACGGCCCGAAGCGCGCGAAGCCGCATAAGGAGAGTCGTCCTCGTGCGAGAGCGCAATATCCGGCTCGCTGTACACCTCAAAATCCGCGTGGCGGCTTTTAAAAGCGGTTACATCTTCCGCCTTATCAAACCCTAAAACGGTCTTTTTGCCGCGCGCCAACAACTCGCACAGCGTGGTGGACGTACGCAATACATCCACAATAACGGCTACATCTGCCCATTGTTCACATTCCCCTGCGGTTTTAGCTATCAGAACGCTCATTTAATATCCCCAATACTTTAAAATCGTCAATCGCTTTTTCGTCTTCTTCGCTCAAATTATCCACGTATTTGATTGCATAGATAATCAGCGTTACGCGCGGATTGGACGCACCGTCCTCCGCACTGTTATACTGGCCGATAAGCATTGCATCGGCCCCCTTGGACGCTACAAACTTGCGGCCCTTTTCCACCCCCATTTTTAAATTGTCGCGGGTGGGCTGTAAGTTTTTAATGCGCAAAAGCCCCAAGTTGCCATACGGGCGGGTAATTTCGCTCTTACTGCCAATAATTTCCACATTTTTGGCCTTGGTGGGCGGAAAATCCGGCCCTATCGGAATCCAGTCCAAGTTGTTCATTTCCAAGGTGGCACACCCGGCCAACAAGAGCCCGGCTACCAGTAACCCTAATTTTTTCATTTGCCCTCCTTTTTCTGGGAGGCCAACTGTCCGCACGCGGCTAAAATATCGTTACCCATACTTTTGCGGATAGTTACGCCTATACCCATTGCTTTTAAGCCGGCGGCAAAGTCCTTTACTATGCGGTCTTCGGTCTTTTCGCCGCGGCCCAGGTTGCACGCAATCAAATTGACGTGCAGTAAATAGTTATCTTTAATGCTGTAAATCCAATCCGCCAGTTTGCGGATGTGCTCCGGGCGGCTGTTTACGTTTTCTATTACGGAATATTCCAAAAACACTTGGCGGCCCGTCATAGCGATATATTCTTCCAACGCTTTTTTGATATCATCCAAATCAAACTTGCGGTTTACGGGCATAATTTTGCTGCGCTCGGCGTTGTCGGCGTTGTGCAGGGAAATAGCCAAATTGGCCTGCGGCAAATCTACCGCCAGTTTGTGCAGTTTATCGGCAATGCCTGATGTGGAAATGGAAATATGGCGCGCGCCGATATTTAAATAGTCCGGGTTGGAAAGTTCCTGCGCCGCCTTTACCACATTTAAATAGTTCAGCAACGGTTCCCCCATCCCCATAAAAACCACGCTGGAAATACGTTCGCCCAGTTTTTCCTTATGCACATACTGGTACCACATTAACACCTGGTCGGTGATTTCCTCTTGCGTTAAATCGCGCTTGAAGCCCATTTTGCCCGTAGAGCAAAAGGAACAGCGCAAAGGGCACCCCACTTGGCTGGATACGCACACACTCCAAGTATCCTGCGGTTTTAACAATACGGTTTCAATCTGGTAGCCGTCTTTGAGCGTTAAGAGCGCCTTGGCCACTTTGTCCCTATCCGAGCAGACGATTTTGGCCACCTTAAAACTGAGCAACGGGCGGTCTTGTTTCAATTTTTCGCGCAAATCGGCGGGCAGGCTGGTGGCTTCGTCCCAGGACGAAATCCCGCGTTTAAAAATAGCATCCTTTACCTGCGAGATGCGGAAGTTCGGCAAACCCGCATCTTTTATGTATTGTTTGACGTATTCAAAATTCATTTTTCTTTCCTTATTATGGGGTATATATATTTTAACATTTTCCGCTATCCAATATACAAAGCCGCAGAAAGATGAAAAAATGCCTATTTTTTAGTATAATACCAGCACGATGAGTGAAGATATTAAATTTAGCACAGCCGGCTTCCGGGCCGTTACCGCAGACGGGCTAACCGCCCAGTCCGTACAGCGTTTGACTTACGGGATTTCCGAACATATTTTGGAACATCCTTTCTATGGATTTGAAGGTACTGGATACCGCAAGCACTGTGAAGAACAAGGCAAAAAACCCAAAAAGCCCCTCGTACTAGTGGGGTATGATACCCGTTTTCTTTCTAAACAATTTGCCTATGTGGCGGCCAACGCCCTTGTGCAGAGCGGCATTACCGTAAAGGTGGCCGAACTGCCCCTGCCTACCCCGGTGGCCGAGTGGGCGGTGCTCAATGAGTGCGCCGTCGGTGCCATTGTAATTACAGGCAGCGAAGCCGAATACTATGTAAACGGCGTAAAATGGATTTCGTACTACGGCGGTATTGCCAACAACGAAATCGTACAAGATATTGAAAAGCGTATTCCTTCACCCAACGCACAGATTTTAAAGGCATCCTCTACCGAGTTTGGCGTATTAAACGCCGCGGCCACCGTCAGCAAGGATTTCCGCAAAGGCTATATGGCCCGCTTGGAAAAAATGATTGACGTAAAGGCGCTTAAAAAGGCGAAATTAAAAGTAGCCATTGACCCGCTTTTCGGTACGTCCAAATATTACTTCCGCGACTTTTTAGAAAAGCACGGCGTAACGGTGGAAGGCATCCACGAAGGGGAAGACGTCCTCTTTGGCGGGCACACGCCTAACGCCGGCCCTGTAAGTTTGACGGACCTTAAAAAATTAGTCGTAAGCAAAAAAATGCATTTGGGCATCGCTTGCAACCCGGATTGCGACAAATTCGGCATTATTGACGCCGAAGGCAACTGGGTGTCCCCCAACGAAATAGCCCCGCTGTTACTGGAACACTTGGTTCACAACAAAAACCTCAAAGGCCGCGTGTGCAGAAGCGTAATTACCTCCAACCTGATTGACCAGGTAGCCAAGGTAAACGGCTTAATGCTGCGCGAAACCCCGGTAGGCTTTAAATACATTACCGAGTTAATGATTACCGGCCAGTACATTATGGGTATGGAGGAGTCGGGCGGTATTGCGATTGCCCACCACATCCCGGACAAAGACGGCCTGTTGGCCTGCCTGCTGGTGGTGGATATGTTGGCCACCGAAGGCAAGACCTTAAAACAACTGAAAAAGGAATTTTATAAAAAATACAAACAGTTGTTTGACCAAAAAGTCAGTATTCCCAAGGCGGAAACCGAAATTAACCGCATTATGGAACGCTTGGATATCAAGCCGCCGCTTTCCATTAACAAAACCTCCGTGTGGCGCATTGACAACACCGACGGGTTTAAGTTTATCTTAAAGGGCGGTAGTTGGCTGGCGATTCGCCCGTCCAGCACCGAGCGGTTAATCCGTATGTACGCCGAAGCGCAAGATGCGAAATTGCCGGAAATACTGATTAAAGAAGGCAAAAAAATCATAGACAGCATTGTCTAATCCGGCACATTGCCGGAAGGGGGTTATATGGTTCGCATTAAAAAAATTACGGCAAGAGAAATTTTGGACTCGCGCGGATACCCAACGGTAGCCGCCGATGTTCTATTGGATGATGGCAACACAGGCACCGCGGCCGTGCCCAGCGGGGCTTCTACGGGCTCGCACGAAGCGCTTGAACTGCGCGACGGCGGGGACCGCTACAATGGCAAGGGCGTTTTAAAGGCCGTAGCCAATGTGGAACGCATATCCCAGCAATTAGCCGGGATGAATCCGTTTGATATCCGCCTGGTGGACGAAAGTATGCTCGCGCTGGACGGCACGGAAAACAAAACCAATTTAGGAGCCAACGCAATGCTGGCCGTATCTATGGCCGTCTTGCGGGCGGGATGCCACAGCGCCAAATTGCCGCTCTACCAGCATATCCGCAACGTCTATAATTTGGATAACAGCCGCTATATTTTTCCCGCGCCAATGCTTAACATTATTAACGGCGGGAAACACGCGGATTCGGGCCTGGACGTACAGGAATTTATGATTGTGCCCACCGCGCCCAAAACCTTCGCCGAAGCCTTGCGCGAGGCGAGCGAAACGTATCACGCCTTAAAGGATTTGCTTAAAAAAGAGGGTATGGTAATTGCCGTAGGGGATGAGGGCGGTTTTGCGCCGAAAATCACCAGACACGAGGATGTGCTCAAAACCATTTTAGCCGCCGCCAAACAAGCGGGGCACGCGGAAATTTCGTTGGCTATGGACTGTGCCGCCAGCGAGTTCTATCACGAGGGTTCCTACCGCTTTGAGGGCAAAATGCACTCCGCGCAGGAAATGACCGATATTTACACCGATTGGTGCCAAAAATATCCCCTTGTGTCTATTGAAGACCCCTTACAAGAGGACGACTGGACCGGGTGGAAACACATTACCGAAAAACTGGGTAAAAAAATTAACCTGGTGGGCGATGATTTGTTTGTTACCAACTTAAAACGCTTGGAAAAAGGCATTGCCGAAAAGGCCGCCAACTCCATTTTAATCAAGGTCAACCAAATCGGCACCGTGTCCGAAACCATAGACGTAATGGAACTGGCCAAGAAGCACGGCTATTCGCGCATTGTGTCGCACCGCTCCGGCGAAACCGAGGATACATTTATCGCCGATTTGGCCGTAGCCACCAACGCAGGCGCCATTAAAACGGGCGCGCCGGCGCGTTCTGAACGGACGGCAAAATACAACCGTCTGCTCCAAATTGAAGCCGAACTGGGCGACAAAGCCGAGTACGCGCAGGACTCCGTATTTAGCCACAAATGAACACGCAAGCCATAACGGATTTTATTATCCAAAACAAAAAACCGCTACTACTGGGGACCGCCCTGGTAGTAGTGGTTATCTTCTTTTTAGGCAGCAGTATTGTCAGTTTGGTGCATAACAAACTGGAACTGCGCAAATTAACGCGCCAAAGCGTGCAACTGGATAAAGAATACGAACAGTTGACCGCCACAATGGAACTGTTGGAAAAAGACGACTCCACTTATTTGGAAAAAATCGCCCGTACCCAATACAATATGATAGGCGCAGACGAAGTGGAATTTAGATTTCAACCCGATAAATAACTTATGAATATTGACGTTATCAATTTAGGCCCTATGGGCAACTGCACGTATTTACTAAGCGAAGGGCAAGACGCCATTTTGATTGACCCGGCTTGGGATATGAACTATTTGGAACATACCCTGGAAGAAAAAAAGTTAAACCTGCTGGGCGTTTTTTTTACGCACGGGCACTTTGACCACGTTAAATTTTCCCAAGACCTCTTGCAAAAGCACCATTTGCAGGCCTTTTTGGAGGAAAATGACCTCGCCCTTTCGGGCTTGGACCCGCAATTTGTGCACGCTTATCAAGGTGAACAGCACCTGCAAATAGGACCCTTTGCCGTGCACATTATCCCCACCCCCGGTCATACGGCGGGCGGCGTGTGTTTGCACATCGGCAACGCGCTTTTTACGGGCGACACCCTCTTCCCAGGGGCGTGCGGACGGGTAGATTTGCCCTCTTCCAATCCGCGCCAAATGCGCCAAAGTTTAGTAAAACTTTCCAAACTGCCCGAAGATACGCAAATTTTTGCGGGCCACGCCTACGGCGGAAAATGCAGTTCCACCATCGGCTATGAACGGGTAAAAAATCCGTTTATGCGCAACGCCATCCGCGATGAGGAGCGCCTGTAATGCACCCAATACTTTTTAAAATAGGCTCCTTTGAACTGGCCAGTTACGGGCTAATGACCGCGCTTGGTTACGCGGCCGCCGCGCTTTATTTAGTACCGCGCCTTAAAAAAATCGGCTTGGATAAAGACACCTTTTGGAACCTGCTTTTTATCGCCTTTATCGGCGCGCTGGCTGGGAGCAAACTGCTCTATATTATTGTTTCCTGGCCGCAGTTAGGGGCAACCTTAGCCGAAAAACTTACCAACATCGTGCGTGATTTCCGCTACGGGTTTGTCTTCTTCGGCGGGATGATTGTTTCCGTCGGCGCGCTTATTTATTATATGAAGAAAAAGGGCCTGCCCCTTTTAAAAACGAGCGACTTTTTAATCGTCGGCCTGCCGCTGGGGCACGCCTTGGGGCGCATTGGATGCTTTTTGGCGGGGTGCTGCTTCGGACGGCCGACCACAATGCCGTGGGGAGTACGGTTTACCGACCCGCACTCTTTGGTAGCCCCGGAACTTTTAAATGTGCCGCTTCACCCTACACAACTGTACGAAGCCGCCGGGAACCTGATTTTATTCGTATTATTACATTATGCGTCCAAACGCCCGCATAAAGACGGAAAAATATTAGTGCAATATGTAACGTGTTACAGCGTAATGCGCTTTGTGATTGAGTTTTTCCGCGGGGATTACCGCGGCGCCTATTGGTTGGGGTTATCCCCCTCCCAATGGATTGCCTTAGTGGCCGCGGCGGTCTCGTACTGGCTTTGGACCCGCTTAAAAAAGGATGCTACTTATGCAGGAAAATAAAAAAATCGTTTTTGAAGGATATTCGCGCCGTTTAGACATTTTTGCCGCCGACGAACTGGCCGACTTTTCGCGCGCGATTGTGCAAAAAATGATTAAAGACGGAAAAATTACCGTCAACGGCAAGAAGGCAAAACCCTCTTGGTCGCTTACGCCCGGCGAAGTGGTGGAGTTTGAAATGCCCGCCCCCAAGGCCAAAACGAAACTATCCGATTTAATCATCCACGACGGTAAGGATTTTTTTGTAGTGATTAAGCCCGCGGGTATGCTTGTTCACCCCCAAAGCCCCGTATGGGAGGAACACCCCGAAGCGGTGTTTTCCACCGAGGAAACCTTGGTCTCCGTCATTTTGGCAAACCCGCCCAAAGGCTTTGATACGTCTATGCCGCGCGCAGGGCTTGTACACCGTTTGGACCGCGAAACCAGCGGCGTAATGGTGGTTGCCAAAACGCAGGAATTTCAGGCCGAAATGGTGGCCCTGTTTTCCAACCGCGAGGTACACAAAACCTATCACTCCATTGCCTGCGGCGAAGTGCCGGACGACGGGGGCACGATTGACGTGCCGATAGGGCGCGTGGCCGGGGGCAAAATCAAGGCTTCCGACGTTGGGCGCGAAGCCGTAACCGATTACAAGGTATTGGAACGCAAAAACGGATTTACCTATATTGAACTTTACCCGCGCACAGGCCGCACGAACCAGTTGCGCGTACATTTAAGTTGGCTGGGTTACCCAGTGCTGGGAGACTGGCTCTACCGCGGCGCTACGGCAGACCGTTTAATGCTGCACGCGCGGAGAATTGAGTTTAAACACCCGCTGACGGGCAAAAAATTAAAGTTTGAGGCTCCCGTTCCGCCGGACTTTTTAGCCGCGTGGAAGCGCGTTACCGAAGGCAAATAATCTTTTCCCCCGCCCTTACCCGGCGGGGATTTTTTTGGCTTAAAAAACTAATCCTTTTTTGGGCTTTTATTTTGGCGCTTTATGCGCTATCCTTTAAATATAGAGAACGGCCCGGGGGATAAAGGATAAGCAAGGGGCCGGAAACTGGGGGAAAGCGTAAAGTGGGGTAAACACGGTGCGCTTTAAAGGAAGACGCCCCAGCCGGAGTACCCGGCGGGGCGTCCACTTAAAACAAATTTCATCCGTCCGGAAGCGGGAGGGGACCCGCTACCCCGGGCAACACACTAAAAGGGTTTCGTTTTCCGTGGGAGGGAGCGAAACCCTTTTTATTGGTTTGGAAGTGTAAAAATAAGTCTTTACAGGCTCTTTTGGTACAGTCTGTACCGTTTGCTGGTGTGGCAGCCGCACTCCATAATACCGCGGATAATGCCCTCATTATCTTCCAGCACCCACGAAAGTTCCGCCTCGTTCCAAACGGCTACGCCGTGGTCAATAATGTGCTTAATCAAAATAAGGTCTATGCCGCGCTTTCTAAATTCAGGCGCCACGCCCAACATAATCAGGCGCGCATCCTTAATTTTGCGCCACGCCAACAGCGCTTTCACAATGCGCAACGGATTAGCAAGCGACCCCTTTAATTCTTTAAGAGCGTGGTTCATATTGGGGATTGCAATGTAAAACCCGGCGGGCACGCCTTCCACTTCCAGCACGCAGGTTCCTTCGGGGCGGACGATTAATTTTAACTCGTTCACCACATCCGCCATTTCCTGCTTGCTCATCGGAACAAAACCCCAGTTTTCCGCCCAAGCCTTGTTGTAAATTTCGCGGATGATTTCGGCCTCCGCGTCCAAATTTTTGAGGTTTAGCCGCCTAAGCGTAATGCCGTGCCCGCGCGAACAGCGCGCGCAAACCTTTAAAAAGCGTTCGGAAAATTTGTCGTCCTTACTGCGCTCAAAGGCGAGCAAGTCCTTGATTTTTCCATACCCCGCCTTTTCAATCAAATCCATATAATACGGATAGTTATACGGCATCATAATAGCGGGCATACTGTCAAACCCCTCCGCCAAGAGGCCGTAGATGTGGTTGCTGTCCGGGTTGGCCGGGCCGCGCACGGCCGTTACGCCCTTGGCGCGGAGCCAGTTTTCAGCCGCCTGAAAAAGCGCCGCCGAAACACCTTCGTCCTTTACTGTATCAAAAAAGCCAAAGAAACCGATATTTTCGTGGTGGTATTCGTTGTGCTCTTTATTTAAAATGGCGGCAATGCGCCCAACGGTTTTGCCGTCCTGATACGCCAGAAACAGGGCACATTCGTTCTTCACCCAAAAAACATTATCCAAGCGCAGTAACTTTTTGGTATCGGCTTTTAATTCGCCCACCCAATACGGGTCGTTTTTATATAATTCAAATGGAAAATTAACAAAAGAGTCCAACTCCTTATCCGTTATTTGACGTATTTCCACACTCATATTTTCCCCTCTAAAAAAGAAACCCCGGCCGCAAAGACCGGGGTCATCCTACAAATAAACTATTTAATCACACCTACCGCACGGCCCGCTTTGGCAAAAGCGTCAATGATTTTGGCAACGTGTTCGTCGGTGTGGGTCGCCATAAGGGTCAAGCGCATAAGCGCGTGGCCTGGCGGCACGGCGGGGCTGACCACCGGGTTGGAGAAGATGCCCAACTCGTGCAGGGCGCGCCACATTTTAAAGCAGTTTTCGTTGCTGCCGACGTGGACCGGCAAAATCGGAGTGGTGCTGGTGCCCAAATCGTAGCCCAAGTCTTCCAAGCCTTTTTTAAGTTTGGCCGTCAAACGGAACAAATTGTCGCGGCGGGACGTGTCGTTTTCAATGAGTTCCAACGCCTTGGTGATAGAGGCCACGCAGGCAGGCGGCAAGGCCGCGGAAAAAATCTGGCTGCGGGCGTTGTGGCGGATGTAATGGATAATATCCGCATCGCCCACGACAAAGCCGCCAACGGTGGCAAAGGTTTTAGAGCAGGTGCCGACGACCAAGTCCACTTCGCCGTTTTCCAGGCCGAAATATTCGCAGGTACCGCGGCCCGTTTTGCCGATGATACCCGTCGCGTGCGCATCGTCCACCATAATACGGGCACCGTATTTCTTGGCGATTTTGACGATTTCAGGCAAGGGGCAAATGTCCCCCTCCATACTAAACACGCCGTCCACGATAATCAGTTTGCCGGCTTCGGCGGGGAGTTTGGAAATTACGCGTTCCAAGTCGCCCGGTTCGTTGTGTTTAAAGCGCACCATTTCGCCGTCGGAAAGTTTAATACCGTCCAAAATGCTGGCGTGATCCAGTTTATCCACAATCGCGTAGTCACCCTTTTTAACCAAGCACGACACTACGCCCAAGTTCATCTGATATCCGGTAGAAAAGATAAGCCCGGCTTCTTTGCGTTTAAATTTGGCAATGCGTTCTTCCAACGCATCGGCGGCCTTGGTGTTACCGTTTAAAAAGCGGGAGCCGGCACAACCGGTGCCGTATTTCAAAGCGGCTTCGGCGGCGGCTTTCTTCATTTCGGGGTCATCCGCCAAGCCTAAATAGTTGTTGGACCCGGCCATAATGTATTTTTTGCCGCCCAACACCACCTCCGGCCCTTGCGCGGATTCTATCGGCTGGAAATAGCCGTAAATGCCCAAGCGCATAGCCAGTTTGGCGTCTTTGTAGTTTTTGCATTTCTCAAAAATATCAGACATATTTTATCCTCTTGACGCAACAACCGCGCCGCAGCCCAAAAGCCGCAAAGCGGTTTATTTACTTACCTTTTTAATAATATTGGTGGTGGAACGACCTTTAAGCAAGGGGAAACGCACCACTTTTTTTGCAAATTCACGCCCGACGATTTCCTCGGGTTTATAGTCGCCGCCCTTTACCAGCACATCCGGACGGACGATTTTAATCAAATTATACGGCGTATCTTCTTCAAAAATGCTGACGGCGGATACGCTTTCCAACCCCGCCAGCACCAAGGCTCTGTCGGCCTGGGTGTTTACCGGGCGGGTAGGCCCCTTTAAGCGGCGCACGGAAGCATCGCTGTTGAGCCCGACCACCAGCACATCACCCTTGGAGCGGGAAAACTCCAACACGCTGACGTGCCCGGCGTGCAAAATATCAAAGCAACCGTTCGTAAAAACGATTTTTTTGCCTTCCGCACGGGCGGTTTCCACAAATTTTTTAAGCGCACGAGGGCCTAAAATTTTATTTTTTGCCTTCACCTTTTTCCTTCTCCTGCGCCATCATCCGCTCAATAAGGCCCGTATCCATATTACCTTTAATAAAGTCCGGGTTATTGACGATTTTTTGGTGGAACGGAATCGTGGTTTTTACGCCTTCAATCAAAAATTCGCCCAAGCAGCGGCGGCAACGCGCAAGCAGGTGCTCGCGGTCCGGCGCGGTAACAATCAGTTTGGCAATCAAACTGTCGTAATAACTGGGAATCGTGTAGCCTGTGTACATATGGCTGTCCACGCGCACGCCCAATCCGCCCGAAGGAATCCACTCGGTAATGGTGCCGGGGCACGGCGTAAAATTGTGTTCGCTGTCTTCGGCGTTAATGCGGTGTTCAATCGCGTGGCATTTGATAACCGCCGCATCCTTTTGCGTGATGTGGAGCGGTTCGCCCTGCGCAATTTGCAACTGCATTTTAACGAGGTCCTGCCCGCAGACGGATTCCGTTACCGGATGTTCCACCTGCAAGCGGGTGTTTACTTCCATAAAGTAAAATTCTTTATTCTGCGCCATCAAAAACTCTACCGTACCGACACCGCGGTATTCGGCGGCTCTCACCAATTTGCAAGCGGCCTCTTGGAGTTTTTGGCGGGTTGCCGGGTCCACAAACGGGGACGGGGATTCTTCCACCAGTTTCTGGTGGCGGCGCTGCATACTGCAATCGCGCTCCGCAAACGCCACTACGTTGCCGTAGTTATCGGCGGCCACCTGCACCTCAATATGGCGCGGGTTCAAAACGAGTTTTTCAAAATATACGCGGTCGTCGCCAAAGTTGGCGCGGGCTTCGCCCTGCGCGGTTTCCATCATCAGTTCCAAATCTTCTTCTCTTAGGCACGCGCGCATACCTTTTCCGCCGCCGCCCAAGGTGGCTTTAATCATAATCGGGAAACCGATTTTGCGGGCCACTTCGCGGAAGTTTTTGCCTACAATGCCGTCGGAACCGGGCGTAATCAGCACGCCTGCGCGTACGGCAATTTCGCGCGCGGTGGATTTAACACCCAGCATTTCAATAGAGTGCGCGGTCGGCCCGATGAACGTCATACCGGCCTTGGTAACGGCTTTGGCAAAGTCCGCATTTTCGGACAAGAAGCCGTAGCCCGGGTGGACGGCATCGGCCCCGGTGATTTTCCCGGCGGTAACGATGGCATCCATATTTAAATAACTTAAAGGTGAGGGCGCGGCGCCGATGCAAACGGCTTCATCGGCCATACGGACGTGCAGACTGTTGCGGTCGGCTTCCGAATAAATAGCCACGGACTTAATGCCCATTTCTTTTAAGGTGCGGATAACGCGCAGCGCAATTTCGCCGCGGTTAGCAATTAAAACTTTTTTAAAGGGAGTAATTTTAATATTAGCAGACATTGGTTACGCTCCTATTTGGCGGCCTGCTCAATAAAAAATAGCGGCAAACCAAATTCCACGGGAGCACCGTCTTTGGCGGTTACGACACGCAACTTGCCGGACACGGGGGCCGTTACTTTATGCTTTTGGGAAATAGTTTCCACCACGCCCAAGCCGTCGCCTTCTTTTACGGTTTGGCCTTCTTTCAGCGCCAAGTTTTTGCCTTTTTCAGCCGCGTGGTAAATGCCGATGGCCGGGGAAGTTACCGCCGTAAGCGAGCACTCAAAATGCGCGGGCTCCGGCAGGGCTTCTTGGGTTTTTACTTCAATGCAGTCGCCGTCTTTTTCGTAGCAAAATTCGGCTAAATCGGTGGTTTTGAGCCAATCGGTAATTTCCGTAATGAGTTTGGTGTCCATAATGTCCTCAATATATAAATAAAATACGTTTAGTTTATTTTACCATTTTTATAAACCCAACAACACGCTTTTATAACCCTTTTTCGGCCTTGGGCCGCGGCGCGCAAAAATGCTACGGTAAAACTATGAAAAACATTTACAGAACTTTTTTATCTCTTTTGTTTTGGCTAATCGTCTGCCAGTTGCCCGCCTTACCCGGCGGGTATATCGTGCGGCAAAATTTGGTTTGGTATCACGGGCTTACCAAGCCGCCGCTCGTGCCGCCGGATGCGGTTTTCGGCGCAGTATGGAGCCTGCTGTATTTATTTTTGGGGATAAGCGCGTTCTTTCTTTTTAATAAAGGCTTACAGGGGCGCAAAAAAACCGCTGTTTTATTTATCCTGCAACTGGTGCTTAATATTTGGTGGACGCCGCTCTTCTTTGGGCGGCACAATATGCAGTTGGCCCTGTTTCTGCTGCTGGTAATGCTGGCAGAAACCTTTTGGCTGTGGGCAGAAGCGCGCAAAAAGGATGGACTGGCCGCCCTGCTACTGGTACCCTATGCGGTGTGGCTGTTTTTTGCGTGTTATTTAAACCTCGGGTTTTGGCTGCTTAATTAGACGCAAAAAAACCCCGGCACGCAGACCGGGGCTTTTTGTAAAAGGAAACGATATTAGCGGCTACGGTAATGGCGCACCAAATCCATACCTACCTTCATTACCTTGTAAAAAGTAGAATCCAAGAGCGTGGAAACATTATCAATTAAGTCAAACGCGCTCTTCGTTTTATCTACATTTTCCGCAGTGGAAACCGCCAAATACTCCACGGCTTCGGCCGTGCGGGTAATTTGCCAAAACGCCCGCACCGCAAAAATCACCAACACTACAAAAGCAACTACCGCTACCAGTACACACCATTGGTAAAAGTCCATATATTTCCCCCTTTCCGGCTTTTTCTTTATTAAAACTTTTTGCCCGGCGTTCGTCAAGCCCCGAAAAAGAGGTTAAAAAAGCCGCCTAAAAAGGCGTGCCGTTTTTCCTTATTTTTTAGGAATTATTGGATTTATTTTTGACAAGCAACCCGCTTATTAGTAATAATTACTATTAACAAGCCTACCCGGCCCCGCTCAAAAGACACAGCAAAAGAGCGTTTTTCCCGTCGGAGGGCCACATTTTTAGGCTTGCGGCAAAATCGGTTTTAAGACGGGATTTGCATTTTTGGTCCGTTTTTGCCAAAATTTTAAAAGTCGTTAGTTTATTTAGCGGCGAATTATTCTACCAGGATTACAACTATTATGGAAAACTCCGAAGTTATTACCCGTATCGTTAAAAGAGACGGTACGACACAGCATTTTGACTCTAAAAAGATTACCCGTGCCATTACCAAGGCCGCCGAAGCGACCGGCGAATTTGACGCCGAAACCGCCAAAAAATTAACGATTCGCGCCATTAACATTATCCAGCAACTCTATTCCGACACCGTACCCAACGTGGAAAACGTACAGGATATTGTGGAAGACGTGCTTTTGACCTCCAACTATCACAAGACGGCCAAGGCCTACATTTTGTACCGCGACCAGCACGCCCGTATGCGCGAAATTTCCTCTAAATTTAACGTGGATTTGGTGGACCAGTATTTGCAAAAAATTGACTGGCAGGTAAACGAAAACAGCAATATGGGCTACTCCTTGCAGGGGTTAAATAACTATATTTCCTCCGAAATCAGCAAGGTCTATTGGCTTAATAAAATTTATCCCGAAAATGTCCGCCGGATGCACAGCGAGGGCGATTTTCACTTGCACGATTTGGGCCTGTTGGGCGCGTATTGCGTCGGCTGGGACTTGCAGGACCTGCTTTTAAGCGGTTTTACGGGCGTAGTCGGCAAAGCCGAAAGCAAACCCGCCAAGCACTTGCGCACCGCTTTGGGCCAAGTGGTCAACTTCTTTTACACCTTGCAGGGTGAAAGTGCCGGCGCGCAGGCGTTCAGCAACTTTGACACCTTGCTCGCGCCGTTTATCTATTACGATAAACTTTCTTACAACGATGTAAAACAAGCCTTGCAGGAATTTTTGTTCAACGTAAACGTGCCTACCCGCGTGGGCTTCCAAACGCCGTTTACCAACTTAACGCTGGATTTGACGGTTCCGTCCTACTATAAGGACCAGCCTGTCATCATCGGCGGCAAATTGCAGGACAAAACCTACGGCGAATTCCAGGCGGAAATGGATATGTTAAACCGCGCGTTCTGCGAAGTAATGCTCGCGGGCGACGCCAAGGGCCGCGTGTTTACGTTCCCGATTCCGACGTATAACATTACCAAAGATTTTGATTGGGACAACCCCAAACTTACCCCCTTGTGGGAAATGACGGCTAAATACGGTATTCCGTACTTTGCCAACTTTATTAATTCCGATATGAACCCCGAAGATGCGCGTTCTATGTGCTGCCGCTTACGCATTGACAACCGCGAATTGCGCAAACGCGGCGGCGGTCTGTTTGGTTCCGCTCCGTTGACGGGCTCTATCGGTGTAGTAACCATTAACCTGCCCAGACTGGGCTACTTGGCCAAAGATGAAAAAGACTTCTTCGCCCTTTTAAAGGACCGTATGGAAGTGGCCAAAAACAGTTTGGAAATCAAACGCAAGGTCATTGAGCGCTTTACGAAAGGAAACCTCTATCCGTATATGAGTTTCTACCTGCGCTCGGTGCGCCAGCGCTTTGGCGAATTTTGGAAGAACCACTTTTCCACCATCGGGCTCGTGGGCTTGAACGAAGCCTCCGTCAACCTGTTGGGCGAAGATATCGGCACCGAAAAAGGCAAAAAATTTGCCGAAGACGTGCTGACCTATATGCGCGAAACGCTCGTAAAATTCCAGGAAGAAACCGGCAACAATTACAACTTGGAAGCCACCCCGGCGGAAGGTACGTCCTACCGCTTGGCGAAACTGGATAAAGAGCATTATCCCGAAATTATCTGTGCCAACGAAGAATTGTACAAGCAAGGCCACCAGCCCTTCTATACCAACTCTTCGCAGTTGCCCGTCAACTATACCGACGACGTGTTTGAAATGCTGGACCTGCAAAGCACGATCCAATCCAAATACACCGGCGGTACGGTACAGCATATCTTTACGGGTGAAAAGATTAAAGACTTGGAAGCGATGAAGAAATTCATCAAAACCGTCTGCGAAAAGTACACACTCCCGTACTTCTCCATCACCCCCACGTTCAGCGTCTGCCCCAAGTGCGGCTACATTGAAGGCGAACACTTTGAATGCCCCAAATGCAAGGCCGAACGGATGCAGGAACTGGAACACAAGATTAAACTGTTGGAAGAACAGTTATACAGCAAATAGTTCTGTAAAATATTACCTTTTTTGGGTTACTTTGCCCGTCAAAGATAACCCAAAAAAGCGGTTGCGGACGGCACCATAAAGTGCCATAATAAAGTAACGGGTTTTCACGGGCCCGTTCCCGTCAACATAGGTTATTATTCGTTAGGAGACATACAAATGACTGCACAGGAAAGACAAGTAGTTGAAAACAAAATCTCGGAGCTTAAAAAAGAATTGAACGACGTTCACGGTTCCAAATGCGAGGTTTATTCCAGAGTCGTAGGCTATCTGCGCCCCGTACAAAACTGGAATAAAGGCAAAAAAGAAGAATTTGCGATGAGAAAAACGATGCACGTCGGCTGCTCTTGCGGTTGCGACAAATAAGTTTTTCGCTTTTAGCGCAACGGACTGGGTATGAAGATAGGCGGATTATTAAAATTTACGTTAATTGACTTTCCCGGACGGCCGGCCGCGGTGATTTTTACGCAAGGGTGTAATTTTCGCTGCCGCTACTGCCACAACCCGGAACTGGTCTATCCGCATATGTTCGCCGAGCCCGTTGCCGAAGAAGAAATAGACGCCTTTTTAAAGCGCCGCCAAGGCACCTTGGAAGGGATTGTAGTATCCGGCGGGGAACCTACCCTGCACGAGGATTTACCGCAGTTCCTGGCCAAATTAAAAGGGATGGGCTATGCTACCAAGTTGGATACCAACGGCACCCGCCCCGATGTGCTTAAACAATTAATTCACGATAAATTGCTGGATTTTATCGCAATGGATTTAAAAGCCCCGCTGGAAAAATATTCACTCATCACGGGAGTGGATTTTAACCCGGCGGTACTGCGCGAATCTATGAAATTAATTGTAGAGAGCGGGCTTGGATACGAGTTCCGCACCACTTACGACAAGGAAGTGCTGACCGACGCGGACATTGCGGCTATCACGCAACTGACCGACGGCAAACACTACCGCGTGCAAGAATGCCTGCCCGTAGCCAAAGAAAAGGCCGCCTTAAAGGTAATGCATACCGAGCTGTAAAATTGGTTTTATTTTGCAAAAAACGCGCTTGCTGGCGCGTTTTTTTATGGTCCGCCAGGGAAATTCCCCCCCAAAAAGCAGGCCTTTTGCACACATTAAAACAACAAAAATCCGCCCGGAACGGTTGCTCCGGGCGGGTTTGCTATGAAAAGTTTTTATTAGCGGGCAAAGCGGTTCAGATTGTCGCGGAAGTCAAACAAATCGTCCTGTACCGGGCCTTGCAAGGTAATAGCGTATTCGTTGATAAAGTCTACGGGTTTCACCGTACCCCAAGAGGTTTTAATGGGCTTTACAAATTCCTTCGCCATCGCCGGGCCCAATTGCGGATTCTTTTTCAACTGGGCATTAAACTCGTCCATCGGGTTCATCATACTCTGCAAAATCCAGTTAGCATTGAGTTCTTTGATGCTTCTAACGAATTTGCGGAACGCAATGACAGAATCGGCATACGCCTTCGGCAGCGCTTGGTTTACCGTCAAGGCATTGGCTTCGTCCAAGGCGTTAGACAAGGCGGTATGGAACGCATCAAATTTTACTTGTTCGCTCTGAGGTAAGTTCACAGTTTCCATACGCAGGTAATTTTCAAGCGTTAAGAAATAGGAACCGTTGGCAAGCGCCACCGGGCGGTTGATAATTTGGGCGGCACGGGCCGCGGTTTCCGGCGCTTTCTTTTGCAACGCCATAAAAGTTACGCGGACCTCATCCATTGCCTGGAACACATAGTTAAAATCGTGGTATTGTTTGGCTTGGACAGATTTGGCAAAAGTATTATAGGCATTAATCACTTCGGAGGCACCTGCCACTCCGGCTTGGTTTTTCAAGGTAGCCGCCGTAACTGCCTTGGTTAGTTTTGCGTCCAAGGTTTTGTTATTAATCTTCTTCTGGGCAAAGGCCCCCGTCGTCAGCAACAACGCTAATGCTACGGTTAGAAATCTTTTCATAGTTTACTCTCCTTTTTTTAAGTAACTTCCTTACTATTAGTTTAAAATAATACAACCTTTTGTACCAGGGTCTTTGGACCTAGGCCCAAGGGTCAAAAGGTCCTAGTATTTAAATTGGCCCTTTTCGTACACCGTAACTAAGGAGCCGTCCTTTAAGCGGGCGGTAACCTTTTTGTCTTCGGTGTTGATTAAGTCCCAATGCAGGGAAGAATCGTTAAAGCCCAGTTTTTCTTTTACGGCTTTGGTCAGTTTATCTTGCGCGCCCGTGTAGGTGTCGGCGTAACTGGCCCCAACGGCAACGTGGCAGTTGCCATACTTGCCGCCAAAGTTTTCATCGTACAAAATATCAGCCATAAACTTGGTAATTTTGGAAAAGCGTCTGTCGGTCAGCGAGAACTCGCCAATTTGCGCCGCGCCCTTATCCATTGCCAGCATTTTGCGCACAAAGGCCGCCCCCTGCTCGGCATCCGCCTTGACGGCGCGCCCATCTTTAAATTCCAAGCGCACGCCCTTTACATAATTTCCGCTGCGGTAAGAGGACAAGTCGGCAAAATAGACGCCGCGCGTGCCGCGCCAATCAGGCGATGTAAAAATTTCAAACGACGGGATATTGCACCCTCCGCCCGCCACAAAGCGGCGTTTTGCGCCCAATAGAACCTCAAAATCCATTGATTTAGATTCAATATGCAGCGTGTGAATAGGCAAGTTGGAAAGCCACTCGCCGATTTCGGTAACGGCTTGGGTTACCTCCTGCCATTTTTTGACGGGGTCCTTTTCATTTAAAAAGCAGGCACGGGCGATTTGCGCGGCGTATTCCTTGCCGGAAAGCCCCGCCCGTTTGGCGAGTTCTTCCGTCGGATAATTGCACAACGTCCACGCAAAGAGCCCCTTTTGTTCGCGCACGTCCAAAATTTCGCGCAAGGGTTTATGCGCCACCGCACTTTTGGCAATGCGGGCCGGGTCCACATTTTTTAAATGCGTTAAATCTTCGGGCGCACGCAAGGAAATCAGACCGTTAATGCCCCCCTGAAATTCTTTTTCGCCGGGGGCCAAAAAGGCCAGTTGTTTATCGTCGGCTACTGTGTAAAAAGTTTTAGAAAAATTTTCCGGCGCGTTCCAGCGCAGTACCACTTGATAGCGTTTTTCCAACAATTTGGAATAAATTTGTTCCGCCAGCGGGCGCGCGGAAAAGTCGCTGCGCAGCAGAACGGTATCATATGGTTTAAATTTTCCGTTTTTGCGGGCGGATTCCATTGCCCAAATCATTACATCGGCGTATTTTTCGTTTTGCTTCTTGGTAAAAAACATTTTGTGTTCCCCCCTATCTTATATTAATGTTATAATACAAAATATAATATTCCGTGTGAAAAAAATGAAAAAATTATTACTTATTATTTTTGCCTTTTTTTGTATCTGCCCCGTCTGGGCGGATGTATCCCCCAAGCCGGAAATGGAATTTTCGTTCGTTTACGAAACGGAAAATAAACCGGCCATTGACCCCTTGCACAGCGAGCAACTCCAATGCGAGGACAACCAATGTATTTCCGCCAAGCCGCTAGGGTCTTACGGCTTGCAAAAATTGCGTTGCACAGAAAGCAGTTGCTTTTCTATTGCGTACGACTACGAGCCCTTTCAAAAATTGATTATTGCGTTTGCGGATGGCACAAAGCGCGAAAGCCAAGTGTTTGCCTCGCCGGATACACTGCGGGCGCATTTTAACGTAAAAGTTGGCGCGGATTCGCTGGACGTTACCCCTGCGGGCACGGCGGAAAATGTCGGCCCTTGGGCCCGCCGGGATGCGTGGACTTCGCTCGCCGTTATTTTGATTTTGGAACTGTTTGCGGCGGCGGCCTTTTTAAACTACACCAAAAAAAGTTTTACCATTTTGTACAGCGTGGCGCTGGCGAATTTGTTTACGACGGCGGCCTCGTGGATTGTACTCGTGCGGTACGTAAAGGAAACAGCACTTTTGTGGATTTTCTGCCTGCTGGCAGAAGCGCTTATTATCCGGCTGATGAACCGCAAAAAAATATCCCTGCACGATGCGTTTATGTTAAGTTTAACCACAAACGTAACCAGTTACTCACTCGGGCTAATGATATCCTTTTTGATAGCCCCGTTACTCTTTTAAAAATTAACCCCGCCAAGTGCGGGGTTTTTTAATGCTTAAAAGTGAAGTCCAGCGCGCAGGCAAAGCAGTTTGCCTGCTTCCCCTTTATAAACAAAAAACCTGCTTTTCAGCAGGTTTTATAGTTTACCGGGGAAGGGACTTGAACCCTTAAGCCCGTGCGGGCAATAGTTTTTGAGACTATCCTGTATACCAATTCCAGCACCCCGGCATAAATCTTGTATATTTATTCTAGCAAATTTATTTCAAAAAGAAAATATTTCTTTTTGGTTTTCCAAAATTCCCTTAAAATTAAGGCAAAACTACCCTCTTTATTTCTATCATTTTTTCCTTACCGTACGCAACAAAAATAGGTTATATGCTTTGCCCTTGGCGAGTAAGTGCAAAGTTGTTATAATAAAAGTGTCGTACCCGCAAATGAAAATTTGCGTACAATTTGAATCTGTTTTTGGAACCGTATGCAGAATACGGTGCGCTTTTGAGAAATCAAAGGAATAATTGAGGTCAAAAAACAGTCGTTTTAGGCACAACGTGCGCGAGCCGATCCCTCGTGTGCGCTGTGCCGAGTGTTTATTGCCATCTTCGGGTGGCAATAAACCACGGCTGTTTTATATTGGGTTACCTCAATTAGCTCAAATATAACAGCCGTTTTTGTTTGCCCGTTTTCACTTACATTGCTCTTACTCCTTGCGCCAACCCGGCTGTATATTTGTTCCTTCAAAACAAAAAACAAGGAGAATAAAATGAAAAAATTACTGATATTAGAAGCCTTACTTATTTTATTGATTGCCTGTTCTTCCGTGGAACAGCACAACGGCCGGCAAAGCGTTCTAATGAACACAGTTGCCATAGAGCCACGCCCGTTGCAAGCGGATATACAAGTAGGCAAAGCAATTAGTGGCGTGGCTGAGTGTGAAACTTGGTTCGGGTTTATTACAAAACAACCCCAAAAGCAAACTTACGGAGTTGATATGCAGGAACCCCAAGGTAACTATGCCCCTAATGCCTGTACGCGCGGGGCCGTTTACGATGCCCTTTCTAAAAGCAATGCGGATGTTATCGTTGCGCCTAGATACACTTCTATTAAAAAGAAAAACTGGTGTATTTTAGGGCTATGTCTGCATTCCGTGGACCAAATTATCGTAAGCGGATATAAAGGCGATGTCGTTAATTTACGCCCTATGGATGAAGAAATCGTTAAAAAACGTCGCTTAAATACTGCCCAAGACGCAACCTCTACTAAAAAACGAGGAGTGTTCGGTTTATTTTAGCATAAGAAAAAATAAAAGTATCTTATTTATATAAACTCCTACACACAAATAGGGCGGACTTTTGTTCCGCCCTATTTGTAGTAACCATAATATTCTAGGATAAATGCCCAGTAGTATTTTGATAAAAAGAGTTATTTTTAATTAATTAGATTTGGGTATTTAATATATGATTATTAGTTGTTAAAATATATTTATTATGAAACATTTTTTGCTTCTCGCTTTGCTCTTATCATATGTTTCGTCATATGCCCAAATGTACCGCGCCGGACAAGGCGCTTTACCGGAACCTGTTAATTTCCCCCGTTTTGAAATTTCCGTTGGCTCGGGCGTAACTTCTGCTTCTTTGCAAGAACCGTCCGGCGATACGGTTCTCCACGACAAAAGCATTACGGATTTGCGCTTGTTATATTCGCTTTCCTCTTGGTTTGCACTCGGGCCAGCGGTTTATTTTAGCAAGGAAAAAGACAATCTGCCCCTGATTTCCTCGTATAAAACCCGCCGCTTGGGCGTGGCAGGGAAATTTAATTTATCACCCGATACCACACCGCGCTCGTATGCTTTACTGGAAGCCGGCGCAATGGAAAGGAAAATTTCTTACTTGCGTTCGGTAGAGGATAAGGAAACCTCTCCTTATTTAACAGCCGGATTGGGAACTGATGTAGATATTTATGGCGGTTTTTTCTTGGGGTTGGAAGGACGATTATCTTACTTTTTCAAAGATAAAGTCGGCAATTTCTTTCAGTTAAATTCCCCGTGGGAAGCCTCTTTTGCCTTGCGTGCCGGGCTTCACTTTTAAACCTTAAAAAACCCCGCACTTGGCGGGGTTTTTTATTTCTATGCGACGCTAAACAGTTGGTATAGTATTCACCCTTTCTTTGTAAAAAAAGCACCCTTTCGGGTGCTTTTTAAATTCAAACGGAGTGCTGAATTTCCCTAGCCAAATGCTCTTTTTGAGATAATAATATCCCTGCATAACAGGGAGAAACAGGGTTCTTTTGTAATACGAAATAATATATAATAACTAAAATAACTCGATATAAACTAACAAGGATATTATATGTCCTATCTCATAACCTCATCAGAAAAAACAAACGAAAAAGCCTCTGATATGGAGACCAAGGCCTTATTGTATTTGATGAATTTTTATAGGAATCGAGATGCTATTGAATTTTTCGCCATTGATTTCTTTAATGATGTAACAGGTATCCATCGTTTACAAGACGAAGCCTATGACTTGCAGTCTAAAGGCAACACTAATATTAATGCAAAAAAAATTGGTAGATTTTTAATTACTCTTTTTAAAAATTATATTTCTGATTTAAATTTTAAGGATTTTATTCTATTCATAGGAGGGATTTCTCCCTCCGCTCTGATAAATCCCAATCTATTCGTATTTGATATTAATAATTTTACTAAAAGAGCTCAACAAGCAATTAAGCGAGGATTAATAGAAGAAGGAACGGAAAAAAGCTACATTGATAATTCTTCAATTACTGACGCTAAGATAAGTTCATTTTTATCTAAAGTTTCTTTTGTTATTGATGATAAATCCAAAGAAGAGTACATTAAAGGTATTATTCAGAATGAAAATATAATTATTGATGATGAAAAAGAATATTTGCAAAAAATATTTGAAGAAATCAGGGCTAAACAACATGCTAAAAAACTGTCAAAAGTAGAAGGAATTCTAATCCACCAAATCTCTGAGTTTTTTCATTACAATCGCCACCTCTCTACCGGAGAGATTAAATTAATGGTTTTAAGCAGATTAGTAAATAAAACGTCGTTAATAGAAGGAATTCCTCAAAGTTTTATGGAATACGCTTGTTCTATTAGACAAAATAAATTAGATAGACAAGAATTTATTCAATCTTGTCAAAATCAATTATTCAGAATGGTCTGTGACAAAAATAATGCTCAAGCGTATTGGAAACTCTTTGAAGACATCTATTATATAGCAAAAGACCCTCTCAATAAAAATCAATCTCTTGAGGTTTTACTTAAAACAATTCCGCGGGACCATATTCTGAATGTACATCACCTAGATCGCGAGGCAGTTTTATACTTTATTGCCTTACTCAAGGAGGCATTCGAAAAATGATTATTCTTAAAAAAGTAGCATTTGGAAGTGCAGAAGAAGCTTTTATTGAAAATTCATTACAACCAAACTGCAATATTATATATAGCCATGATAATAACAAAGGAAAAACAATTGTAACCCAATCCATTGGATACATTTTAGGCAATGAACCAGCTTTTCCCAGCGGTTTTAGCTATAAACATCTTTACTTTTATCTTGAGTTAGAAATAAACCAAAGCATTCTAAAAATTTGCCGAAAAAATAATTCTTTTATTATTAAAAGAGGAAACCATTTCCATTTGTACGACTCCATATCGGAATTTAAACGCTTTTTTAGTCAATATATTTATTCTCTTCCATTAATTATAAAAGAAGGAGACAACACATTGAAGTTAGTTGATCCTGTTTTATTTACCCAACTCTTCTTTGTTGGTCAAGATGGTAGGAATGCTTCTTCAATCTTTAATGACTCATACTATACAAAAAAAGATTTTATCAATATGGTTTATGCGTGGAGTAAATGCTATACCTTAGACCAGAATACTAATCCCGATAAAATCAAGCATGAAATAGAAGAACTTAAAAAAGAAAAAAATTATTTAATCAAAAAAACCCGTATTCTATCTGAATTATCTAACTCTGTTGCTTATGCTAGTTATATTAAAAATCAAGAGCAGATAGATGCCAAAATACAAAAATTAGAAGAAAAAAATGCAGAATTGAATAGTTTTAAGAAAAAAATTAATAGATTATACAGCTCCAAGATAAAGAATGAGAATCTACTGAATGAATTAAGATCACTAAATACAGAATTGAAAGAAGGACGGCTAACATGTCTAGACTGTGGTTCTTCATGCATAGGATATGAAAATGCCCACCAGAATGTTACCTTCGACGTGTCAGATACAACAATCCGCAACAATATTCAAAAGGCAATTCAGGAAAGGATTGATTCTGCCAAAGAAGATATTCAGCAATTTTCCAAAAAAATGGCTGATCTTCAAAATGAAATACGCGATCTAATGCAAGAAGAAGATGTTTCAATAGAAAGCTTGCTATTGGTTAAAAAAGAATTATTAAGTGTTGCAGACGCAGAAAAAGAAGTACAACAAATAGATCAAAAAATTCTAAATCTTTCTAATAAACTACATAATTTATTAGAGCAAATAAATATAATAAAAAACTCAAAAGAATACATAAACAAACAACTTCTGTTTTTTATGAATGAATTTTATAAAGAGGTTGACCCTTTCGGAAAACTTGATTTTGACTCTTTATTTGCTCGTAAAGATCAGACTTTTTCAGGAAGTGAAAACGCTGAATTTTATTTAGCCAAATTATATGCCTTAGTAAAAACATTGCAACATCCTTTTCCGATCATAGTTGATGGCTTCCGAGAGGGTGAGTTATCAACACAAAAAGAAGCAATCGTACTGAGTAAATTCTTAGCCCTTCCTAATCAAGTCATATTTACAACTACTTTAAAAAAACAAGAATCTAACAAGTATATTTCTATACAAAATATTAATGCTATCAACTATGATGGCAATTCGCCGAGCCATATTTTAAACAATATATATTTAGAGGATTTTCGAAATATTTTAAAAGAGATGAATATAGTATTGAAGTAGTATATGCAAATTAAATTCCTATTGAAACGCTTGCCGGGAGTAAATGTTCATACGCACCCGTCATATAAAATTGTTACCAGCGGTCGGGCCTTAGAAAATTATCCAGCCGGATACAGAAAAGTATCCGCAGAATTAATCTTTTTAGCCCGAGCAATTGTTCTTCATCAAGATTTTATCCAATTTGTACGCAACTACCGTCAAAAATACGGCTTACCACTAGAGGGCTTTGAGGCTGGACCAAGTCATTTTATCCTTAAACATACAAAATATAAAAAACTGTTTGAATTAGCTAGGAAACTTCAGTGGAATATCATCGCTGGCGGCATGCAAAAGAATTATTCTATTCACCCTCTTTTAGAACCGCATCTTTTCTCAATTATATGGTGTAACACCATTGAACAAGCCATAGACCCAATTTCTATTTACTATGTATCTCCAGAAGAGCCTTATATAGCGATTCATATCACCCATAACATCAAATTTTCAGAACTAATTGGGTTTCTCCGTTCCAAGAAAGCGGCTATTGAAGCTAACCTAAAAGAGCTTCCTTCAAAATATTTTACAGACACCAACTTAGAAAACCTCCGCTTACTTAGCTTACAAACAAAAAGTATGACAGAAGCCGATCTGTTTGAAAAAACTCAAAAGGATAAAGTATTAAGGAAATCTTTCCAAAATTTAAGTTCCGATGCTTTTCATAGAAGATGTGGGCGGGCTAGAAAACTAATCAAGGATCTCTTCATAATCAAAAGGACATAACTTTTATATTTTCGTGTCCTCGTGATTTATCTCTTTATTGACTAGACTGATTATATTCCCAGTAAGGAGATAAATATGAAAATCGAAAATACACCTATAGAAACGCTCAAATCCTATTCTAGGAATACGCGTATTCACTCCCCAAAACAAATAGAGTTATTGGCAAGAAGCATTAAAGCGTTTGGTTTCAACAATCCAGTACTAATCGATAAAGATAATTTTATCTTGGCAGGACACGGACGCGTGTTAGCAGCTACGAAACTAAACTTAAAAACAGTTCCAACAGTAAAAATTGAACATCTCTCTCCCCTTGAGTTAAAAGCTTTTCGGATAGCAGACAATCGTATTGCTGAGCAAAGTTGTTGGAATAAAGAAGCCTTAAAACTGGAATTCCAAGATTTAATCTTATACCAAAATGAGATGGACATCAATGTGACAGGTTTTTCAACTCCGGATATTGATTTATTATACCTGCCTGAAATAAATACTCCGCACGAAGAAGCTCTTGATCTGTCTTCGAACATTCCAAAACGAGTTAAACCGGGCGAGTTGTGGAGCCTAGGAAAGCATCTGTTGTTTTGTGGAAATGCGCTTGAACCCGCCAGTTATCAGGAATTACTGGGCAATAAAAAAGCCGATATGGTATTTACTGACGCCCCGTTTAACGTCAAAACAGATGGACATATCTGCGGAAACGGCAAATACAAGCACAAAGATTTTGCAATGGCTCATGGAGAAATGAGTTCTCAGGAATTTACTCATTTTCTATCCCAAACTTTTAAGAATTTAATTCAATTCTCAAAAGACGGATCCCTTCACTTTGTATGTATGGACTGGCGACATATTGCCGAAATAACTACCGCAGGTAAAGTCTATAGCGCACTGAAAAACATCTGCGTATGGGATAAACAATGTGGAGGAATGGGGTCTCTGTATCGTTCACAGCACGAATTTTTCTTCTTGTTCAAAAAAGGAAATGCTTCTCACATTAATAACATCGACTTAGGAAAATACGGACGGAACAGAACAAATGTGTGGAGCTATCCCGGAGTACGGGTTTCTAATCCCGTGAATCGAAATGATTTAAAATTCCATCCGACCGTCAAACCCGTAGGAATGATTGCAGACGCTATTTTAGACGTGAGTAATATTGGAGACATCGTTTTGGATTGCTTCGCAGGGAGCGGCTCCACTCTTCTTGCTTGCGAAAGAACTAATCGTAAAGGCTATATGATAGAAATTGATCCCCACTATTGCGACGTAATTCTATACCGATTTGAACAGTTAACTGGTCAAAAAGCTAAATTTAAGGAGGTACTTGTATGAAATTACATATTTACAAAGTAGGACCGGGGCATCCGCCAAAAGAATTTCAATTCAAGCCCGGACAATCAGGGAATCCCCGCGGACGCCCAATAGGGCGAAAGAGTATGCACGCCATAATTCGGGAGGAGATGAACCGTACGATTATAGTCAAAGAGGGAAAAGAAATCTCCGAAATTTCAGTTAAACAAGCCCTAGGCCGCCTTTGGGTAAATGAGGCATTAAAAGGAAATATCAAAGTAGCCAAAATACTGATTCAATTTATGCCAAATGAAACAGAAGGAGAATTTGCCTTCTAAAATTATTCGGACAGAAATTTGTCGTTTCTGTCCGAATTTGTTTTAATAGAATTGTAGTACCAAATTTGTATGACTCGTTTTGGAGCCGTAAAGGCAACGATTTAGACGATTAAACGTCTAAATGGTGATCAAACCAAAATGAGGTCATGGTTTTGCTGTGCCCAAATGGGCATGGCGGCGATGACCCATTTCTGAGCGTTTGATCACCCTCAAAGTGCGGTCGTCGCTTTTTTATACCCTCTTTTTGATAAAAACGACCGACCTTTGTCGTTTAATAGAGTTATACTCTTTAAAAGGGAGGTTGTATGAATCAAAAACACCAAGAGGATCTTGTTAAACTATGTAGTTTCCTCAAAGACCCCAATTTAGCCATTTTAGAAAGTAAGTTACAGGAATTTAACATCTTTTCCATCCTTAATCTAAATCGTCAAGAGATACGTCATTCCGCGATGTTAGCTTGGTTATTTAATCCGCAAGCAAACCATAATTTGGGAACAGCTCCTCTTAAAACGCTGCTATTACAATTACCAGAGGAACAACACCCCAATACTCTAATGCACATTTCTAATCTAAACCCTACTGAAATCGAAGTTTCAACAGAGAGTGATACAAAAACAGGGCGTATTGATATATTAATCAAAGGAAAAGAATTTATTATCGGTATTGAAAATAAAATTGACACTACAGATACACCTGGACAACTGGCAAAATATGTTCAATATATCAGACAACAATTTGCGGATATACCCCACCGATATTTATTATATTTAACACCAGAAGGCTCTCCCCCACAAAACTTGGTAAATGACGTCATTCAATTATCTTATACGGACATTGACGAATTAATAAAACACTTATTAATTAGTATTCCACAAATGTCCTCACCTGTACACGCTTTATTATTACAATATCAACAATTAATACAAAGAGAAATTACTATGGAAGATAATGAAATCAAAAAATTATGCTCTCAATTATACGCCACTCACAAGGACGCTATTGAAACAATTCTTGAGTATAAAATAGATATTCAAGCTAAAATGAGTAACATTTTAAGCGAGTGTATCAAGGCGACAAAAAAAGATATTCACGTATATCGCGACAGTAAGTGTTTTTTTAATTTTTCTCCATCCTCTTGGGACAGCTATGCCTTTGCAAAGGTCCCTCAAGGAATTTGGCTAAAAGATTGTAAAGATTTGATTTTATTTGAGTTTTTCAATAATAAAAAAAATATTCAGATTAAATTGGTGGTAGGACCGACTGGAACAAATCATCAAAGCGAAAAAATTAAACAAGAATTATTAAAAAGATTACCAGAAGATCGCAAAAAACGTCTATCTGGAAAAAAGTGGACAACCATCTACTCCGAACAATTATTAAAATATACTGAAACTGTAACTCAAGAAGAACTGGAAAATGAATTAAAAAATAAATTAGATCAATGGCTAAATAACGAATATCCCAAACTTGTTGCTCAAATTGATGAAATTATGAAACAACTCCAACAGGACTATGAAAGAGAAAACGCTTAATAAATTAACCCGTACCATTTACCTGCTTAACGTATTGGACGGCGGGAATATTGATATTCCCCGCGAAGCGGAAGAACTGGGCGTAACCGTACGGACCATTCAACGGGACATCCTTAATTTGGAAGCGGCCGGAATCCCGCTCTATAAAGTTAAACCGGGAACTTATAGTTTTACGGAAGGCTTTTCCCTAAAAAAATTACAATTATCCAAGGAAGAACTTTCCGCGCTCGTGTTACTTTTAGAATTGGCCAAACCGTTTGGCTCTAAATTTGAAAATTTAATCTCTAATTTAAACCAGCGGCTTATACGTCCTCTAGAGGAATCCCCGTATTATTTCCAAATCGCTTCTTCGGCCTATGAAAAATCCGCCGTCACGCAGGCACTGGAACAAGCAATCCATACCCATACGGCAGTATATTTAACATTTGCGGCGGATCCCGCTAAAAAATTAAATTATTATCTGCAACCGCTCAAATTACTGCATTCTGGCGGATTTTGGTATGTGTTCGGTTTAAACGACCGGAAACAAATTAAAACTTTGCGTTTGGACCGTATTTTGGAGATAAAAAACACGCAAGAGGCTTTTACTCCCCCCAAAACGGCCTTAGACGCCCTAAAAGAAAGTACCAGCGTATTCTTTAACGAACAAGTAAAAAACCGCGTAATTTTGAAAATTGAGGCAAATATTGCCTCTTATTTTGAAAAACGGAACTATTTCCCAAGACAAAAAATCGTAACCAAACATTCGGACGGAAGCCTAACGCTTGAAACAACCATATCCCAAGACGAAGAAGTCTTGCTGCCCCTAATGCCTTGGTTGCCGCATATTCATATTGTAGAACCCATCTCTTTAAAGCATACACTGCACAACACACTAAAGAAATATCTTCAGCAAGATTAGCTTGACTATCCCTCCCTACGTAAGCAGTAATATACGTGGGAGGGAATATGAAAACACCCCATACGCTGACAAATAAACAATTATGCAAAGCTTGGGCTATGTACGTCAAAAAACCAATACCCAAGCTGCGCAGATCCTTGCTGGTTAGGTATATTGCCTGGTATAAACAAGCGTACGAAGACAAAATCAATCTTAGACACTTCTTCCGGCAACTCACTCAAACGCAAGAAAATATAAATAAATACAAACAAAACCGCCCCGAGGAAAAGACTTTTTCCGAGGGAACCTGTTTCATACGCTCTTATAATGGAAGCCAATACAAAGTGGAAGTCATTCCAAACGGGTATTTGTATAGCGGACAAACCTACAAGAGCTTATCCGCCGTCGCACGCAAAATAACAGGCAAGCAATGGAATGGAAAAGTCTTTTTTGGGGTAAAAAATGCAAAATAAACCTATTCGCTGCGCCATTTATACGCGGAAATCCTCCGAGGAAGGGCTGGAACAAGATTTTAACAGTCTCCAAGCCCAGCGAGAAGCTTGTGAAGCTTATATTAAAAGCCAGAAATCAGAGCATTGGGTCCTGATTTCCACGCCCTACGATGATGGCGGATATTCCGGAGGGACGTTGGAACGCCCCGCTCTTCAAAAACTCCTACAAGATGTCCGGTTGGGACAAGTTGATATTATCGTTGTCTATAAAATTGACCGATTAACACGCAGTTTAATGGATTTCAGTAAAATCATAGAGGTATTAGACGCCAGCCAAGCATCTTTCGTATCCATTACCCAACACTTCAATACCACGACCAGTATGGGTCGGTTGACACTTAATATGCTTCTGTCTTTTGCACAATTTGAACGGGAAGTGACTGCCGAACGGATCCGGGATAAATACGCCGCCAGTAAAAAGAAAGGTATGTGGATGGGCGGTTATCCACCTTTTGGATATGAACGCAAAGATAAAAAGCTCTTTCCTCATCCACAGCAGGCCGCCGTATTAATCTCGTTGTTCAAACAATACTATGCGTTAAAAAGCGTCGGAAAACTGTTAGATTGGGTACGTGCTAACAACATCCAAACCTCTTTAGGGAAACCTTTTACCAAAATTAATCTGCATCGTATTTTATCCAACCGGGTTTATATTGGAGAAGTGGGACATAAAGGAATATGGTATCCGGGGCTACATCAGGCATTAGTGGATAGGGAATTATTTAACTCGGTTCAACAAATTATTACGGAACACCAAGTCAAACGCACCTATCACGACACCCACCCCAGTTTCTTAGCCGGCAGACTGTTTGATGATAAAGGTAATCGGATGAGCCCCAAAGCAAGCGGTTCCGGAAACAAGAAACGGCGATATTACACAAGCCAAGCTATGATTAAGCAAGAAAGGGAAAAACTGGGCGCTATTACGCAAGTTCCGGCAGGAGAACTGGAAAATTTTGTTACCCAGCACTTAAAAGAAATTTTAAATGCTCCCTCATTTTTAACCCCGCTTCTCTCGGATTACCATATATCCCTACAACAAGATGTAATAGCGAAAATCCCTCAGCTTTCCATATCCACAGAAATAAGAAAATTACTTCTGGTAAGAGTTGATTTGACCCCTAATACGTTAAAACTAACCATATCCCCAGCCCAACTAAAAGAATTTTTGCTTTCTATAGCAGAAAATAGATCTTGCAAAACACTTACATATGACAAAAATACCCTGCAAACCTTTGAATACCCTTTTCAAATTAGAAGGGCCTGCAAAGGAAAAAAGATTATTTTAGGAACTGAAAATCCTATCCCTAATTATCCCAAAGAACCATTAGTTAGAATTATTTGTCAAAGTTATACTTTGCGGGAAAAACTCTTCTCCGGCAGGGCTTCCTCTATTTTAGAGTTGGCAAAACAAGAGGGCTGCACAGACAGTTATATGTCCCGGCTTTTAGAAATATCCTTTTTACCCGCTAAAACCATTTTGGATATCCTATCCGGTACTTCAAAAGAGGTTTTAAGCGTTAAAGATTTACTGAAGTTAAAAAACGACCGAAGGTTGTCGCAACGCTTATCTAAACTATAGAAAAGGAGAAAATATGACTACATACAATCATTTTGTCCCCACAGGAATTAAATCATTAGATGCTGAAATCAGCGGTTTAGAAATAGGAAAACTTACTTTCATAACTGCACAGCCACGCCAAGGGAAAACGGCCTTTATCACAAATGTAATAGCAAATACGGCAGTCTCCCAACACATTCAAACAGTATTTTTCTCTATAGAAATAGGGAAAAACAGTTTATTTGAACGACTAGTAGGAAAATGCTGCAATATTAAAATTGCACAGTTGAGAGAGGGATATTTCTCCAAGGAACAATACCAGCAGATCATTCAACCGACATTAGAGAAATTACAAAAATCCGCCTTGTATATTGATGATACTCCTGCCATTGACATAGAAGAAATTTGCCGAAAAACCCGCCGACTGCATAAAGAATTATCTCAAACAGATATAAATCTTAAATTACTAGCCATAGATTATTTTCAGTTAATTAAAGGGGCCCAAAAAGACACAAATTATATACTAGGCAAATTGCGCGAACTGGCCCAAGAATTACAAATTGCCGTATTAATATCGGTACAGTGTAAACAACAATTTACAGGGAGTCCCTCTAATTTATTAGATTTACTTTCTGCTTCAATGCAAATATTTTCTAATGAGTTATTGATTTTTATCCAGAAAACTCAACGAGAAAACGAATTAAATATCGTAGTTCATAGTGAACATTCTATACGCACACAACTGAATGTACACTTCAACCAAGAATGTGGAATAATTACCGACAAATAGGATATTATTATGTGTGATTCTATCCA
The DNA here is from genome assembly GCA_002432025.1 of Candidatus Avelusimicrobium stercoris. Taxonomy (GTDB): domain Bacteria; phylum Elusimicrobiota; class Elusimicrobia; order Elusimicrobiales; family Elusimicrobiaceae; genus Avelusimicrobium; species Avelusimicrobium stercoris. The sequence goes on along the minus strand of DJFE01000021.1, from coordinate 48,701 downwards.
AAATATCATCCAAGAATACAATCAAAAACTACAAAACACATGGCACCCTGTTGAACACGAACAAGGAGGAATCCCTTGCCCCAGCCAGCAATTAAAAGATTTTTTTGTGGAGTTTGTTCCCGGGGAGTGTTATATCTTTATAGGAAGCCGCCACTATATGGCGCTTGAACACTTTCGGACGTGGCTTTTATGGCATTTTATACATCAGTCCATAAGCATTGGAATACGAAGTCCCCATATAACTCCTCAAAAAGACTTTCAATGGTTATTGTCTTTAGAAAGCGGATATTCCTTTCATTCTCTTTCTTCTCTGGAAAAAGCCGATGTTACACAACAGGAAAATATCCATCAATCCATACAAACATTATCTACAAGCAGATTAGAGTGGTGTAGTGCCAAAACGCCCATTTTTACCGATACACACGATATCACTCTCTTTTCTCTGTCTTTACAAGAGTGGAAGGGGGAGCACTGTTTTATTTTGCCCAAATTAGCTAAACGCTTACAAAAACCGATTTTTGTATTTGTATATATGGATAAACAAAGAAATAATGCATTAGGTAATCCATATTATCTAAATATGGATGATTTATACGATGAAAATAACTACCGTTTTTCTTCAGAATATGGGGATTATATTGGATTCATATATCCAAGCTGGCCTATGTGGAAGCACTCTTGGTTGGAAAACAATACTTCTGACATCACTCTTAACATCCAAGATTTACGGCAAGTCCGCCAAAAACTTTGTGAGTTCCAAATAGATAATATGCAAAGGTTGGTAGATTACAATATATAGAGAACAAATTTTATAAGTATGGTTCTGACGGCCTAACAGATTATGTACTCACAAATAATATCGCCCAAATATCAGACGATACCCAAAAGACTTTATTTACCGCAGATGCGATTACCTGCGCTAAAAACAAATTTCTCCAACAATGGCTAAATGGCTAATGCTGATTGCGCAAGCGCAAACACTTGCACATCTAAAAACCCCCACTGATAATGCATTTAAATTGTTGGGACAAGGTTGGGTGGCGGAGGAAACGCTGGCAATCGCCGTTTATTGCGCCCTCAAATACAGCAACGATTTTGAAAAAGGAGTTTTAACCGCCGTGAATCACTCCGGCGACAGCGATTCTACCGGCAGCGTAACCGAACAAATTTTAGGGGCATATTTGGGTTTTGAAACAATTCCTCAAAAATATATTGAACCTCTGGAGTTAAAAGAAATAATTTAAAAAACGGCCGATAACCTAACAAGAAAGTAAAAATAATCCTCTCTATTTCGTTTGATATAGAATGCGGCAATTTATAGTTTATTTTCTTCCTTTAGTTTACTAGCATATTTTTGCAAGCAACCCTCTATTTGAAGATAGCGTAAAACAGCTGATTTACTCAAATCATAACTAATATTAGAAGCGTATTCCTTTAACTGGTTAATAGCGGCTAGATAATGCTCATTAACCACCAATTCGAGTTGGATATGAAGTTCTCTTTGCAACTGCAGTTGAACATCCTTTACGGCTTGCAGGGCATTATATTTCGCTCCTGTTCTAGATACTTTTACTACCGGACTCCACAACATATAAATTTTTTTAAAATGAGGAAAATGTTTATCAATATAGTCTTTATCTTTTTTAAACTTTTGGATAAATTTATTTGCTGTATTGGGCTGACTAGTTTTTGTGTTTACATATTGTAAACCTTGAACATGCGCTGCCACTTCACAAACATATATAGTATTTTCAGCCATTTTCAGACCGATAACGTCTATTTCAGTTTGATGAGGGCCCTTCACGTTATATTCCACAAAATTGCATCCTTTAATATAACGTAACCATTCTCCAGTTATTTCTTCTGCTACATTATGCATAATTAATTTTTCCTAATCAGTTTAGCAATAGTCATCTATTCCATCAGGTCCTTGCCAGACTAAGCCTCTATCAAGAGTCACTGTTTTTTCAGCTCCATTTCTTTCAAAAAATGAACCTAATGATATATGAACAAACCCCTTATCAAATATAATTTTTGATGCTGACCACGGTTTCATATTTGTTTCATTGGAACAAATAATCCAAATAGTATTATTATCCTTTGATATAACAAAATCTTCTAAAATAGACTCATAATGTTTATTTTTACAGAAAACCTTACCTTTTTGGAGATTGTGAGCATAACCTAATAATGGATTCTCCCTTTCCACATTCATAGGACAAAGAGGAAATTCCGAAGGAATGTGCCAATCCTTTTGAAAAGCTCCTGGCGTTAAAGAAACTATTCGAGAGTCTATTACTTGAGGTTGTTGCTCCTTTAGGTCTTTAAAAATCCAATCCCCCATAGTTCCTTTTGGAGTAGTATGTTCCTTAACTCGCCAACGTTCCATATTGTGCAAACAATTAGCGGCCTCTTCCTTCGTTACTGTTCGCATCCAATTGAAATTAGAGTCTTCTTTACTTAGAGGCAATAACTTTGGATTTTCTAAAAACGCCTCTATGCTACCACAAAGATATTCTATTTTTTTACGTGTATAAGGATTTTTAAGTACATTTTCCAACCGGCTCAACCATCGAAGGTTCTCGGGACGATTATTGCGCCGATTTGTATCTATATGATCAACCACATCTTCCTTATTGCGAGGAACTCCATGAAAGGCAGTAGCAACAATTCTGTGAACTCGAACAGAAGCTATTTCCATATACCCTGTTAAGGCATTTGGCCTTCCAAAAGTCCATTGATTATCTAGAGGGCGTACACGTTTTCCTGGTCGGGCATGGCGCATTACAGCGCCATTATCCCGCACCGAATAATGCTCGCCTTCATATATACATTCTGTTTCTTCACAAAAATCATCTACACTTACGCGGCTCATAATGCTCATTGTATATCAAATATATAATACAAGCAACAAATTTCCACTTCTTTTTTGACAAACAGAGCATCACAAGTGCTTTTTTCCATTGTACCGTCTCTAAACCGTCATTTAGAGCAGATTTTAGTGGAATAACGCAAAACACCCCGACGAAAGAATTTTCCGTTGGGGTACTTGCTCTAAAGGTTATAAAAAAGATACGGAGAGGGAGAGATTCGAACTCTCGATACGGTTTCCCGTATGCAGTCTTTCCAGGACTGTGCCTTAAACCGCTCGGCCACCTCTCCAAAATTGGTGTGCGGTCTAATGACTACTTGTTTATTATAGCAAAAAAATGTGCAGGTGGAAAAGTTTTCGTTGAAATCAGCGTTTAAATGTACGCATTTGGAAGCCCAACACACGCCCGATAAGCATTAGCGGAACCAAGACAAAAATGCTAAACGCTGCCACAAGGAGCGTCATAATAAACCCAAAGGCCAGCACCAAAATTCCACCGAAGATTCCCCCATTGTCGCCTTTGCGGCGTGCGGAATCCTTGGGCGTATGCTCCCCCCCAATGGGGTTACCGTTTTCGTCCAAAATTTCGGGCTCTATAATTTCTTCCGTGCGGACCAAGTTTTTGTTTTCCATATTTATATTATGGCATAATCGGGGCCATTTGCACAGCCTGCCCGGGCCTAGGCTAGTAATTTGCCAAATTGGTAAAATATACATATATTAAAAACAGGAATATTAAAATGAAGAAACTGCTATCCTTGCTTGCCCGCAGGCCCGAAGTCCCCGCTACCCGCTTGGTGGCTATATTATCCGCCTATTTCTTGCTACTAATGAACATCAGTTTTTGGCGTTTCGTTTTTACACACGTCAGCGTTTCCGGCTTTGCGGACGGCGTATTTTTATTGTCCTTACCTATATTGATTTTTACCGTTATTTATGCGGCCTTTTGCGTGTTGTTATTACCGTATGTCGGCAAGCCGCTTATGGTGCTGATTCTTATCGTGTCGGCGGCCGTCAACTATTTAACCTATCAGTTCGGCGTATTTATTGATGCGGATATGATTCGCAACACCTTTGAAACCAACCCCGGCGAAGTAAAGGATTTAATCACCCTGCGTTCCGTTTCGTGGCTGGTTTTATTGGGTATTTTGCCGTCGCTTATTTTGTGCCGCGTAAAAATTATTTTTAAACCCTTTTTTAAAGAATTAACCGCCCGCTTGGCCCGCGTGGGCATTTTGCTTTTGTGCCTGGTGGTATTAGCGCCGTTTGTTTATAAGGAATACGCTTCCTTCGGGCGCAACAACCGCCAAGTGCGCCGCTTGGTTATTCCGCATAACTATGTGTATGCCACAGTACGCTATTTCCAGATAGAAGCCCAACACCGCCGCCCGTTTACCAAATTGGACAAAGATGCCAAACACGTCCCCTACCACGACGAAAAGAAAACGGTTTTTGTGCTCGTACTGGGTGAAACGGCCCGCGCGCAAAACTTCTCGTTAAATGGCTATGAACGGGAAACCAACCCGCGCCTGGCCAAAGAAGATATCGTCAATTTCCAGCACGTTACGTCGGCAGGCACGGCTACGGCGGTTTCCGTACCGGCTATTTTCTCGTTCGCCACGCGCGACGGCTTTAACCCCACCGATGCCCGCTATACCGAAAACCTGTTGGACTTGTTACAGCAAACGGGCTACAAGGTACTTTGGCTGGAAAACGACAACGGCTGTAAAGGCGTTTGCACCCGCGTACCCAACAAAGAAATGGACGTAAAAAATAAAAAATATTGCGACGGGCTCTACTGCCACGACGAAATTATGCTGGGTGAACTGCGCGATTATTTAAAGAACTCCAAGGACGAACATTTGTTTATCGTTCTGCACACCATCGGCAGCCACGGTCCGACGTATTTCCGCCGCTATCCCCAAGAGTTCAAAAAGTTCACGCCAACCTGCGACACGGAGGAAATTCAAACCTGTACACGCGAGCAAATCGTCAACACGTATGACAACACCATTTTGTACGCGGATTATATTTCCGCCAGCGTGATTAATATATTAAAGGAACACCCCAAATGGGAATCGGGGATGATGTATGTATCCGACCACGGGGAATCCTTGGGTGAAAACGGCGTATATCTGCACGGAATCCCGTACGCGATTGCGCCCGAAACGCAAACCCGCGTGCCGATGGTAATTTGGATGAGCGACGTAATGAAGAAATCCGACCATATTGATTACGCTTGTCTTAAAAAGAAAGCTGCGGAAGGAAAATTCTCACACGATAATATTTCCCACTCGCTTTTGACCTTAATGGAATCCCAAAGCAAGGTGTACGACCCGAAATTAGACTTCTTTGATTCGTGCCGCACCTTACCGCTTCCGCAAGAACAAAAATAATTTACACCCCAGGGACGCAAGCCCCGGGGTTTTTTATGCCGTGTCGTAGGGCGGCATAATTGGTAAAATATATATAGGTTACGCGTGAAGGCACATCACGCAAATTCAAAAAACCGAGGAAGAAACTATGTTACCCAAAGCGTATGAACCGCAAGAAGTAGAACAAAAATTGGCCGACAAATGGCAAAACGCCAAATTGTTTGCCGCCAAAAACGATAAAACCAAAAAACCCTTTGTTATTGTTATCCCGCCGCCCAACATTACGGGTGCGCTGCATATGGGGCACGCGTCCACCAACACGTTACAGGATGTTTTAATCCGCGCCCACCGTATGTTCGGCGAAGACGCCTATTGGGTACCGGGTACGGACCACGGCGGTATTGCCACACAGAACGTCATTGAAAAGAAACTCGCCAAAGAGCAACACAAATCCCGCCACGACTTAGGCCGCGAAGCCTTTGTACAAACCGTTTGGGATTGGTACAAGGAGTGCGGCAACGCCATTTTCAACCAATTCCGCAAAATGGGCTGGGCCTTGGATTTGTCCGACATCCGCTTTACAATGGACGAAAAACGCGCGCAAGCCGTTTACGAGTGCTTTCGCCAATGGTGGGAAAAGAAATATATTTACCGCGGCAAACGCTTAATCAACTGGTGCGTGCGCTGTTCCACCGCCTTATCCGATATTGAGGTAGAACACGAACAGCACGCGGGCAAATTGTGGTATCTGCGCTATAAAGGCGAGGACGGCTCTGACGGTATCGTCATTGCCACTACCCGCCCGGAAACCATTTACGCCGACGCCGCCATTGCCGTAAACCCCAAGGACGAACGCTATAAAAATATGGTGGGCAAGAAAGTTATTATCCCGCTCGCCAACCGCGCGATTCCGATTATCGCCGATGAAGCCGTAGAACTCGGCTTCGGCACGGGCGCCTTAAAAATCACCCCGGCGCACGACGCCACCGACTACGAAGTCGGCCAACGCCACAACCTGCCCATTATGACCGTCATCAACGACAAGGGCAAGATGATTAACTGCCCCGAAAAATATCTGGGTATGGACCGCGAACTTTGCCGCAAGGAAACCGTAAAGGATTTGGACGAAGCCGGACTACTTGTAAAAGAAGAAAAATACAACAACGCCGTTTCCACCTGCTACCGCTGCCACAGCCCCATTGAGCCCTTTATGAGCGAACAATGGTTCGTCAAAATGGACAAACTGGCCGCCCCGGCCATTAAGGCCGCGGAATCGGGCGAATTGCAATTCCACCCGGCCAGTTGGAAAAACCCGTTTTTGGGCTGGCTTAAAAACATCCAGGACTGGTGTATTTCCCGCCAGATTTGGTGGGGCCACCGTATCCCGGTGTGGTACTGCCGCCATTGCAGCGAAAAAGGCCTCACCTTTGCTACCGACCAACAGGGCCACGAACAATTAACCAAGGTATCGTTTGAAGACGGCGCAAAGCCGATTGTATCCTTTAAAAAGCCCGAAAAATGCCCCATTTGCGGCGGGCACGATTTGGTGCAGGACCCTGATGTATTGGACACTTGGTTCTCCTCTGCGCTGTGGCCGATGTCTGTCTTCGGCTGGCCGGAAAAAACGCCCGAAATGGAACACTTTTATCCTACCAGCGTAATGGTAACCGGGTACGAAATTTTGTACCTGTGGGTAGCCCGTATGGTAATGACGGGGCTGGATTTTACGGGCAAACTTCCCTTTAAAGATGTGTATTTGAACGGGATTATCCGCGATAAACGCGGTAAGAAGATGTCCAAATCCTTGGGCAACGTAATTGACCCCTTGGATATGACCGCCAAATACGGTACCGATGCGGTACGCTTCTCGCTCTTAATGCAGGCCGTGCCCAGCAAGGATATTCCGTATTCCGAGGAAAGCATTACGGGTGCGCGCAACTTCTGCAACAAGATTTACAACGCTTCCCGCTTTATCTTAATGAATATGGAAGGCTTAACGGGCCCGCTCAAAATGCCGGAACACCTTACGGAACTGGCCGACCAATGGATTTTAGACCGCTACACCAACGCTATCAAAACCGCTCGCGAAGGCATTGAAAAATACAACCTCGCGCTGACGGCCAATACGCTCTACCACTTTTTGTGGGGCGATTTCTGCGACTGGTATGTAGAACTGGCCAAACAACGCTTCCAAACGGCGGAAAAAGAACAGGTTATGGCGCTTTGCGTACACATTTTGTACGGCACGTTAAAGGCCTTGCACCCGTTAATTCCGTACATCACGGAAGAAATTGCCGCCTCTCTGCGCCCGTATGTTGGCGAGACGGAAGAGTTCTTGCTCAACCAGTCTTATCCGGAATTTAACCCCGCTTGGGTCAATACCGAAGCCGTAGCCAAAATGCAGGCTGTGCAAAACGTTACGCGCGAAATCCGCACCATCCGCGCGCAGTTCAATGTGCCGCCGGGGCTCAAAATTGCGGCCGTTTTGTCTGCCAAGAACGAGGCGGATTTAGCGGTTGTAAAGGCTTACGAAGGATACATTAAATTAATGGCTAAAATTGAAAAATTGGATATCGGCGTTAATTTACCTAAACCCAAGCAAACGGCTACTGCGGTGGCGGGCAACATCGCCATTTATGTACCGCTTACGGGCTTAATTGACTTTGAAAAGGAAAAGAAACGCTTGGAAAAGGACCTTGCTATCGCCAAAGCGAACATTGCTTCGCGCGAAGCCAGACTTTCGCAGGAAAGTTTCATTAAAAACGCTCCCAAAGAGCAGGTAGAAAAGACCAAAAACGAACTGGCTGCCGCACGCCTTACTTTGGCACAGGTTACGGCTTCGTTGGAGGATTTGGCCTAATGAACAAACTTTGCACCGCGGCCGCTTGCGTGGCCACCCTGTGCTTGCCCCTTGTGGCGCAAGCGCAGGACTTGGAGTGGAAAACCGTAACCAAATATAGTAAAGCCGAAGCAAAAAAACAACTGACGGAACGCTTTACCAAATATGTTACGTTTGACACCCAATCCAACGACCAAACGGATAAGGTCCCCAGCACGCCCGGCCAGTTAAAAATGGCTAAGGCGCTGGCCAAGGAACTTAAAAAATACGGGGCTAAAAACGTAAAGATAGACGCGCACGCCATTGTTACCGGGGAAATCCCTGCCACGGCGGCGAACCCCTCGCCCGTAGTGGCCTTCCTCGCGCATATGGATACCGCGCTGGAAGCCTCCGGCAAGGACGTTAAACCCCAAGTACATAAAAACTACCAAGGGGGCGACATTGTCATTAACGCCGAGAAAAAATTAGTCATTAATCCCGCCAACTCGGCCCAACTCGCCCGCGCGCGCGGACACGATATTATCACCGCTTCCGGCGGCACGTTATTGGGTGCGGACGACAAAACGGGTGTAGCCGTGATAATGACGATGGTGCAATACCTCTATGACCACCCGGAACTGGAACACGGGCTTATTAAAGTAGCCTTTACGCCGGATGAAGAAGTGGGCACAGGCGCCGAAAAAATGGACGTAGCCGCGTTTGGCGCCGATTACGCCTATACCCTGGACGGCAGCGACCTAGGGCAACTGACGGACGAAACCTTTAACGCCAAGGCCTTTACCGCCGTATTTAAGGGCTTGCGCGCCGTCCACCCCGGTGAAGCAATGAACTCCGCCTTTGCAGACAACCTGTTAATGGCGTCAGATTTCCATACGCTCCTGCCGCGCCAAAGCCGCCCGGAAAACACGGCCGGCCGCCGCGGGTTTATTTTGGTGGACTCCATTGTTACTAACGGCGACGAAAGCACGGTAAAGGGCATTATCCGCGCGTTTACGGACGAGGAAATGCAAGGCCTTGTAAACGAGGTTACCCGCGCCTTTAACACCGTTAAAGCAATGAACTATAAAGGTACGGGTTTTGAACTGACGTTTGAAGACCAGTATAAGAATATGAAGACGGTCCTGCCCGCCCAAGTGGTAAATTTGGCCGAAATGGCAATGCGCCAAGAGGACATTACGCCCAACCGTATGGCGGCGCGCGGCGGGACGGACGGCTCTACACTTTCGTTTATGGGCCTGCCCACGCCGGATATCTTCGCCGGGCAGTACAACCTGCACAGCGAGCGCGAATATGCGGATGTGGACGTAATGGAAGCCTCCCTGCGCACGGTGATAAGGCTAATTACCCTGTGGAACCTGCAACCCGCTCCGCAAACAGAAAAATAGACTCTTTCACTCCCCCGCCCTGCGCGGGGGTTTTTATTTCCCCCTACATTTAGGACCCAAGTTTTATTTAGGTCTTTTGGCCCTTGCGGCAAAGGGGGCAGATTCATAAAATAATAGTAATATTAATCAAAGGAGATTTTATGCAAATCAAACAGTTGTTCGCCGTTTTGTCCGTATTTGTTTTCGGCGCTTCTTTTGCCAGCCAAGCCTATGCCGCTACCGCCTGGCCCGCTAACAACACTCCGCGTGAACGCACCTATGTAAAAGATTCCGTCCGTAAGAATTTGGGGCAGAAAAATGCCTCTTTGGCCGCTAAATACCGCAGCACGATGCTGGACCGCTTTCTAAAATACACCACCTACGACAGCCAAAGCAGCGACGCCACCGATATGACGCCGGAACAAATTGAGACCGCCAAAAAATTATACGCCGAAATCCAAAAATTCGGCTTTAAGACCACCTTGTCCGAACATTACTATATTTATGTGGAAATTCCGTCCAATGTAAATTGGCAAACCCCTACCTTGGGTTTTAGTTGCCATTATGATACCACGCCCGATATTATCGGCAAAAACATTAAAGCGCAAAAAATCGCTAAATACGACGGCAAACCGATTCAACTGAAAAACGGCCACACAATGACCTTGGAAACCGACCCGTATTTGAAGCAAATGATTGGTAAAACCATTGTTACTTCCGACGGTACCACAATGTTATCCGCCGACGATAAGGCCGGCGTATCCGTCATTGTAACCTTAATTCAAACCTTGGCCGAAAACCCGGCTAAAAAACACGGTAAAATTCAAATCGTCATTACGCCCAACGAAGACGTGGGCCGCTCGGCTGATTATATTGAAGAAACCCCCTACAACCCGGACCTCGCCTTTGACTTTGACGGCGGCGTAAACGGCGAAGTAGTGGTAAGCAACTTCAACGCCGAAAAAGTGATTTACCGCGTGCACGGTGTAAACGGACACCAATCTATGGCCGCTGAAAACGGTTACAGAAACGCTTGGAAACCCGCCTGCGAACTGGGCGCCGCCTGCGCCAAGGACGAGTGGCTGCCCAACAACAGCCGCGGCCAGCAAGGCTATGTGGAACTGCACCATATGGATATGGGCGACGGCAAAGTAAACGTAGCCGAACTGGACTTCCGCCTGCGCGATTTCCGCCAGCAGAACATTGACGACTGGAAGAACTACGCCGACAAAGTAGCCAAAGAAATCAGCGCTAAATACGGCGTGAAGATTGAACGCGCGATTGCCAAACAATACGGCAACGTAGCCGAAAACATCCACCCGCAAGCGCACCAAGTGGTTGCCAACGCGCTCAAAAACGCGGGCGTAACGCCGAACTTTAAAGAAGAACGCGCCGGCACGACGGCCTCTATGTTAATGCTTAAACTGGGCAAAGGGGCCTACACCGTATTTACGGGGCAAAACAACCCCCACGCCTTCACCGAGTGGCTCAGCGAAGAAGATATGTACAAGGCGTACTTGGTCGCGCTGAATATGACCGACGAAGTCGTAATGATGAAATAAGAAGGCGCAACAAGTTAATGAAGATTTTAATTGCTACGGGCAACCCGCATAAGTTTAAAGAGTTAATAGACATCTTGCCCGTAAAAACCAAAAACGGCACGCCGATAGAATACGTCAGTTTGGCGGATTTTAAAGGCTTAACGCTCCCGCCCGAAACGGGCCTCACGTTGGAAGACAACGCGGAAATAAAAGCCGTCTATGCTTCCCGCCAAACGGGGTTACCCGCTATTTCGGACGATACGGGGCTGGAAGTAAAGTTTTTAAACGGAGCCCCCGGCGTATATACCGCCCGTTATGCGGGCGAACACGCCGACGCAGACGATAACAACCGCAAGTTGTTATCCGCCTTGGAGGGGCAGTTACTGCCCCAACGCGGAGCCAGTTTTCGCACAGTGGCCTGCCTGGCAACCCCGCAAGGGTGCGTACAAACCTTTGAGGGCGCGCTGGACGGATACATTGGTTTTGGTTACCGCGGCGAAAACGGTTTTGGGTATGACCCGCTGTTTTTAGTGGGCGAAACCAAAAAAACGCTTGCGGAACTGACAGAAGCCGAAAAGAATAAAATCAGCCACCGGGCCCGGGCGTTTGAAAAATTAGCCGAAAGGTTAGTGCTGTTAAAACCGCAAAAATAAGTTGGATTTTATGAAACTCCCCGAGCTCACGCTCGGGGTTTCTTTTGCTCCAAAATTTCAGCGTTGCTTAATTTTGCCCGCTACTAAACATAATGAGAAAACAAAGTTTTCTAGTAGCGGGTTCGCACACTCCATCCCTCGGGCTTACGCCCGGGGTTTATTGTGAGCAGTAGTTATAAACTTTTTGAAATCCGCCGCGTTAACGCGGCGGATTTTTTTCTAGTGGATATTCTTTAATATATTCCTTTGGGCGGCGCCTATCCCAAGCCACGCCGCGCTTTACAACCTTGGCTGGGTTCCCGGCAATTACGCAGTTTTCCTCCGTAAACTTACCGGATACCACCGCAGAAGCCCCTACTACACAATTTTTGGCAATAAAACTATTCTTTAAAATTGTACAGTCCCTAGCCAACCAAACATTATCACTAATGACAATTTCCTTGCCCCAGTTTTGTAATTTCTTGGTTTTAACGTCATAAATGGTATGGGTATCACTAGCAAATAGCCATATTCCCCAAGAGAATATACAATTATCTCCAATAGTAACGGTTGTATTGTCTTCCATTACAATAATATTTACGCCATTAGCATCAGAATTCTCACCAATTTTTATATGACAATTATATACCGGGGTTTCTATATCGCCACACGCAATTATCCCTATCCACTTTTTTACCGAAGGGGCTATTTCTATTTTATTATTCTCCCCATATATTTCTATTTGCACCCCTTGGGGAATAAAAGGAATAATATTATTCTTTCCTATAACTATCGGTTTCTTAATTTGAATACTCGGATGATATAAGTCTTTAATATATTTTCCCAGTAAATGAATAAAAAGTAAGATTTTGGAATATCCGTATTTACTGTATAGAATATCTTTCTCACTTTCAGTCATTTTATTTATCCTTTTGTAATAGTTTGGAGTCAATAATTTTATCCAATGCGTATTGGGGCGTAATACTTTCCATACATATTCTTTTCCCTGTTAAGCATTTTTTTTGCCAAGTGCGGGAATAACACTCGCAATGTATAGGGCAAGCATTACTGCACAAACTGATATTTTCGGAATATCCGTAAACTTGCGGGGAGGTTGGCCCGTAAAACACACAAGACGGTCCCCCCTTTAATGCGTGGCGCAAGTAAACTAGTCCGCCCTCGCTGTCTATATGCAAAAGAGCGTGCTTTAAAATGACTTTTATTTCCTCTAACGAGGTTTTTCCCGCCAAGTTTTTATCAGTATTTCCTAAACGCTCGCCTTTACCATATCCAACTTCTATGATTTGATACGAGGGGTATGCGCTCTTTATCATAGACACTAATTTCCGGTAATAGTCCAACGGCCATAGTTTTGTGCTTTCAATTACTCCGGCGAGGCCAACTTCTCTATTTACGGTTATGAATTTTTTTGACGTTAAACCGAATTTAGTCAAAGTTTCTGCTTCGTTTTTGAAAGAAACAGGTAAAACAAAATCCTCTGTTAGGTTCAGTTCCTCTACCATATCCGCTTGGTGCCAACGATTAACAACAGGCGAGTAAATATTATTTGTAATGGTATCTTTGTAAGGAGTTAAAACCAGAAATTCTTTGTTTTCCTTTTCAAAATTAAGCAGTTTTGTAACATACGCTTTTAACTGTTTCGGAAAGGCGTGAATATTTGCCGCTTTTATAACTGGGCAGCGGATAACATTTATAATCAAATCATACGGATAATCTTTTATTTCTCTTTGCAAAAGAGTCCGGTTCACAAAAGGCGGCAAAAACGCGTTAAGCATTTTTAAGTTATGAAAAGAGATATCTATCGTCATTGGGGATAAAGGGGCAAATTTTTTATAAAAAGCGCACACATAATTTAATCCCGGCATCAAATCCCCCAACCCGCCTTCCAAATCCATACAAATCCTAATAGTGTTGGAGGATTTTTTTGAAACTAACCTACTAAATTTTAAACTAGATATACTGGCCCCTAACATATGAGAGGAAATCTTCCAAGAATTGTTATATTTATAACTATAACACAGCAAGCGCTCTTGCAAAAAGTCCAGTTGGGCTTTTGTATCTAGTTGTTTTTGCAAATTAGCGTTTTTTTTTACAAATTGTTCAAACGCTTTGGACTCTTCCAACAGTTCTAAATCCGTCTTTTTGCGGGCAGATTTTTCGCGCAGGGCCGCCTTATGAAAAACCGAATAGCCCTTCAAGCACTCCTTCCACAAGCGGGGCGAAAACGAAAACACAAACCGCAGCCAATGCGCCAGACAAAGCGACGAATCGTGTATATTTTTCCACACAAACCAAGTGCGGTTGCGTTTGGATAAAAATTGCGTAAATTTGCTTTTTTTGCTGTTAATCGTACCGCCGCATTTGTGGCGGGGCTTGGTATCAGGCGCATAAATCACTTTCCAGCCACGTTTTAAACCCCGGTAAACAAGGTCTGTTTCTTCCAGCATATACGGGTCCAAATTTTCGTCAAAACCACCTAACAAATCAAAGTAACTCCGCTGGCAAAAGAAATACGCTCCCTGCACGCCCCAAGAGGGATATTCCTGCATTTCCGGCAAATCGTCGTTGTAAATATTATGTGTAAAACGCGGAAAACCTTTCTTCCAGCCCAATAATTTTACGCCGTCCAACTGCTCCCACGCGCCTGCTTTTTTGGGATAGGCGCAGTAGCCCGCACACGCCACGCAAAACACATCCGGGCGCAAATATTTTTGGGCCGTATTAAAAAAATCCTCATCAACAAATACATCATTATCCAAAAAGCAAAGCCACTCACCCTGCGCGGCGGCTACGCCAAAATTGCGCGCAGACGACGCCCCGTGCTTGGGGTTTTCCAAAAATTTAACTTGCGGGAATAACGCAGGAGCCTCTTGCATAGAACCGTCCGTAGAATCCCCCACCACAACGGTAATACTGACGGGAACGGTAGATTTTTTGGCGGCAGCCAATACGGTAGGCAGGCACTCCTTCATATGGTGCAGCCCGTTTTTAGACGGAATAACAACGGCGATTTTCATAAAAAGTTCCTCCACAAAGCAGGGGAAGGGGCCTGCCTCTTGGCGGAGATGTGCATAAGCCCCTTTCCCGTTCATACGTATGTGCTGTAACGTATGAAAGCGAACGGAACCTACGAAGAATGAAGCGGTAACAAGGATGAAAAGCGAAGGAAGACCTAAAAAAACGGCTGGTTAGGACAAGTCTGAGAGAAGTCTTGCCAATAAACAGCCGTGGTCCCGCCCATATAAAATATGTGCGAAACACTCGGCAGAAGACAAGGGGCTCATGACTTCCCCTCATCTTCTGCCTAAACTAACTGTTTTTTGGACTCTCTCAGAACTTTGGGTTTTCCAAAGCCTTCCTATTCTTCAATAGGATTCCAAAAACATTAAATTGTCGGTGCAGGGTTTCCCCTGCGCACTGCGTTTATTATAGCATATTTGTTTTATTGTCCATTTTAAATTTGTTTAACAATCTACCTTTTGGAAGGTGGTAAGTATTCAAAAGGTAGCCTGAAAGAGATTTGCCGGAACGGAGCGTTCCAAAAGTTGCTATACCCCTTTTTTTAATCACAACAGATCCCCGACAGAAACACTCGGGGATGACAACCTAAAAGAGTCCTTTTGTCATTCCCGAAGGTCGTAGTCGGGAATCCGTTGTTCGTTGTTCTGCGTGCACATAACGCAAAATTTCCAAGCCTAACAGGCCGACCAAGACTCGGGGATAATCACTACTCCTTAAAGTATAACGGGCGTAAAGAGTTCGCCACCGCCAATAAACATACGCCCACATCGGCAAATACCGCGCTCCACATATTGGCTACGCCCGCCGCGCCCAAGGCCAGAACAGCGGCCTTAATTACTAGCGCAAACACAATGTTTTGTTTAATCACACGCAGGGTCTTGCGTGATATTTTAACCGCCGAAATAATCTTTTTTACCTCGTCCGTCATTAGCACCACATCGGCGGCTTCTATGGCGGCATCCGAGCCAAGCGCGCCCATTGCTATACCCAAATCGGCGCGCGCCAAAACGGGTGCATCGTTAATGCCGTCGCCCACAAAGGCCGTAGCAAATCCCTTGGGCGTATTTGCCATTAATTTTTCCAAAATTTCCACCTTTCCGGCGGGTAACAACCCCGCGTAAACGTGCCTGATATCCAGTTCATAAGCGGTTTTTTCGGCGGCGGAAATACTGTCCCCGCTCAACATCACCACTTGGTGAACAAGCCCGTTTTGTAAGGTTTTTAAAGCCTCTTTGGTGCCGGGTTTTACCTTATCGCCCAATTCTATACGGCCCTTAAAAACGCCGTTTTCCGCCACATATACGCACGTTCCGCGCCCCGTTTGTACATTTTCCACCTTGTAGCGCGCCATTAAGCGTTCGTTTCCTGCCAAAATTTGCGCGCCTCTTATCTGGGCGAAAATCCCTTCACCCGCCACCTCTTGCACCTTTTCGGCGGGTTCGCTTGCGTTCCCAACTGCCTGCAAAACAGCCTTGGCTATCGGGTGGTTGGAATAATGCTCGGCCGCCGCAGCCAATTTAAGCAAACCTTTTTCCGTAGCGTTCCCCACCGGGAAAGCGCCCGTAACCTCAAATACGCCTTGCGTGAGCGTGCCCGTTTTATCAAACGCCAGCGTATAAAGGTGCGATAATTGCTCCAAGTACGAACTGCCCTTAATCAGCACGCCGTTTTTAGCCGCTCCGCCAATCCCGCCAAAGAACCCCAGCGGCACCGAAATTACCAAGGCGCACGGGCAAGAAATCACCAAGAAAATAAGTGCGCGGTAAAACCACGTTTTAAACGACGCATCCGCCAAAATAAGCGGCGGCAACACGGCTACCGCCACGGCGGCAAACACCACGGCCGGCGTATAAATGCGTGCAAAGCGCGTGATAAATTTTTCAGCGGACGATTTTTTGCTGGCGGCATTTTCGGCCAGTTCCAAAATCTTGGCAACGGCGGAATTTTCATATGTTTTTGCCACCTTTACGCGCAAGGTGCCGTCCACGCTGATTACCCCCGCCAACACCTCCTGGCCCGCTTGGGCGGTTACCGGGCGGGATTCCCCCGTCAGGGCGGACGTATCCAAATGGCCGCTTCCGCTTTCAATCACCCCGTCCAGCGGCACGCGTTCCCCCGGCAACACAAGCACCGTATCGCCCACTTTAACCGTCTGCGGGGCGACTTTTTCCTCTTTGCCTTGTTTAACGAGGCGCGCAAAATCGGGGCGCAAATCCATTAAACTTACAATGTTGCTGCGCGACTTGCCCGCCGCGTATTCCTGCAACAATTCCCCCACCTGGTAAAACAGCATTACGGCCACCGCTTCGGGAAATTCGCCAATGCACCACGCGCCCAAAGTGGCTATCGCCATAAGGGAATTTTCGTCAAAATAATTACCCTCTTTTATATTGTGGTAACAGGCCTGCCACACCTCGGCCCCGCTGATAAAATAGGCCGCCAAGTAAAGGGGCAATTTTATATAAAGCGACACGGGCAAAGCAAAACCTATAACAAACAGCCCCGCCGCTATGGCTAATTTCTTCCACTCGCCGCCGTGCGGTTCGCTTTCGTGCCCGTGGGCGCACGCGCAGGCGTGGCAAGCAGAACAAGCGTGTTCGTGATGATGACTCATAACCCCTCCTGTATGTGTTCTAACCCTTGGTCAAAAATGCGTTTGACGTGTTCGTCCGCCAGCGAGTAAAACACCGTTTTCCCCTCCCGGCGGTTTTTGACGAGTTTGTTTTGCTTTAAAAAGCGCAACTGGTGAGAAATGGCGGAGTGGGTCATACCCAGTTCGTCCGCAATGTGCTGGACGCATTGTTCACAGTTAAACAAAGCGCACAAAATGCGCAGGCGCGTACTGTCGCCAAACACTTTAAAAAGGTCGGCCAAATCATAGAGGGTATCCTCGGGCACTTGCAAGGACGGCTTGCAAATATGTTTAGGGGTTTTGTTCATCGTTAAATCCTATAAATTAAAATATGTGAACATATGTTCATATATTAGTATAATGAATTTTATCCTTTGTGTCAAGTTTAGTGCTTGAAGAGCGCGCCAAAATTGCTATACTATGTGTGTAAACTTTTTTTAAGGAGAAATTATGAATAACAAGGGCTTTACTTTAATTGAACTCTTGGTCGTGGTGCTGATTATCGGCATTTTATCGGCCATTGCCTTGCCGCAGTATGAAACCGCTGTGGAAAAGGCACGCTTAACAGAAGGGCTTATTAACGCCAAAGCAATGGTGGATGCCACGCAAAGATATTTGCAGGCCAACCCAGATGCTACCAACTCCTGCACGCAAGCGCAAATCGCCGATGTTTCTTTAAAGGGCGGTACTTGGATTGCTGGGGAATATTCATTAGATGGGCAAAATTGCCAAGCCTATAAGACCAAATATTTTATCTATGATTTAGGCCTTGGCAGTGGATATGTAGATGTATGGCGTACTGATGACGGAAACAGAGATCATTATATTTATAACTTTTGGTATAATCCCGACCGTGCAGCAAATAAAAACTGTTCTGTGGGAGATGATGATGAAGAACTGGGCCAGCAAATGTGTAAATTTATCCAAGGTATGTAATTGGGCTGAATTTGAAAAGTACCCCGGGGAATTTTAGCCCCGGGGTACTTTTTATATGTTAAATGTTGGTTAGGATTATTTGTCTTATCCCTTGTATTTGCTGTCATCCCCGATGTATTGGCGGGGCACAAGGTTTTCAGAATCTACCGCTTGGGCCGTTTGTAGTTGCCGTCATCCTGGAAAGTCGTAGTCCAGGATCTGTTGTTATTAATAAAGTGGAAAAGGGCAGATCCCAGAACCCTAGCGGGCCGCCAAACCTTTCCGTATGATCTTTTAGATAACAAACACCACCCAAGTTGTAAATCTCAGTCCCCTCTTTTATAACTACAAACTCTTTAACCGCTCCGCTATGGAGTGAGCCGCCGTTAGGGGATTAGGCAGGAGCAATTTGTCATACCCGGCACGCATAGTGGCTAATTTTTCAGCCGTACTCCCCTGCACAAGTGCCTTAAAGGCTTGGGCCAGCGCGGCTGGCAAATGGGCGTCGTCCGGCACGATTTGCGCGCACCCCGCGTCCGCAAAAATTTTGGCATTGTAATATTGGTGGTTGGCCGCCGCGTGCGGAAACGGCACCAATATAGCGGGCAACTTACAGCACATCAGTTCAGCCAGCGTACTCGCGCCGCTACGGCAAATAATCAAATCCACCGATTTCATCAGCGCGTAAATTTCGTGCGAATACGGAAGTACCGCCGCATTGGAAAGCCCGGCATACAACCCGCGCACACTTTCAAACCAGCGTTCACCCGTAATGTGGATAAACTGCCAGGTGGAAAACGCCTTGGCGCAAGCGGCTACGGCCCCGTTTAAATCCTTGGCACCTTGGCTTCCCCCCACTACCAGCACAGTCGGTTTTGTGGGGTCCAAACGGAGCGCCTTTAATTGAGCCGCGCGGTCCGCCGGCAAGCAAAATTCCGCACGCACCGGGGTACTGGTAAGTACGCCGTTTTTTACCTTTTCGGGCGTGGGCAAGCCCAGCATAAAAAGGTCCGTAAATTTGCCGCATACTTTATTGGCCAAGCCCAAGCGGGCGTTGGAATCGTGCACCGCCGTTTTTACACCCATAAAATGCGCCGTAAAAATAAGCGGGAACGAAATATATCCGCCCGTACCGATAGCCACCTCCGGCCGGAAATCGCGCACGATTTGGCGCGTTTGGCGCAGGGCTTTAACCAGTTTGCACGCAAATTTAAAGTGCCGCACCGGGTTAATGGAGCGCGGCAAGCCCATAAAGTCAATTTCCTTATAGTGTAATCCGTGTGCGGACAAGACTTTGGCGGCGGGGTCGTCCTTTCGGACGACAAAAAGCACCTCGCACCCTTGGCGTTTAAATTCTTCCCCCAGCGCAAAACCTGGGTAAAAATGCCCGCCCGTTCCGCCGGAAGCAATCAAAAAGCGTTTGTTCATATTATTTTTTCCTGTTTTTAAAGTGCGTAATGTCCTCGCGCACGTTATTTTGCGTGTTATCCACCGCGGCCAAATTTAAGATAATGCCAATCATTACAAGCGTCATAATCACAGACGAACCGCCGTAGGAAAAGAACGGCAGGGCAATACCCTTGGTGGGCAGCAGGCCGATAGCCATAGCCATATTAAAAAACGCCTGCAAGCAAATGGTACAAGTCAGCCCGAAAATAGTAAAACTGCGGAAATTCGTTTTGGCAATGCGGGCCAAACTGACCCCTTGGATAAGCAGCCAGCAAAAGAAACCTAAAATAATGGAACCGCCAAACAACCCCACTTCCTCGCACATAATGGAAAAAATAAAGTCCGTATGGGCGGCAGGCAAATATTCCAGTTTCAGTTCGCTGTTGCCTAAACCTTTGCCAAACCAGCCGCCGGAACCTACCGCCAAGAACGATTGCACCAACTGGTAGCCCGTTGTGCCTTCCGTGGCAAACGGGTTTAAAAAGGACAGCATACGGTCGCGCCTGTACCCCACGCCAAAAAGCAAATAGTACAGCCCAGGCGATAGTATAACGCCAGGCACGCACAAGTGCAAAAAGCGCGCCCCCGCCATTAACAGCATTAAGGCAAATACGCCGCCCATAAGAATTGGCGTTCCCAAGTCCTTTTCCAGCAAAATAAGCCCCAAGGTAATTCCCGCCACCAGCATAGGGTTAATGAGGAGTTTCCAATTTTTGGCAAGCCGTCCGGCCACTTTATCCAAATAATCGGCAATATAAATCACCAAGGTTACCTTGGCAATTTCCGAAGGCTGCAACTTAAAAAAGCCGAAGTCAATCCAGCGGTGCACATTGGCCTGCTGGCGCGTAAAAAGCACAATAACCAGTAGCACCCAGGTAAAATACATCAGGTTTATCGGCTTAAACAGTTTAATGCGCATTAAACGGTCAAACGTCTGCGACAAAAACAACGCCGCACACACGCCCATACAATCAAACAGCATTTGGCGTTTAAAGAAGAGCGTGGAATCAAACGCGCTGGACGAATAGGTAAAAATCAGCCCAAAGAGCACAAACGCAAACGCAATAAACGATATGCGCATATCCAGTTTAAGCGGGCTCCACCCGGTCTGCCGCCCGGCGGAAAACCCGCGCCCCGCCATAGACGAGGTGCGCCGCGTAAAGGTATTGCGCCGATGGGGCGCTTTGTTAAATAGTTTCATAAGCGTTAGCGGATTTTAAGCGAGGCCAAGGCCAACAGCATCAGCATTGCGCCCACAATCCAAAAGCGCACAATCACTTTGGGTTCCGGCACACCCATTAATTCAAAATGGTGGTGAATAGGCGCCATTTTAAAAAGCCGCTTGCCGTGCGTTAATTTAAAGTACCCCATTTGCAGCATAACGGACACGGTTTCCAATACAAAAATACCGCCCGCAATAGGGAGTAAAAGTTCCTGCTTTACGCACAGGGCCGCCGTACCGATTACGCCCCCTAAAAAGAGGGAACTGGTATCACCCATAAACACCTGCGCGGGGTAAGAATTGAACCATAAAAACCCCATACACGCCCCGATAAGCGCACCCATAAACACGGTAATTTCCCCCGCACCCGGCACATAAATAATTTTTAAATAATCCGCAAAGTGAAAGTTGCCCGCCAAGTACGCCACAATCCCGTAAGTGGCCGCCGTAAAGACCATACAACCGCTGGCCAGCCCGTCCAAGCCGTCCGTCAGATTCGTAGCGTTGGACGAACCCACAATCACCAACATTGCAAACGCAAAATAAAAAACGGACAGGTCAATAAACATCTTGCTCATATACGGGATAATAAGCGAGGTGGAATATTCCCCGTTCGGCGGATTTAAGGCCAAATAGCCCACCACTACCACCGCCGTAAACAACTGGATAGCCAATTTTATAGAGGACTTCATCCCTTCCGGGTTCTTTTTAACAAGTTTGGTGTAATCGTCCATTACGCCCGCAATTCCAAGCGTAACCGTGGTAAACACCAGTAGCCAAATATAGTTGCTGTCCAACCGCGCCCACAGAAGAACACTGGCAATCAAACTGACAAAAATCAGCAGCCCGCCCATTGTTGGCGTACCGCTTTTAGACAAGTGGGAAGCGGGCCCGTATTGGCGTTCAATCTGCTGGATTTTGTAGGAACGCAACTTGGCCACCACCTTGGGGCCGATAAGAAGCGTCAGGAAAAAGGACGTAAATATCGCCGCCCCGGTGCGGAAAGTGATGTAACTAAATATATTTAAAAAACTAAGATTATCAGTAAATTGCGATAAATAATAAAGCACGGGTTAAATCTCCTTTAAAATATTTTCAAAATTCATAGAGCGGGACGCTTTAACTAGGCAGGTTCCCCCCTTGGCAAGCACCTTTTTTAACTCGCCCGTCCAGCCCTGGGGCGTTTCGGCGTAAAATACCTTTACGCCCGGCGCGGTTTGCAATTTTTCGTAGGCGTATTTCATTTCCGGCCCCGCCAAAAAGCAATAATTAATGTGGTTATCAAGCACCTCTCTGGCCACCAGGCGGTGGTATTCCTTGGAGGTTTCGCCCAGTTCCTTCATATCACCCAGCACCGCTACGCGCGGCTCGTCGCAAGCGCGGCCCAAAATTTCTAGGGCGTTCTTCATACTGGCCGGGTTGGCGTTGTAGCAATCCAAGATAAATTCCACGCCGTTTTTATGCAAATGTTCCATACGCATCGGCATCGGCGTAAAGGAAAGCAGCCCCTTCTTTACATTATCCATATACAGGCCTAATGCAATAGCCGCCGCAGCGGCCGCCGCCGCATTTAACTTATCGTGGCGGGCCAAATTCAAATCCAGCACATAGGCTTCGCCCTTATAGGTAAACGAGAATTTTTCGGTATCTAAAATCTGCAAGTCCGCCCCCGGGTGAAAGCCAAAGGACAAACTTTTGCCCTTAAACTCCGTTTTCAGGCGGGATAAATATTCATCGTCGGCGTTATACACCAAGGTTCCGCCGAAATTTAAACATTGGGCAATTTCGGTTTTGGTTTTATAAATGGTTTCCAAATCGTGGAAAAATTCCAGGTGGGACGGCCCCACATTGGTAATTACCGCCACATCCGGCACCGCCAAAGAGGCCGTTTCCAAAATATCGCCGGGGTGGGAAGCGCCCAGTTCAAACACGCCAAATTTGTGTTTGGGCTGGATTTCCAATAAGGAAAAGGGCACGCCGAACTGGTTGTTAAAATTACCCATATTGGCGGCCGTTTCGCCCGCGGTTTCGCAAATGGCGCGAAGCATTTGTTTGGTGGTGCTTTTACCGTTGGAGCCCGTAATAGCGGCCACCTTTAAGGTGCTGTTTAAGCGGTGGTATTTGGCAAGGGCTTGGAGCGCCTTTAACGAATCATCCACCAGCAAAAAGGACGCCTTGGAATTTTTGGGTACGTCAAAGCCTTTTTCGGCCAAGATAACGCTTGCCCCTTTGGCAAGCACATCAGGGATAAATTTGCGGGCGTCGTGCTTTTGGCCTTTCAAGGCGATGAACGCATCGCCCGGGGCCACCACGCGCGAATCGGTAACAAAAGCGGTTACAAGTGTGTCCGGCGCGGGTGAAATAAGTTCCGCCCCAGTAATTTCCGCAATTTTGCGGACAGACAAATTAAGTTTCATACGGTCTCCTTACTAAATCAAATCTTGGCGCCCGGCTCAAAGTCCAACTGGTCGGGTGGGACGCCCTTTAAGGCCAGCAGCCGCTCGGCAATTTCTTTAAAGGCCGGAGCGGCGGCAGTACCGCCAAAGGTGTATTTGGCGGGGTTATCCAATACTACTAAAATCGTAAATTGCGGGTCGCTGGCGGGCACAAAACCGCAGAACGAAGCAATATGGCTTCGCTTGGCGTACCCCCCCTCTTTGCTCAATTTTTCAGCCGTACCCGTTTTTCCGGCCACTGTATAGCCCGCAATGCGCGCGCGCTTACCCGAGCCGGCCTCTACCACGCTTTCCAATACTTTTATCATCGTTTGAGAGGTTTCCTCGCGCAAGACGCGGCGGATTTTTACGGGTTTGGAAAGTTTTTCCACCTTGCCGCCCGCGTATTCAATGCGGTCAATCAGATGCGGCTGCATCAGCACGCCGCCGTTTGCCACCGCGGAATAGGCGTTAATCAACTGGATAGGCGTAACGGCCACCCCGTAGCCATACCCCTTAGTGGCGGTATCTACTTTGGTCCATTTGTTATACGGGGGAACATTGCCCTTGGACTCGCCGTTAAAGTTAATATCCGTCTTGGTGCCAAAGCCGAAGGCCTTAATATAATAGAACAGGTTTTTGGCGCCCAATTCTACGGCAATTTTCCCGGCGCCGATGTTTGAGGAAAGTTGCATAATCTCGGGAATAGAAAGGAAATCCTTTTTGTGCTGGTTATCGCGCACAACGACCCCGCGGGCCACTTCCCAGCGGCGGCCTTCCATATCAATACTGTCCGTAACGCTGACGACACCCGCATCCAGCGCAGAGGAAACGGCAATCGTTTTAAAGGTGGAACCCGGCTCATAAGTAAATTGGAACGCCAAGGACTGACCGTCTATAACCGGGTAGGAAGCGGCGGCCAAAATTTTGCCCGTTTTCGGTTCCTGCACAATTGCAATGCCGTGTTCGGCCCCTACGGAATCCACCGCGCGTTTGAGGGCGGTTTCGGCATAGAACTGGGCGACCTCGTCTATCGTCAAATAAACGTTAGCGACGGAAAGTTCCTCTTTTAATTTTCTATCGTAAATGATTTCGCCGCGGCGGGCGCGTTTGGCGCGCTTTTTGCTGATATCCTGGCTGAGTTCACGGTTGAACATTTGCTCCACGCCGGAGAGCCCCAAGTTTTTGGAGTTTGACTTTCCAATAATATCCAACGCGCTATCCTTATACGGGTTAATACGCGTGTATTCAGGAGAAAGTTCCAAACCTTGCCCCAGCGAAGTGCGCATAATTTGAGAAATTTTAATGTAATTATCCGGCTTGATTTTCTTCGCTAAAAAAAAGAAATTGGCCGAAGTCTTCCATTTATTTAAAATAAATGATTTGGGTAAACCCAAGGTTTCGGATAAAAAGGCTACTGTTTTGTCTTTATTCTTTACATAGCGTTTATTTATGCCGCAGGAGTGCGTGCGGACCGATTCAGCCAACACGCGTCCGTTTACGTCCAGAATTTTTCCGCGCAGGCGGTCCTCGGCCAGATAGTTATAAATGGCGCGCTCCGCCTTATCCGAAAACTCGTCGTGCTGGAAGGTTTGCATATAAAAGAGTTTGCAAAAAATCAGCAGCGGCGCAACTAAAATGAGCCTTACGGCAATCTTCATCCGGCTTTTGACGTTAAATACATCCGGGGATGAGAGGGGTCTTTTAAACATACTTATTTATCGTCCAAAATAATAATTTCGTGCGGCTTGGCAGGTACTAAACCCAACTTTTCCTGCGCGTAAGCCGTAACGTGCTGGGGCCCGGACAAGCGGGCAATTTCCAGTTCCAAATATTGGTTGCGGGCTTCTTTAATTTCCACCTCGTTTTGTACCTGGCTAATCGCCCGGCCCGAGCGGTTAATTTCAATACGCATCGCCGCCACCATAAAACCAAACAAACACAAGATAAATAATAACACAAAGTATTTCATTTTTTCACTCTTTCAATTACGCGCAATTTGGCGCTGCGGGCACGGCGGTTCTGGCGGACTTCTGCGTAATCCGGCGCGAGGGCGTGCTTGGTAACCAGTTTCCACTCCCCGCTTTGCGCCAAGGCCTTAAAATGGGTCTTTACCAAGCGGTCCTCCAACGAGTGGAAGGTTAAAATAGCCGCCCGGCCGCCCGGCTTAATGATTTCCGCCAGCGAGTTGAGCACCTGCTCCACCGATTCTAATTCCCGGTTACAGGCAATACGCAACGCCTGAAAGGTTTGCGTGGCCGGGTGCGTTTTACCGCGCTTGGGGCCGTACACTGTTTCCACCACCTCTTTTAAGCGCTGGGTGGTTTCAATGGGGGCTTCCTTGCGGGCGTGCATAATGGCAAGCGCAAGTTTAGTAGCGTTGCGTTCCTCGCCGTATTGGGTCAAAACGCGCTCCAATTCCGCCATTGGCCAAGTGTTTACGATAACGGCCGCACTTAACGGATTTTGCTTGTCAAAGCGCATATCCAGAGGGCCGTCGCGCAAAATGCTAAATCCGCGCGCCGGGTTATCCAACTGGTAAGAACTTAACCCCAAATCAAACAGCGCGCCGTCCGCCCCCGGAAGATTTAATTCTTTCAGCACCGCCGGAGCCTCGGTATAACTTTTATGAAACGCTTTTAAACGCGGGTCGTTTACGCGTTCTTGGGCCATTTTCAGGGCTTCCTCGTCCTTATCAAAGCCCAACACGCACGCACGCGCGCCCAAGTGGCTTAAAAAATACTTGGTATGCCCGCCAAGGCCCAAGGTTCCGTCAATATAAGTGCCTTCAAAATTGGTAAGCAAATAGTCCGCTATCTGCGCGGCCATAATGGGGATATGGGTCCAAAGTTGTTCTGTCATAAAATTCTCCTAATACTTCATCACAGGCACCATTTGCAATTTGTTAATCTTCGTTTGCTGGGGCGCCTTTTTGGGCTGCGGTTTGGGGGCCGGTTTAGTGGCGGCCTGCGGCTGTTTGGCAGGTTCCGGCTTTTTAGCAGCGGCCGGCTTCTGCGGTGCGGGCGTTTTTTGGGGCGAAACCAGTTTGCCCGCCTGATACGCCTTTTGCAAATCGTGCAGCCACACATTTTCCAATACGCTCACCTTATTAAAGGGCATACCGAACGCGCGGTACAAGGCCTGATGCAAAGGGGTTTTGGCCTTTATTTCCGTGCTTAATTTATAAAATTCGTCCCGCGTGCGGGAGTTTAACAAATAATCCACCAAACTATACGCCTGCGTGTACCACAGTTCCGCTTTATCGTTAGGGTATTGGCTTAAATCCTCGGTTTGGGTCATTTCTTCCAGCGGAATATAAGTACCCTGCACAATGCGCAAGAGGCTTCTGTCCACCCAACTGGGCTTTTGCTTGGTGGCGTAAATCTGCATATATACCGCCATCCCCTCGGACAGCCACAACGGGGATATCGTAGGCAAGAAGTACCCGTCAAAATACAAATGCGTCAGTTCGTGTACGGAAAGCGGGTAAAAACTATTGCCCTCTATTACATACATTGTATCGGCCCGCAAGTCCGAAGACGCGCCCGACCACGCCGGACGCTTGGTAAAACTCATATAACTGTCCTTTTCGCCAAACAGCATAACCAAAATTTTGTTGGGCTTGATAACCAGCGTAAACGGGGTTAAATCCAGCATCAAATTACCGTGAATCGTATCCAACACCGTTTTGATATTTTCCGTAACGGGATTTTTTTCGCGGTAAATTAAATAGTTAAACGTATCTGCCGTTAAAAAGCCGGGCGGTGGCGGAGACCAACGCACCTTATGCGCCGAATCCGTCGGGCGGTAGGCTGGAACGGGTACGGCTTCCAAGGCGGCCCCTTCGCTCTTGGGCGCATTTAAAGCCACGTGTTCCAAACCGGAAATCATTTCGTTAAATTTCTTTTCCTCCTCGGGCGAATATTCCACAGCCGAGGCCGAAGCCGGGGGCGGCACCGAAATATCGGGCCGGTTTTCGCGCGCGTGCCCGCGGTTGGGGTCCACGGCGGGAGCCGGGGCTTCCTTTTCGGGCACCGGGAGCGGAACGGCATCCTCGCGCGGCGTTTCCGAGAACAAGGCGTTTACCACGTCCTTGGCCGTCAGCCCGAACGAACGCAAGACGTGCGGTGTGCACAACATCACCGCAAGTATCAGCGCAAGACAGGCTAACTTTTTAAAGGTATCCATTAAATTCTTCCAAACAACGCCAAATGACGCTTTTTACCGTCATCCGGCAAGGTATAACGCTCTACGCCGAGCAAAATTCCTTGGTATTTTTCCGGGTGGCACATATCCGCCTGCGGGTGTTCGCCCTGAAAAGCAATAAACACTCCTCCCGGTTTAAGCGCGCTTAAACAAATTTCCAATATATCGGGCAGTTGCCCCATAGCGCGCTCGGTTACAAAATCAAACGCAAACGAAGTCCCCTGCCCCAAGCGGGCCTGTTTTACCTTAGCGTTTTTAACGCCCAGTTGCATAAGGGCCCAGTTCATAAACGAGCAACGCTTTTCAATGCTTTCTACCAGCGTTACCTGAATTTCCGGCAAGGCAAGCGCCACCGTAATACCAATATACCCGGCCCCCGCGCCTACGTCGGCCACCTGCGGACTGGCCACCTTTTTAGCGTGTAGCAGGCCGTTTATTTTGGCCGCCGCGGTAAGGCCGTCGCAAATGTGGCGGGTGATAACTTCGTTTAAATCAGCCGCGCTAGTTAAGTTTAAAAAGTCCTTTTTGCCCCAAACCAAGTTGGCGTAAGCCAGCATTTTTTCAGCCTGCGCCGGGGTAAGTGGCAAATTAAGCGTTTTAGCAAAATCAGTCAGCGTTTTGAGCATTTTTGAGTCTCCGGTAGCGTTCAATATGCACCGCCAGCAACTGTAAATCCGCCGGGGTTACGCCCGGGATACGCCCGGCCTGCCCCAAGGTTTGCGGCTTTACCTCGCGCAGTTTTTGGGCGCTTTCAAACAAAATGCCGCGCACAGAGGACGGGTCAAACCCTTCCGGGATTTTGATATTATCCATTTCCGCCAGTTTTTCGGCATCCTTTTTGTTACGCTCGTAGTATCCTGCGTATTTATTGTGAATATCGGCGTGGGTACGGGCTTTTTCCACCGTCCACGGGAACAAATCTTCGTCGGCTTCGTCCACTTGCGCGCCGGGATGTTCAATTAATTTCTCGCACAGGGCGCGGTATTTTTCAAACGGCACTTTATATTTTTCTTCCAGTAACCCCAGTTCAAAGGCGTGGGGCATTAAGCGCAAGTCCGCATTGTCGTTACGCAGTAAAATGCGGTATTCGGCGCGAGAGGTAAACATACGGTAGGGCTCGTTTACACCCTTATTTACCAAATCATCAATCAGTACGCCAATATAGGCTTCATCGCGGCGCAGGACAAAGGGCTCCTTGCCCAAGGTTTTTAAGGCCGCATTGATACCCGCCATTAAACCTTGTCCGCCGGCTTCTTCGTAACCGGTCGTACCGTTAATCTGCCCGCCTAAAAACAAGTTGGGCACGAGTTTGCTTTCCAGGGACGGGAACAAATCGCGCGGGTCGGAAAAGTCGTATTCCACCGCGTAACCGGGGCGGGTGATAGAGGCTTTTTCCATACCCGGCACGGACTTTATCAAGGCGCGCTGCACATCCTCGGGCATACTGGTAGAAAAGCCCTGTATATAATATTCCTCCGTGTGGAAGCCCTCAGGCTCCAAAAACAGCGGGTGGCTGGTAACATCGGGGAATTTTTTAATTTTATCCTCTACCGACGGGCAATAGCGCGGCCCCATCCCGTGGATATGCCCGCTGTACATAGCCGAGCGTTGGAAATTGGCGCGCAGAATTTTATCCGTTTCCAAAGTGGTACGGGTAATGTGGCAACTTAAAAACTGGCGCTGTTGTTGGGCTTTTACATCGGTAAAGTGGGATATCGGCTGCAACGGGTTATCCGACGGCTGCAAGCGGAATT
This sequence comes from Candidatus Avelusimicrobium stercoris, assembly GCA_002432025.1. GTDB lineage: Bacteria > Elusimicrobiota > Elusimicrobia > Elusimicrobiales > Elusimicrobiaceae > Avelusimicrobium > Avelusimicrobium stercoris. The sequence continues at coordinate 19,423 of DJFE01000021.1, read as the reverse complement.
TGGAATAATCCAGCCCGCGCGCGTTAATACGCATCGGCGTACCCGTTTTAAAGCGCAGCATATGCAAATGTAAATCTTCGCGCAAGTTTTTGGCAAGCCCGTCAGACGGCATATCATTATAGCGCCCGCCCTTAAACATTTCGGTACCGATGTGTATGGTCCCCGCCAAAAAAGTGCCCGTCGTCAGGACGACGGCCTTGGTATGGTAAAAGGTATTGCGCAGGGTCAGCACGCCGTTTACGCCGTTATCCGAGGTAGAAATTTTGACGGCTTCGTCCTGCATAATGTCCAAATTGGGCTGTAATTCCAAAAAATGTTTAAAGGTAAACTGGTAAACTTTTTTATCGCATTGCACGCGCGGAGAGTGCACCGCCGGGCCCTTGCCCGTATTAAGCATATGGTAATGCAGGGCGGCGTGGTCCGTTACGCGGCCCATAGCACCGCCCAAGGCGTCAATTTCGCGCACAATTTGCCCTTTGGCAATTCCGCCAATGGACGGATTGCAGGACATTTGGGCCACCGTATCTAAACTTTGGGTAAGCAGGAGCGTTTTAGCCCCTAATTTGGCCGAAGCCAAGGCGGCTTCGCACCCGGCGTGCCCGCCCCCGATTACAATCACGTCATACTTATCTTCGCAAACAAACATTTATTTCCCCATACAGAACTTGGAAAAGATAATCCCCAGTACGTCATCGGGTGTTACCTCTCCAATCAAATCTTGTAAATAATTAAGCGCGCGGCGCAGGTGCTCGGCGTAAATTTCGCCCCCCGCGTGGGCGGCCAAGCGGATTAACGCGCTTTCCAACTCGGTTTGTGCGTTGATTAATGCCTCGTAATGGCGCAGGTTGGAAATCATTAGCCCGTCCGCCGTTTGCGCTTCGGTAATGTCGGCGGTAATGGCCTGTTTTAAATCATTTAACCCGTCGCCCGTTTTGCAAGATACGGGCAAAACCGTATAATTTCCGCACTCCGCCAGCGGGCAAACCGGGGCTTGTACGGCATCGGTTTTATTCAGCACGATAAGGGTGCGCTTTTGTTGGCGGCGGATATCCTGCCATAAATCTTTTTCCTCTTGCGTAAGCGCGCGGGAAGAATCCAACACAAATAAAATCAGGTCCGCGCCCTGCATTGCACGCAAACTGCGCTTCATCCCTTCTTTTTCCGCCGGGTCCAAGGCGTGTTCGCGGATGCCTGCGGTATCAGTCAAAATGATTTTTTGCCCGTTAATTTCAAGCGTTTCTTCCACCGTATCCCGCGTAGTTCCGCTGGCGGAGGAAACTATTGCCCGGTCAAAGCCGACAAGGGCGTTTAGTAAACTGGATTTACCGCTGTTGGGTGCGCCAACAATAGCGGTTTTGAGGCCGTCTTTAATATATTTTCCGACGGAAAAGGTGTCAGCCAACGCCTTGATATGCGCCAGTACCGCGTTTATTTCGCCCGATACAAACCCGTCGGACAGCGGCGTCATTTCCTCATCCACATCGTCCAGGCGGACTTCTATCTGCGCCAAGAGTTCGGAAAGTTTGGTCTTCATATCGGCCAGGCGCGCGGACAATTTTCCGTCCAGCGAGTCCATAGCCAGTTTGTGCGCTTGTTTATTGCCCGAAGCGATTAAATCGCACAGGCCTTGCGCTTCCACTAAATCCATTTTCCCGTTTAAAAACGCCCGTTGGGAAAATTCCCCCCGCCGCGCCATAGAGGCCCCGTTTTCGCACAGCAGTTCCAAAAGCCGCCCCTTGATGTAAGGCGACGCGTGGACAGCAAATTCCACCACGTCCTCGCCGGTGTAAGAGTGCGGGGCTTTAAAATACGTTACCAAGGCTTTATCCAGCACGTCGTTACCGTCGTAAAGCGTACAGAAAATTTGTTTGCGCGGCTCGGGCGCCGTTTGGCGGTGGGCAAGCGTTAAAAATAAGGCGAGCGACTGCGGGCCGGAGAGGCGAATTAACGCCACCGCTCCGCCCATACCGCTGGCCAAGGCGCAGATAGTAGTTTGCATAGGTATATTTTATCAATTTTTCATACACTTGCGGGGCGTTTTTTGTATTGGGAAAAACGGACTTTTTTATACTTGCCAAAACGCAGGCAAAAAACTATAATCTAAATATTCTTTTTCCGCTTAAAAGGGCGGAGGGTTTGGAGGACTTTTTTATATGGGTAAAAATATTTTAGTGCTTACGGGCAGCCCGCGCCAACTGGGCAATTCGGCTCTCCTTGCGGATGCGTTTATTCAAGGGGCCAAATTTGCGGGCCACACGGTAAAAGTGTTTGAGACGGCTTTTCACCCGGTGCTTCCGTGCCACGCGTGCGACAAATGCTGGTCCGCCAAGGAGCCGTGCGTGTTTAAAGATAACTTTGACAAATTGGCCCCGATGTTGGAAGAGGCCGATATGCTGGTATTTTGCACACCCTTGTATTGGTTTACGATGAGCGCGCAGTTAAAGGCCGCTATTGATAAATTGTATGCGTATATGAAGGACATTGCCCCGCGCAAACTGAAAATTAAAGAGTGCGTTCTGCTGGCCGCGGCCGAAGGCACCGAAAAAGACGGCGACTATGACGGTCTAAAAGCCACTTATCACAGCATTGCCAACTATTTGGGCTGGAAGGACCGCGGTATGGTTTTGGCGGGCGGCGTAGGAGCGCCGGGCGAAATTATCAAAACGGGCAAACTGAAAGAAGCCTTGGAATTTGGCAAAACAATGTAGAAAAAATGGACTTTATTTTACCCCGCTAACACAAATTAGCGGGGTAATTTTTTGGACTTAGATTATTTGGCGGTATTTCCGGCGGCTTTTTGTTTAAGCAAGTTTAACAAGGCTGAGCCCGCACCCGAATTTTGCCCTTGAATCGTCTGCGCGGTGGCAGCGGACGGGTCCTTGCCTTTGGCTACGCTCATAGAAGCCGCGGCCGAAGCCTTGGCGGCTTGTTCAGCGGACGACGGTTGCAAACCAGTGTCTCCCCCGCTTAACTGCGCCGCCTGCTGCGGTTTAGTTGTCTTAAAATCTTTTGCCTTCATCGGCTGGTAATTGCTCATAGAGGTTTGGGCCTGAGACATTGGAGCAACGGCCTTTTTGCCCGCAGCCGAAGTGTTGCTCCCCGTTTTGGCAACCACTTTTTCTCCCCCCGTTGTAGGGCGGGTGGCGGAGGATTGCGTTTCCGGACGGGAAACTTCCACCGTAGTAGCCGGACGGCTGACGGAGGGCATTGTAACCGGATGGCTGGACGAAGCGGACGTGGCCGGTTTGGAAACAGTAACCGAGGTTGTCGGCTTTTTTACCTGTACGGCGGTAGTGGGTTTTGTAGAAACAACCCCCGTGGTTGGACGCGAAACTGACACCGAGGTCGTCGGACGGGACACGGAAACCTGCGTAACCGGAGCCGCCTGCAACGCGGGCGCACTCAGCACTATACAACTAATCATAAGAAAACGGTTCATTTTATTCTCCTTGTTATATAGTATAAGTTCCGTTTGCAAAGAGTCAAGATAAAAATCCCCAGGCACTCGCCCGGGGATTTTTTAAGTCTAAATTATCTACGCTTTATTTTTTCCCAGCGCTCTGGCCGCCCATTAGGGCCGATAAGTCCGGCATCTGCCCGGCACTTGCCGCCTGCATTATGGCGGACATATCCGGCACACCTGCCGCCGGAGCCGCGTTGTTATCTCCGCCGCCCTTATTTGCGGAGCCGCCACGGTTAGACGAAGCTGCACTCCCCGCGCGGGAAGTATTGCCCCGGTTACCAGCGGTCTTTTGGTCCTTTTGTCCGCACGCCTGCGGCACGCCCGTTTGCGGGGCGGAAAGCCCAAAACTGTTCATCATTGCTTGCACTTGGCTCATTGCGGCGGCTTGCGCTTGCTGTTGGTCGCCACTATCCTTTTTATCCCCCTCTTTGGGGTCGGCCTTTTGATTTTTATCGGCCTTCTGGTCTGCCTTCCCCCCTTTACCCGCGGCCGGAGTTTGCGGGGCCGCGTTGCCTGTTGTTGCCGGGGCAGTCTGCCGGGTGGCGGAAACATCCGCCTGTGCGGTGGAAGCAGACGGCTGGGAATTATTGCTCCGTTGCGTGCGTTGCTGGCGCGCGCCGTAACTGCTAAAAGTGCGCGTGGCAGGTGCGGAAGAAGACTCTTCCGTTTGTTGGGAGCCGAAACTCGCGCGCGAGGTTCCCCCCACGCGGTACATTTGGGCAGAAGCGGTAACGCTCAATCCTAAAATAAAAAGTAAAAATCCAATTCTCATAAACCCCTCCTTTTTGGCTACTTTTTATAGTATATACTTACCCGGCGGACTGTCAAGAGTGAAAAGCGCCTCTTTTTTTGCTAAACTGTATGAAATGAATTTGCCTATCTACGACGTAATTATTATCGGTGCGGGTGCCAGCGGGCTAATGTGCGCGCGGGAGTGCGCTCGCCGCGGCAAAAAAACGCTTTTGTTGGAAAAAGACGCCCTGCCCGCACGCAAAATTTTGGTTAGCGGCAACGGCCGCTGCAACCTGACAAACGCCAACGTCTCGCCCGAATACTACCACGCGGACCCGGAGTTAATTTCGTCCGCCTTAAAACAATTTTCGTTCCAAAACGCGCTTGATTATTTCCACCAGTTGGGCGTACTCACGCAAGAGGAAGCCTTGGGACGCATTTTCCCGCAGACGGGCAAATCCACCGCCGTAGCCGAACCCCTTAAACTGGCCGTAAAAGAGGCCGGGGCCGAACTTTTAACCGGGCAAGAAGTAATCCGCGTAAAGCACGGCAAAACCTTTTTACTTTCTACTAAGCAAGGCCAAACCTTTCAGGCCAAAAAATTGGTGCTTGCGTGCGGTTCGTGCGCGTACCCGCAACTAACGGGCACAAACGCGGGCTACGAACTCGCCAAAAAACTGGGCCATACCCTTATCACGCCGCGCCCCACATTAAGCGCGCTCTGTGTAAAGGAAACCGCTGTCGCCCGCTTGACGGGTATCCGCAGCCAAGTGGTACTGTCGGCCTGGCAGGATAAAACCCTGCTAGCCCGGGCGGAAGGCGAAATTCTTTTTACAAATTACGGTGTAAACGGCCCCGCGGTACTTAACGTTAGTTCCGCCGTATCGCGCGCACTAACGCACGGAAATGTGCCGCTTACGATTAACTTTTTCCCGCAAATAAAGGAACCTAAAAAATTCTTGGAAGAACGCCTAAAACAATTCCCCGATAGAAAGCCCAAGGACTTTTTTGCCGGGATTTTGCACGAAAGCATTGCTAATTTGCTGATTGATTTTATAGGGCTTCGTAAAAATATCCCTATGCGTGAGCAAACCCCAAACAGTTTAAAACGTATAGGGGAAACACTCACCGCGTGGCCACTTACGGCCGTAGGCTTGCGCCCGTGGACCGAAGCAATGGCCGCGACAGGGGGTGTAAACACGAAAGAAATAAACTATAATACATTTGAGTCCCTTAAATGCCCGGGGCTGTTTATCACGGGCGAATTATTGGATGTGGACGGAAAAAGCGGCGGATTTAATTTACATTTTGCCTGGGCCTCGGGCTATATAGCGGCCAAAAATGCGTCGGAGGAGAAATAAGCATATGGTAGATATCATTAGAAAGACAACCAGTTTAAACGACCCGTTGCACGTCGGTTTTGTGCGCACTTACTATGTGGACGGGAAGGAAGTGTATCAGGAAACTTTGGATAAAAATCTGGATATTGAAAAACACTCCGGCACGATGCCCGACGGGATTGTAAAGGAATTTTTTGAAAACGGCAAAGTCTATTTTGAGTGCGAATTTAAAAACGGGCAGAGAAACGGCATTTGCAAAATTTACTTTGAAAACGGCAAAGTAAGCATTGAAAAATTTTACAAAGACGGTATGCTGGAAGGCAAAGCCCGCGTCTTCCACCCGACGGGCCGCCTGTATAAGGAATTGTCGTACGTGGATGACATCCAAGACGGCAAAGAAGTAAAATACTACCCGGACGGCAAAGTATTGGAAAGTGCCGAATACAAAAAGGGCTACTTAAACGGCGTGAGCAAGGTCTATACGCCCGACGGCGATTTGCGCTCCGAGTGCACCTATAAGAACGATAAAATCGTGGGCGATAAAATTATTTACCACCCCAACGGCACGATTGCGCTTATCTCCCCCCACAAGGACGGAAAACCCCACGGCGTAACCAAAAAATTCAGCGAAACGGGCGCGCTTATTGAAGAGTGGTTCTTTGAAGACGGCGTTTTGACGCTTAAAAAGGCGCACTAATCTTATTTGTAACCGCAACAGAACCCCGGGTCCGCCCCGGGGTTCTTGCTTTATAAATCCAAACGCGCCGCGTTTCTTTTTGCTACAATAATAATGAGGAAGGATTTTCCTTCAAAATTCCGCTCCTGCGGGAGCCCTATATAAGGATTCTAAACCAAATGATTATATTGTTTTTAAACTGCGGCAGTTCTTCCGTCAAGTACAGTGTATATGACTGGGACCAGAAGAAAAGCCTTTGCGCCGGCGCGGTAGAACGCATCGGCATTGACGGTTCCTTCATCTCCCAGGACCGCAACGGATACCCCTCCTTTGAATTAAAAAGAAATTGCAAAGACCACAAAGACGCCATTAACCTGGTGATTGAAACGCTGACCGATAAGGAACACGGCGTAATTGAAAACGTAAACGTCATCAGCGCAGTAGGCCACCGCATCGTGCACGGCGGTAAATTTGCCAAATCCGTCATCGTGGACGACAGCGTAGTAGCGGAACTGAAAAACATTTCCGACTTGGCCCCCTTGCACAACCCGGCGCACATTATGGGTATTGAAGCCGCCCGCGCCCTGCTGCCCAACGTTACGCACGTTTGCGTAATGGATACCGCCTTCCACCAGACGATGCCTGCGGCCTCCTATATGTATGCGTTGCCGCGCAAATGGTACACCGATTACCAAATCCGCCGCTATGGTTTCCACGGCTCTTCTGTTTTATATACTTCCCGCCGCGCCGCCGTATTATTGGGCAAGAATGTGGATGAGGTAAACACCATCGTCTGCCACATTGGCGCAGGCGCCAGCGTAACCGCCGTAAAGAACGGCCAATGCTTGGATACCTCTATGGGCTTAACCCCGTTAGAAGGCCTTGTGATGGGCACGCGCTCGGGCGATATGGATCCGTCCATCTGCTTCCATATGATGAAGAAACTCAATATGAGCCCGGACGAAATGTACACCATTTTAAATAAAAAGAGCGGTATGTACGCCCTGACCGGGGACCGCTTTGCCGACCAGCGCGACGTGCGCAAGGGTGCCGCCAACGGCGACGAACTGTGCAAACTGGCCTTGGAAGTGGAATCCTACCGCGTTAAAAAGTACATTGGCGCGTATATGGCCGCCTTGGGCCGGTTGGACAGCATTGTCTTTACCGCCGGGGTGGGCGAAAGAGCCACCAACATCCGCGAAATGATTTTAAAAGGCCTTGAAAACTTTGGCATTATCTTGGACGAGGAGCGCAACAACGCCGCCGACACCAACAAAGCCGAGTGCCGCATTTCCGCCGACAATTCGCCGGTGAAAATCTTTGTCATCCCGACCGATGAAGAAATCGTCGGCGTGCAAGATATTGTGGCCCTCTTGGCCGGAACGTATGATGTATATACCAAGTTCCGCTATATCTTCCAAGAGAAAGACTACCGCAACAAACTGCGCGATGCGGCCTTTATAGAAGAGGTTAAAAAACGCCCCTTCCTGTTAAAGGCAGCCGTTAATTTGCCCGAGCAGTTAAAGCAGGAGTTAAACAAGTAGTTTTGTGTGCGCCCGTTTGGTTATTCAAACGGGCGTTTTTTTAAAGTAAAAAGCAGTACAGATGTAACCCTCCCGGCCGAAGCAGGTTCGCACCGGGCCCGCAAGATGCAAGATGAACGAAAAAAAATTAATTGGAGCATACTTATGTTCTTACCCAAAGAAGTAAAGTTTTTTGATTTGTTTGATAAGCAGGGCGAAAATATCGTCCGCGCGGCCGAGTTTTACAAAAAACTCGTTGACAGCGGAGACTTTACCCCCGAAAACATCCGCGAAATGCACGAAATTGAACACTATGGCGACGAACTCACCCACACCACCATTAACACGTTAAACGAAACCTTTATCACCCCGTTTGACCGCGAGGATATTTTGGCCCTAGCCAACCGCTTGGACGATATTGTAGATAGCATTTACCTGCTGGCGAACCGCTTTTGTATGTACAAAATCCAAAAGCCGACCGAATACAGCAAAAAAATGGGGCATACCATTGCCCAAACCTCCAAGGCGCTCCAAAAGGCCCTTTCGTCCCTGCGCAGCAACAAAAATATGAAGGAAACCCTTATCCAATGCGTGGAAATCAACCGCTTGGAAAACGAGGGCGACGTCCTGCGCGACGAAGCTATTACCTATTTGTTTGAAAACGAAAAAGACCCCATTATGATTTTGAAACAAAAGGAACTCTACGAACTGGGCGAAACGGTAACCGACTTTTGCGAATATGCCGCCAATATGGTGGAATCTATTTTGGTTAAAAATAATTAACGGAGCCCGCTATGTTGTGGATTATCTTCCTAATTATTTTGGCGTTATTCTTTGATTATTTAAACGGCTTCCACGATGCGGCCAACTCAGTGGCTACGGTGGTTTCCACGCGCGTGTTATCGCCCAAGGTGGCGGTGGCGTGGGCGGCGTTTTTTAACTTTGTAGCCTTTTTGGTCTTTCATACAGGCGTAGCCAAAACCATCGGCGCGGGCATTGTGGATATTCACTTTGTGGACGCCAACCTCGTCTTTGGCGCATTAATGGGAGCCTGCGGTTGGAACATCCTTACTTGGTGGTGGGGCTTGCCGTCCAGTTCCTCGCACGCGCTCATCGGTGGCCTCATCGGGGCAGGCTTTGTAAAGGGCGGGCTAAATGCCCTCGTTGCAGGCGGGATTTTAAAGACGATTCTATTTATCTTTTTATCCCCCCTCTTGGGCTTTTTGCTCAGCATTATTATCGGCACGGTAGTCTTTAACATTTGCCGCCCGTTTAATCCCTACAAGGTGGACCATTTCTTCCGCAAAGGGCAATTGCTCTCCGCCGCCGCTTATTCCTTGGGCCACGGTGGCAACGACGCGCAAAAGACTATGGGCATTATCAGTATGCTCCTTTTGGGCGGACTTGCCGGGCAGGAAGCGGCCCCCATCCGGGACTTTCTGCTCACACACGAAGAAATGCACCAAGTAGCACAAGGCGCGTTTATTGTGCCGCTTTCGGTGGTACTTTTGTGCCACGGATCTATTGCGCTCGGCACACTTTCCGGCGGGTGGAGAATTGTCAAAACAATGGGGCAGAAGATTACCCGCTTGCGCCCGGTGGACGGCTTTTGCGCAGAGTCTGGCTCGGCTATTTCGCTGTTTATCGCCTCTTTGTTGGGCGTACCCGTCAGCACCACGCATACGATTACGGGCGCGATTGTGGGTATCGGCTCTCTGCGCCGTTTGTCGTGCGTGCGCTGGGGCGTAGCCAACCGCATTGTGTGGGCTTGGTTTATTACGATTCCCGCCGCGGCCCTGATTTCCGCCGCCTGCTACCTGCTAAAAACGTGGCTTATTAAATAAGGAAATTTATTAAAGGAACCGCCCCGGGGGTTTACATCTCCCGGGGCGGTTTTTATGTGGAAAAACTTCTTTACCAACCGTTTCTAACGACACCACACTGATAATGCTCAGTAATTAACATCTGGCGGTCACTACAATATTCTACATCGCAACGTTGATATCGACTAGAGCAGGCGACATTACAGGTTTTTTTGCTTTCAGGGAGTGTACAACTCGCATCATACCTCTCCCCACCGACAACATAAACCCAATCCCATTTATAACATATCCCGTCTGGCGGCTCCATAGGGGCTAAAAAACAACACTCGGCCTTATGGCTGCCTTTGTATGCAATATTTTCGCAAGGGTCCAAAGGCTCCAGTCCGGGATCACCAGGAATACTAGGAGTTTCCCCATTGCAATTCACCAAAGCCAAAAGTTTTACCTTTTGGTTATCGCTCGTTACCCGCTCTTCCCATTTGAGCGTGCAATTGCTTAATGCAGAACCCGTGTTCACGTGCGAAGACGTCGGCTGCGGAATATCGTTCCCAGCCAACGTAAACCCGTCCGTCGTCTCGCCGTCGTAAAGGCTCGCATTCTCCGAACCGCTGACTGAAAGTTTATTAGCGCGCAGAGTTGCCGCCTTTTGTTTAAGTCTATTTACTGCGTCTAACGTAGAAATATACGAATCGTTTTTAATCGTTGTTTGTCCGCCGTTTACATAAACATTATTCAAAAGTGCACTAGGCGTACCGCTGTTTACGGACTGATAACCGTTATAAGTATTAGCATTGCTTCCGTGAATAGCCGTGTTCGGCATATCCAAGGTGGAGCCCGAAGCGCCCACTACGGCGGGGACGTCATAATTTAAATTGGGCGAACTCGCACTCACCGTGCCACCAGAGCGAACCGTCATTGTATTAGACTCAATACCACCCTTTAAATTAGCCTTATCGGCCACCTTTAAATAGACATAATCACCCATACGGGACGGGTTATACGACACAGCGGAAATTTTCCGCCGGGGCATTTACCGTTGCAAACAGACAAATAAATACCACAGCACCCAACTGCTTGACAAGGGCACTTGCCGTGCGGCTACCCCAAGCAAGGTTGTTGCCGTCATCCCCGAGGAATTGGCGGCCCGCTAGGGTGCGGCCCGCAGGGTTATGGGAACTGTCGTTATTATTGTGGTCATTCCCGAGTGTTCTAATCGGGAATCTGTCGTTTTCCTTTTTTAATAACAACAGATCCTGGACTACAACTTTCCAGGATGACGACAATAGCAACAAACTATCTATAAATTCTTTCATTTTTCCTCCTTTTTAAGGCCTTTATATTTGAGCAAAATGGCCCTTTATACGCGTTTTTATACAACAGATACATCCGGGTACGACCACCGCAATTTATCAAAATTTTAACAAAAAAAAAAACAAAACAACCCCTTTATGAACAACTGCCAAACAACAACGACAAAAAGCCCCAAAAGTAGATTCTGAAAACCCTGCGGGCCACCTGTTCAGGATGACCTCTTTTTATAACAACTTTTTCCTTTTAGTTGTCATTCCCGAAAGTCGTAGTCGGGAATCTGTTTTTGCCGTGGTTGTCCTCTTACGAAACAACAGATCCCCGACTAAATTCCTCGGGGATGACAACCACGGCAACGACAGATCCCGGATAAAAGCACTCCGGGATGACGCCCCCTGAGGAGCGCACACACCTACCCGCAAAATTCTCCCCGCTCCGACGGGAATTTAATAAATTGCTTAACGCACAAAAAACGCGCTCCCTCTACAAATTTGACATTGGTCCAAATTTGATAAAATGGGATAAAGGATTTACTATGCCCCGCAATATTTTATCGCTTGATTTCTACGGCTCAACCATTACCGCCGCCTTGGCCTCGCTGGATGACGACACTCGCACCCTGCGCATACGCCACGTCCTGCGGCGGACCTGCCGCTCGTTCTCCGGCGCGTTTGTGCGCGATATGGCCGGGGCCGAGGAAGGAATCAGCAAAGTATTTGAGGAAATGAACGAATACATCAACGGGGAGCCGTCCGTTGTAGTTGGTCTGCGCGGCAACTTTCTATCCTTTAAAAGTTCCAGCGGTTTTAAATCTATTGATACCCGCAACCGCATTATTGGCGATAAGGAAATAGACGAGGCTATCCGCAACTCCGTGCCGATTAATTTAAGCGACACGTTAGAGGTGATAGATATTATCCCCCAATCATATACGATTGACGGAAACGCCGGAATTTTGGACCCCAAAGGGATGGCGGGCTTCACCTTGGAAATCGGTACCTTTTTATCCTACGCGCTGGTAACACACTTAAACAATTTAAACAATGTATTGGCTGCCTGCCGCTGCCCGGAATACCTGCTGTTGCCGTCCTCGCTGGCGTTGGGCGAAACCTTGGTAACCGAGGGCGAAAAACACGCTGGCGCACTCCTGTTAGACCTAGGGGAGGAATCCGTTTCCGTACTGCTATACAACAAAGGCATTTTGCTGGACGGGCTGGAACTGCCCTACGGCTTAAACCGCCGCGCGGAGTTTGTGGCTGACCTATTGCAAAACGATGTGGAAACCGCGCAAGAAGTGCTGAAAGATTACGAACCGGGCGCGGACGAAATTATGGACGAAGTGGTAGAAGACGCCGAAACCCAAATGCTGCGCGGCATTAACAAAGAAATTTTACAGGCGTTCTGCCTGCATTTAAAGCACCCCGCCCCCAATTTGATTTTATGCGGAAGCGGCGCAACCAAACAAATAATTAAATCCGCCAAAACCATTTTTAACGCCAAAAAAGCACGCCTGGGCATAGTGGACCACCTGGTAACCGATTGCCCCGCTGATAACCCGGCTTATACGGGCGCATTATCGTTGCTCCGCCACGCCTTGGACCGAGAGCAAAGCCAAACTGGCAATGTAGTGCAAACCAAGGAATCTGGGCTGTTTACGGGCTTTTTGGACAAGTTAGGCCAACTGTTTGAACATTAAATTTTGGGATAAGATTAAACCGCCGCAAGTTTTCAGGCTTGCGGCTTTTTTGTACTAAAAAGAGCCACACCGCAAAAGAGGTATGGCTCTTTAAATATTTTTTAGGCGCCCAATTAGGCTTCTTCTTCCTCGGCGCGTTCCGTGCGTTTGCGCAACAAGTGCGACAAGATTTTCTTTCTTAAACGCAAGGATTGGGGCGTAATTTCCACCAGTTCGTCCGGCGCGATATACTCCACCGCCTGTTCCAAACTCATCACGCGCGGCGGGGTCAGCACATAGGATTCGTCGCTGGCTTTACTGCGCATATTGCTTAAATGTTTGGCTTTACAGGGGTTTACCACGAGGTCATTGGAGCGGGAGTTCTGCCCCACGATTTCGCCCGCATATACCTTTACGCCCGGGCCCAAAAAGAGTTCGCCGTTGTTTTCCAGCGCATACAAGGCATAGGGCGTGGTTTCGCCGTCTTCCTTGGCGATCAGCACCCCGTTGCGGCGCAAGTCCGGCAGGTTCACTTTGGGATAGTAGCCCTTAAAACTGTGGTGCATAATACCCGTACCGCGGGTATTGGTTAAAAGTTCGTTTTTAAAGCCGATAAGCGCGCGGGACGGAATCAAATATTCCAAGCGCAAGCGGTCCTCGCCTTCCGCCACCATATTTTCCAGTTTCGCGGCGCGCGTTCCTAGCGAGGTAAACACCGCGCCTTGGTATTCGGACTTGATATCCAAAATCAAGTATTCCATAGGCTCTAAAATCTGCCCGTTTTCCTCTTTGTAAATTACTTCTGGGGAAGAAACGGCCAGTTCAAAACCTTCGCGGCGCATATTTTCAATCAAAATGGTTAAGTGCAGTTCCCCGCGGCCATATACTTTAAATTTGCCTTCGCCTTCCAACTGTTCCACCTTCAAACCCACATTGGTTTGGGCTTCTTTTTCCAAGCGGTTTTTCAGGTGGCGGCTGGTAACAAATTTACCTTCGCGGCCGGAGAACGGGCTGTCGTTGACCATAAAGTCCATAGACATCGTCGGCGCGTCAATAGCCAAAGGCGGAAGCGGCTTTAAGGCGTCGGGACGGCAAATCGTATCCCCCACGTCCACTCCTTCCAACCCGGCAATAGAAACGATATCACCCGCCGTGGCGCTTTCCACTTCGGCCTTGCCTAAACCGACAAAGCGTTCAATTTTGGCGGCCTTGGCGTTGGTGGTGGAGCCGTCCGGGTGAATAAGGGTAACGGGCTGACCTTTGGTAATGCTGCCAGCCAAAATGCGGCCGATACCGACGTGGCCCAAAAAGTTATTGTAGTCCAACATCGTAACCTGCATTTGCAGGGGCGCATCCGGCATTGCTTCCGGCGCGGGAACGTGGGACAAAATCGTATCCAAAATGGGGGCGATGTCTTTGCCCTTTTCTTCCATTTTCAGGCTCGCCCAGCCAGCGCGGCCGGAGGCGTAAATAATCGGGAAGTCCAACTGTTCGTCCGTTGCGCCAAGTTCCATAAAAAGGTTAAACACTTCGTCCACTACTTCGCTGGGGCGGACGTGTTCGCGGTCCATTTTGTTAATAACCACAATCGGCTTTAATCCTAACGCCAACGCCTTGCGCAGTACAAAGCGGGTCTGCGGCATCGGGCCTTCCACGGCGTCCACCATTAGGATAGCGCCGTCCACCATACGCAATACGCGTTCCACTTCGCTGCCGAAGTCGGCGTGGCCGGGGGTATCTACAATGTTAATGGTGTGGCCTTTGTAACCGATAGAAGTACACTTGGCCAAAATCGTAATACCGCGCTCTCTTTCAAGCGGGTTAGAGTCTAAAACGGTGTCTTGGGCTTGGTCTTCTTTTACTTTAAATTCTCCGGCAAATTTTAATAGGGAATCCACAATCGTGGTCTTGCCGTGGTCAACGTGGGCGATAATGGCTACGTTGCGTACGTCCTCGCGGGTGTTATTCATATATGTTTATATAGTCCTAATATTAAGATATATATATTTTAGTATTTAAGGGGGCTTTTCCACAAGCGGGGAAAAATTTTTTATAATAACCCTATGGAACAATTTTTGCAAATGGTCGCCGTTTTGGCGGCCCTGTATATCGCCTATGCGCTCACCCTGAAAAAGTGGGACTACGCCAGCGAAGCCAAGCGCACCGAACGCCGCACCCAATTAAAAGAGTTGGGGCTTTCCAACACGTTTTATTTTATCCACGCCGGAACCTTGTTTATTTTAAACGCCGCCAGCGGCGGGCTGTTTGCGGTTTATTGGCTCTTCCGCCAATGGAAGGCCGTGCTGGTGGGCTTCCGCCGGCTGTCCGGCCAGCCGCTTGCGGGCGGGGCGTTTGTGCGCACCCTGGGCGGCGCGGTTACATTTTTTGGGTTAAACGCCATTATCTGCCGCACCTGCGAATATATGCGCAAAAAATCCCCCCTGCCGCCGTGGGTGTGGGGTACGCTGTGGCTGGGCGGTTTGATTGGCACAATTTTGGTAAAACCGCTCTTTTGGCGGGCTTGCTGTTACGCGCTGTGGGTGGGAGCCCCCGCGGCCCTGCAACGCCGTTTAAACGCGCTACCGGAGCAAACTCTATCCGCCAAACCAAAGCCCGGCGAACTGGCCTTTGCCATTTTTGGCCTGGTGTGCGTGCTGGGCGCGGCGGCCGCTATCCGCACTTTTATCCACTAAAAACGGAGCGGTTTTTATTCGCTCCGTTTTAAGGTTTTCCCTTCTCTAACAAAATCACTTTTTGATTTCTTTGCTCACCGCGTTAATCACCCGGTTGGCTTGCGCCTGTTCGCGTTTTAAGCGGGCTTCTGCTTTTTGGCGAGCCTTCAAAGTTTTTTGGGTTTCCGCCAAGGCGCTTTCCCGCTTGTTTTTGTCCGCCAAGTTTTTGGCCTGTGCAACGGCGACGCGCAACTGTTCGGACGGCATTTCCAATAAATCCCGCACCGTTTGAAACGTCTCGCCCACGCCGTACATTTCCACGGGCGCTTGGGATAACGCCAATTTCAGCGAGTCTTCCTTTACCTCTTGCAAGCGGTAAAACTCCTTATTAAACTTGACCGAAGCCGCCAGCAAAATGCCCAGTTTCCGCTCTCGCGGATACGCTTGATAGACGAGTACCGTCGCCCCCACCATACGGGCGTCCTCGTTTTGCGCGCCCAGCAAAAGGGCCAAACTGATGTCCGCTCCCCCCGCCTGATTGACACGCGCGCGAAGCGCATCCAACTGCGCAGGGATTTGCCCGCGCAAGGCTTCTAAGGATTCCTCCTCTGCCGAGGCGAACTCCCAGCCGGATGCAAAAAAGAGGCCAATCGTTAGGATAAGCACGGTTAGCCAACCATAGGCTTTAAAAAGGTTTTTCATAGGCGCCCCCTTACTATTAGTATGCGTGGAAATGGCGTTTTTTCAAGGGCTTTTAAGCGTGGAGGAAAAACAGCAACAGCAAACGATAACAACGGATCCTGGACTACGACTTTCCAGGATGACGGCAACTACCCAAGAGGTAGATTCTGAAAACCCTGCGGGCCGCACCCTAGCGGGCCGCCAAACCCTCGGGGATGACGGCAAAGGCCAACAACCCGTGCGGTAGATTCTGAAACAAGTTCAGGATGACCTCTTATTAATAACGAAGCGCCAAACTTTACGTTTGGAGCTTCGTGCATATTCGCAACAACTGAAAAAGTCGTTGTTCAAGTGCTGTCCGCAACCAACTGAAAATTTTTTAGATGATTGCCTGATTTGTCAAATTCTAAGCAGTTGGGCGGATGTAGTCGGGGCGCGGTGTGGCTATATGCCACATAAGCCCCGAAAGACACCCAAATGCAACGAATTTGGCAAATGGTTGGCCCTAATAAGTAACGAGGAACAAAGATTTACTCTTTGTTCCTCGTACGTATTTCGCAACAACTGAAAAAAGTTGTTATTTTATTTGGCTTCGGCCACGGCTACGGCTACCGCCACCGTCGCACCTACCATCGGGTTGTTACCCATACCGATAAGGCCCATCATTTCCACGTGAGCCGGCACGGAAGAGGAACCCGCAAACTGCGCATCGCTGTGCATACGGCCCATCGTGTCGGTCATACCGTAAGAGGCAGGACCCGCGGCCATATTGTCCGGGTGCAAGGTGCGGCCAGTACCGCCGCCAGACGCCACGGAGAAATATTTTTTGCCGTTTTCGGTGGCCCATTTCTTATAGGTACCGGCTACGGGGTGCTGGAAGCGGGTCGGGTTGGTGGAGTTACCAGTAATGGACACGTCCACACCTTCGTGCTTCATAATCGCCACGCCTTCGTTTACGTCGTCGGCACCATAGCAGCGCACTTTGGCGCGGTCGCCGTTGGAGAAGGCTTTTTCGCTTACGATTTTGAGTTCGCCCGTTTTATAGTTATATTCGGTTTCCACAGAGGTAAAACCGTTTACGCGGGAAATAATATAAGCGGCGTCTTTGCCCAAGCCGTTCAAAATAACGCGAAGCGGCGTCTTGCGCACTTTATTGGCGGTGCGGGCAATACCGATAGCGCCTTCGGCGGCGGCGAAACTTTCGTGCCCAGCCAAGAAGCAGAAGCATTTGGTGTTTTCGCTCAAAAGCATAGCACCCAAGTTACCGTGGCCGAGGCCTACGGCGCGCTGGTCGGCTACGGAGCCGGGGATGCAGAAACTCTGCAAGCCTACGCCGATTTTTTCGGCGGCTTCGGCAGCGGTTTTTACGCCGTTTTTCAAAGCGATGGCGGCGCCTACGGTGTAGGCCCACACGGCGTTATCAAAAGCGATGGGCTGGATGCCGCGGACGATTTTTTCCACATCCACACCTTTTTTGGTGCAGATTTCCTTGGCTTCTTCCAAGGAGGCAATGCCGTTTTCTTTCAAAACGGAGTTGATTTTATCAATTCTTCTTTCGTATCCTTCAAACGTAATCATATTCATTTTCTCCTGGGCTTACTCTTTGCGGGGGTCAATCTTTTTGACGGCTTCGTCAAAGCGGCCGTACTGGCTGACGTTCTTTTCAAACGCCACTTTCGGTTCTTCGCCTTTCTTAATAGCGTCCATCATTTTGCCCAGGTTGACAAATTTATAACCGATAATTTCGTTGTTGGCATCCAAACCGATTTCCAACACATAGCCTTCGGCCATTTCCAGGTAGCGGGGGCCTTTGGCCTGGGTGCCGTACATCGTACCGATTTGGGAACGATGACCTTTACCCAAGTCTTCCATACCGGCGCCAATCGGCAGACCGTCATCGGAGAACGCGCTCTGGGAGCGGCCATAGACAATTTGCAAGAAGAGTTCGCGCATAGCGGTATTGATAGCATCGCAAACGAGGTCGGAGTTTAAGGCTTCCAAAATGGTTTTGCCGGGCAAGATTTCCGCGGCCATAGCGGCGGAGTGAGTCATACCGGAGCAGCCAATGGTTTCCACCAACGCTTCTTTAATTACGCCGTTTTTAATGTTGAGCGTCAGTTTGCAAGCGCCCTGTTGGGGAGCGCACCAGCCAACGCCGTGCGTAAGACCGCTGATGTCGGTAATTTGTTTGGCTTTGACCCATTTACCTTCTTCGGGAATCGGGGCCGGTTCGTGCTTAGCGCCTTTGCAAACGCAGCACATATTCTGTACTTCGGGGGTGCATTTTTCGCAACTCATTTAGGTCTCCTGTCTAAAAGTAAATCTTTCTAATATATTTTACCAAAAAACGCCGTTCAAAAACACACGGAAAAAGGACTTTTTAAAAAGACTAATTTCCGTGTCATTTCAAAGTATCTGTCGGTGCAGAGCGCTCGGGAATGACAGCCGTAAGGACTTCCTGGTCATTCCCGAAGGTCGTAGTCGGGAATCTGTTGTTGCCTTATTAGTCATTCTTGAGCCCTCATACGAGAGGATACCCAGAATCCAGAAATAAATTCCCCCGGTTAAGACCGGGGGAATTAAAAGAGATAATATTAAGGTTCCGAAATAACTAAATCAGTAATTTGATTTTTCGTACAGGTATTGTCTGTATTCTTATCCCACTGACAAATTAGTTTTTCTATTATTCCTTCACTACACCCTGCCGCCACGGAACTCACAGAACGCTCCGTTGCTGAAATACGGCAACTCCATCCTATGTTTTCTCCGCGCAAATGGGTTCCAATTTCTGCATTAGCAGGGCACGAAGCCTTCCAACGTTCGCCTTCAAAATTATTTTTAGTCCCAGCCGCAGTATAATATGTCTCTATTTCGGTACTATAATCAGTTAATCCACCGCAACCAGTATTGGGATCGGAATAAGGAGAGTTAGTCCATAAATAATGATAAATATGTTTCTGCAATACACAGCAAGATATATCATCGCCTTCTTTCGGACAATAGCCAGAAGCATCATATTTGCAAGTGGAATAGTTCCAAGTATAAGTAATCTTGGTACTCCCGTCAGAGCAAGTTTCAGTATATCGTTCCTGACCGCTTTGCGTGGGCGTGCATTGTTCTTCCCCAGTTCCTTTACTTTTGAGCAAAAAGGATGTGTAGGTTTTGCCATTAGATTTAGCGGTGCCGGAAGAATCATAATCCTTGGAATATTGGTTGCTCCACTCCATTTCCTGCCCCAAGTTGGCGGCGGTTTGCGCACTTTTGTTTATCTTGGCGGTGGAAGCAATTGACATATTATCGGCTTTACCCCCCATTGCGGCAATATCACTGCCGTACAAGGTGCCCGTTACGTTACTCTTGTGAAAATTCGTATCCTTAAACGTAACATTGCTGGCCATTACACGCCCCGCCGTTACCGTGCCGCCGTTTTCAACGGTCAGTTTGTCGCTCAAACGGTATTCGGGCGTATTGGTGCTGCCCAAGGTAGCGCCGTTTTGAACATTTACTTGTTTTAAGTACGCATTAGCCCC
>DJFE01000034.1 GCA_002432025.1 Candidatus Avelusimicrobium stercoris | reverse complement strand
TTAAAAATACTTATATTTTAAGTGTTTTTATTTTTATATGTATTTTTATAAAATCAAATTAAATATTTTGTTTATAAAAATTTTATACCGTTTTTTGCGTGGGTGTTTCTCCGTGTAGGCACTTTTTAATAATGTTTTATAATTATTTTTTATCAACAATTGGGGTAACATCTGGAAAAATCGCCTATTTTCTAAAAAATTGGGGAAAGATATCAAAAACATTTCTATTTTGAAAGCATTTATCCGCTTTTGGGCCGTAAAAACCCCGATTTTGAGCAAAATAGGCCCTATTTCAAGCGTTTTTTAAGCAAAGGGTTATACAGATACTATCCAAAAGGTGTTTTTGCAGGCGGGTTCTCTGGCAATGTGGCAGGCGGACCACTCAATTTTGGATGTCATCAGTTTTTACAGCCTTGTCTGTTGTTGCAACTTCGTTTATTTGTAACATCGCAAAAAAGTGTGGCTCTCTTAACCAAAGGGGCGCGGACTATTTGCCACCCGCGTGAGACCCGCTAGGGCACCACTTTTAAAGGAACCCGGGCCATTAAAAAACAGCCCGGGTTGCATCCCCTTATTTCAGGTCCACCGCGTCCGTAACAAAGCAAGAAACCTTGCCCGCAGTCGGCGTACCCGCTACGGTGTAATACGCGCGCACATAGCGTTTGGCCCCCAGCGGAAACGGCACGCTAAATAGTTCGCCAGCCTCCGCCAAATTGTCCGCATTACAGGCCACGCTTACCAACTCTTTGGCATTGGCAAAGTCCGCCGTATCAGCCGTTTGCAGGGCTACCGTCAGGCCCGTAGCCCCCGTCAACCCCTCATCCAAGCGGGCCACCACATACAGGCGGCCCGGGACGGCATTTCCGGCGGCGGCCAAATCCAGCGTGTGGGTGGAAGGCGCCGTCGCGGTCAGCGCCTGTTTATCCGACAAAATAACACTTTGGTCTAATAACATATGTTTCTCCTATTTCACCAAGGCTTCGGTATCTACGATAGCATCGCAAATATGCACCGGGATTTCGTTAAACGTCATCAGCGGGCGGGACGTTACCTGGTCCGGCGTATTGTACGTTGGTGCGGTTGCTGGTCAATTTGCGCAGGGCCGCCTTTACGGTGCGGTTCATATACCAAACGGGCTTGCCCATAGAAAGGCTTTGGATACGCTCTTCCAATTCGCACATTTGGTCAATCAGGTCCGCGGGCACATTTTCCACGTCAATATTGCAAATGCGGCCCGCAAAACGCCAATCCTGCACGGCCAGGCCCAACTTCCACTCAAAATATTCCTTATAGGCCGGGTATTCGTTGCCCTCTGAGTCAATATGGTTGACAAGGCCGTGGTCCAAGCGTTGGATGCCCGCCTTGGATCCCTTGGGAAAGAAGGTAAAAATCTTGTCCGTATCCCATACCACCAAATAAATAGAGGAGTTTTTACCTTCCGTTTGACCGCCCGCGTCAAGGACGTTGCGGGAACTTTCCGCCCCGGAAAGTTCGCAGTAGCGCGCGGCCAAACCCGTAAAGCGTTCGGGGTTCTTTCCGGCGTTGCCATAAATCAGGTTGGAAGCCATTGTGTTGGACATCCCGGCAATAATCGCGCGGGACTGCCCGGTGCGCACGGCTTCTACATTTCCCCCTTTCTCGGCTACCAATTTATCCACCACGGAATAGGCGGACAACGTGCCGTAGGACTCCACCACCACTTTGGTAGTGGCCTTGGCAGGTTCAATACCTTGGTAAGCGCGGCGCCAAGTGCCTTCCGGGATGCCGGTTCTGACGGCGTATTCGTGGCCGCTGTCTAAGGAACTTTCCACCACCAGCGCATCGCCGATAATATCGTTAGACTTGCTTAACACCTCGGCAATGGCCAATTCCTGGCCGGAGGGGTCAAACTGTTTTGCATAATCAATCAAACTGTACTGCTTGTCAGCAATAATTGCCATATCTTTCTCCTTAATTGTGTTTTCCGTACAACGCCTCGGCGAAGGTTTTATCCTGCACGGCGGCGGGTTTGCCGCCCGGGAAGGAATCCTCGCTGATACGTTTGCCTATCTCGTTAAAGGTACGGACGATAACGGGATGGTTCCCAAGCCCCGTGGATTGCAGCAGTTGCCTTAGTTCCGGCCCGCCGAACGCATCCGCCGCGCGGACCGCGCAAGAAACAGCCTCTTCCAACTGGGGGCCGTACATTTCCTTGGTCTGCCGGGCCCAGTTTTCCACAATTTGCTGTTTTTGGTTTTGCTCCTCGCTTTCCCCTTGGCGCACAAAACGGCCTTCAAAATCCACCAGTTTTTGTACCTGTTCCAGCGAAAGGCCCATTTCCTGCGACAGGGTTTTAAAAGCAGCCAAGGACGGACCGTCAAACACGACGCCCTCGGGCAATTTTAATCCGTCGTAGAGCGGCGGGTCTTGGGGTACGTCCGCCCGCTTGTCCGGCTCTAATGCCGGAGCGGCCGGGGCGTTTAAATCGGTTGTTTCTTCACTCATATTAATTCCTCACTTTGGCGGTTTACCTGTTGTTGTTCTGCTTTTACTTCGGACAAATATTCCCCCCGCATTTGTGCGTAGGCGGACGGGGCGGCTTCTTCTATTTCCGCCAGCAGAAAAAGCCCCAAACTCCTTTGCCCGCAATGAAAGGCCGTCGCGCAGGCATCGCCCGGCACAAAGCCGTGCTGGCACAGGGCGGAGGCCTGCAAAATACGCCATAGCACACGGCGGCCCTGTACGGTTTTTAGAACGGCCTGCAAATCGCAGGCGTTGCGTTTTTTTAATTGTTTTTCGTTCATAGGTTTTATATAGACGGGAGAGAAGCCGGAGCCGGTGCGGTTCTCTCCCGCGGCAGGGGCAGCGTGCGGTAATTTTAGACGCCTGCCCCAACGCTTATGCGGTTTTTGATAGGCAAATACGGGGTTCCGGGAGCCGTATTCACTCCGCTTTCGGGCCGCTCGCTTATAAAGGCGCGCCCGGGAGCGGTTTTTCATTTTGCTTTTACTTTTCCGAATTTTTTAATAAGGCGGGTGCTACGCCCAAGGCGTTAAGTCCTTCTTCCAGCGCGCGGTTGTAATCCACCCGCTCGCCTACTTGTGGATTAGCCGCCGTCAGCGTGGCCGCATAATTAATACCTTGGACAAGAGACGAAAGCCCCGCGGCTTTTTGCGCACGCGCAATAAGGGACACATATTCTACCTTCATTTTCAGGCCCTGCACGCTTTCGGGCGCGGGCGGCAGAAAACCTTGGCGGTAGAGCAAGGCAAAGGCACGGTCAATAAGCGGGTCCAACAGTTCGT
This sequence comes from Candidatus Avelusimicrobium stercoris, assembly GCA_002432025.1. GTDB lineage: Bacteria > Elusimicrobiota > Elusimicrobia > Elusimicrobiales > Elusimicrobiaceae > Avelusimicrobium > Avelusimicrobium stercoris. Next base: position 8,381 of record DJFE01000034.1, on the reverse strand, counting down.
TTTTAAGCCGCTCCAACACAGGGCCCAACACCAGCATTTTTTCTTGGTGGCGTTCGGCCACCTCGGCGGCGGTCATATTGGAATAATTTTGCGCGGAAAGCATTAAAAATACGTCCGCAAAAAACTGCGCGCGCACCGTGCTTCTAACGGACGAAATAGCGTTTTCCAAGGACGATAAATCGGCCTGCACCTGATACGCGGGTTTTACCGCCGCGTCCGTCGTGCCGTTGTAGCGGGTAATTCCTCCGGGCAATAAATTCACTTCGCCCTGCACATTGGCCGACACCATTACGGGCGGATTGGTGTTTTTATCTAACGCCACCAACTTGGCCTTTTGCATTTTTTGAAGCATTTTTACGTCGCCCAGACACTTCCACCCCGGCCCGCGCCCGTACGCATCCGCCGCGTGTTTTACTTCCCAGCGGGCGGCAATCACCGGGAACTCCCGATAGCCGCTTTGGCGTAGCAAATGGCCGGACTCCGTTAAATACACGGATAAATAAGGCATACGGCGGTTATCCAGGCACTCCCGGGAATAATCTTTATTGGGCAAAATCAGGTGGATAATTTTATGGTAGCGGTTTGGAGCGGACGATACCAGTAAAGAGGGCGGCAGATTTTCAAGGCCAAAGGCTTCGCGCATTTGCGGAACCGTTAGAAAGAACTCGCGCCCGAAGCGGTTTACGCGCCCCAAGGAATCGGTTCCCAAGCAATATTCCCCAATGGTAAAGGGACGACAGCGAATCCCTTTTTGCGGGTCCTCTTCCAGCAAAAAGGCCGCCGTGCCAAAGACGGCAATTTCTTGGTAAAACATATGGAGCGTGCTATACACATTGCTCGCCGCAAAGGCGTCCTCCAAGCGTTTTTTTACTTCGGTGAGCCACTCGCGCACGCCGGGAGCGTCCGACAGTTCGCGCGGGGCAAGCCCCAGGTCAAACCAACTTCTTGCCGGGCTCGTCAGCCCGCTCATCATCCCGGCGGAAAGAATTTCCACCGCTAAACACGGGTCGCTGTCCAGCAAGGTTTTGTGGTCCAAGCGGCGGCCTTGGTTGGGCGTTTGCCCGTCAAAAAAGCCCCGCGTAGGCGCCAAGTAAGCGCAGAGGTCCTTCCAAGCGGGCAACCAGGTGGCGCGCTCGCTTTTCAGTTCGCCGTAAAGGCGTAGATAATCGGTCTTTGGTTGGATATTATTTTTCATAGGTAGGAATTAACCCGTTTTTTTCGCGCACGGGCGTGCGCAAACGGTAAAAATTTATTAGAATAACAAAAGAGGTACGACTATGATGGGATTAATTACGATTTTTGTATTTGTGATTTTGCTTGCCTTTCCGGGCTTTTACATTATCACGCGCAAGGTATTTCCAAAGAAGAGCAAAAAATCCGCTACTTGGATTTCTATTTTGCTGACGGTTATTTTACTGGGGTTGTTGGCCTTGGGCCTGGTAGGAAACCCGGTATAAAAACCTGTTGGATTGCTTTTTTGCCCGCTCTAACGAGCGGGTTTTTTTATGTCAAAAAAGCCTATAAAAGCATACAAAAGACGCTTTTAATTACACTACAAAAATTGTTGGGAAATAAGAGGAATACTGCGTAACTTCTATATTTTTTATTTTATCATAAAAAATAGCATTTTGTCAAGCAATATTTTAAAAAATTTCGTATTTTACTTAAATTTTAAGCAAATATTTTTATTTTTTTAGGAAAATAAGGCTTATTTTACAGGCTGATTATTTAGCCGCTTTCGGCAAGAGGAGTACATAATCAAAGCCGGACAAGCGGGCCATTTTTTTGGCGTTGGCTTCGTTCCAATAAAAAAGCACAGGGGCTTGCTGTTTTTTATAAAGCCAGGCAAAGCGTTCGGGCCGGGCAAAGGGGTTATAAAATGCGCTGTTTTCCCCCCATACGTCCACCACCGGGAAATTCCCCAGCGGGTGTTCTGCCTGCACATTTACCACGGCGGTATTTTCCCCCGCAAAGAATTTAGGCATTGCGTAAAGCATATGGTAAACCACGTGCGAAGCCCCGGCATACACGATAAAAACCGCATCGGGGTCCGTTTGGCGGACTTCCCGCATTTTTACGTCCATTTGGCGGGCCCAATTTTTGTTGCGCTCGGCTACGACAGAAAACGAAGAAAGTTCCGAGCGGTACATCTTGATATGTTCCGGGTCCTCTAACGGATAAACTTCTACGCCGCTTTCTACGAGCGGATAGAGTACATCCCCGGCATAGGCTTCGTACTTGGCGTGGTCGTTTTCCACCCAAATAGTCCGTTTATTATCAATCGTTTCCCGCGTGGCGCGGCTTAATCCTTCGCCGCCGCGGCGGTAATAGTCATATTTGGAGTGTTCCCCCTTCACACGGGGCAATTCATCTAAATTTAAAAACTCCGTAAACACAACTACCCGTTTGCCGGGATTTAATTCGCGCAAGCGAAAGATTAATTCCTTAATCTGTGCACGGGCCTGCGGCTGGTAATGCGTTTCGCCTATCATAATCAACTGACGGCCCTTTAATTTAGCGGCCAAGGTTTCCGCCGCCTGTTTGCGCACCGTTTTAAGTTCATCAAGGCCCGCACGGGGCAACGCGCGCAATTGGGCTTGGCGCTCCTTTAAACTGGCACCTAACTTTAAGGCTAAACTCATATTTTCCGGTTTAGTTATCCACGCCGGAGGCACATTAGAGGGTGGCGCTTTTAAGCGGGCAATTTCTTGCTGCAACTGTTCAAACAACATACCGCTGTGAGCCGGACCCCGCCAAGTAGTGGCTGTATTGCGGGTTATTTGCGCCACACGCCCCGCCGCGCGCACGGAAGCCGTAATTTGCTTCTGCGCAAACAGAGGGGTAGCCAAGCACAAAACCGCCAATACAGGAATTATCTTCATAAGGTTACTATATGTATTTTGAATCCTTTTAAACAGAGTCCTTGGACCTATTTTTTAAAGGTAAAAGGACCCACTAAAATATAGGCCTTATATCACGTCGTACTCGCACCCGGCAAATTCTTTTACGCCCAAACTTCTGGGGCGGACGGGCGCCGCAAAGGTCAGCGCGAGTGCGTCGGCCAAGTCCGGGCTTTGGCCGCACCGCTCCTTTAATTTATCTTTGGACTCCAAGCGCATCCGCCCCGCCGCGTCGTACTCGTAGCACACTTGGCACAAATCGGCCTTTAATTCGGGCGACGGCGGCAACGAGCCACCGGCCTTTAACCAACGGGCCATTTCGCCCCACATTTCCGCCCGCTTGTTGGCGTACTGCGCGGGGAAAAGCGAGGCTCCGCCAAAGGGTACTTCGGTTACGCAAAAGCCCAGTTGGCGCAAGCGGTCAATCACGCCCCCGCCGCACCCGGCATCTACAAATACACCGTCCGGGTGAAAAAGGTTTATCTGCCGCGCGGCACGGTCAGCCAGCGTCATATTGTCAATATGGCGGAACACCAGCGGCTCAAATGTTTTTAACCCCTGCCGGCAAAAAATAACACTTCTGTCGTCGCCAAAGCGGGCGGGGTCAATGCCCATAATTTTAGGGGCAAAGCGCACCTCGGCCGGGCTATACGCGCGGGCGCAGGCGGACAGCACCAAATCTATGGGAATTAACACATTTTCTGCGCTGGCGGTAAAATCGCACAAATATTCTTGGCGGAAAATGGTGTCCGGCGTTTCACGCTTTAAGCGCGCCAGTTCGGCGGGAGAAATTACGCCCGATTCGTCCGCCCTAAAAACGCCCGTCCACCAAACGGAAGGCTCGGATAAAGCGGCCTTTTGCGCCCGGTTAAAAAGTTCAAAAAAGGCGTTCTGCCCTTTTGGCGTGCCCATAAAAACCGCCCACCCCTCGCGCGACAACAGCATCGGGCGGATGATTTCGGTAAACACATCGGGCTTGATTTGGGCGTATTCGTCCAGTACCACCCCGTCGGCATAGGTGCCGCGCAAGGCATCGGGGTTATCGGCCCCGCACACCCAAATCCGCGCGCCGTTAGGCAGGCGGACGGCCAGTTCACTTTCGTTTACGGTAACGTCCGGCAGGGGCGCGGTATAGCGTTTAACATAATCCCAGGCAATCATTTTGGCCTGCTTTAAAAAGGGCGCAATATAAAAATACCGCGCGTGCGGAAGCGGATTTTGCAGGGCCTTTTTAAGCAAATGGTTGACGGCGCAGACCGTTTTGCCCAGTTGGCGGTGCGTAACGAGCACACAAAAGCGGTGGGTTTCCAACTGCGGGTGAATTTGCGCCTGCACGGGGCGCGGCGAATACGGGATAACGATACGGGTCTTATTCATTTGTTTTCCTCCCAGCGCACGACGATATCCGGGCGTGCTCCGTCCTCTTTTCCGTCCTTCCACCCCAAAAGATTTTTGGCGGTAAACACCGCAAAGGACGAGGAATAATTGCCCCGCAGACTGTTTTGGATGAGAATATTGCCCTGCAAGTCGCGCGCCTTTTGGGCGGCCAAGCGGAAGGCAGGGTGCTTTTTCTCCCAACTGGAAAGGACCTCGCAAGTGGTGCCCAGCATTTTGGCAAAGGCCGCAAAGGTGGGTAGTTCTGCGGCGGTTTCCACCAAACTAATGCTGCCGTCGCGCTTTTGCACTTCGGTAACGGTAAACGGGGCCACATTAAAAAAAGCAAGCAAACGCTCGCAATATTCCGGCTGATAGGAAAGCGGTTTTTTGGCTGGCATATTGAAAAACTCCAAATAAGAATTGCGGGACAATGAAAACGTCCCGTTTTGCATATTCGGAAAGTAAAAGGAAAGCGTGGGCGGGTCGCCCGGAGATAAAAAAATTACAAACCGCTTTTTTGCGCTTTGTAATTATAAATATATTATAGCAAAGTATTTTTTATTTGTCAAATTAATTTTGCAAGAAAAATAAATTTGCCTTAAAATCACACGCAAAAAACGGTACGCCTTTTATAGGACATAAAAAGGGCAAAAAACGCCTCTCTTGCCTAAAATACCGCCACGTTAAAGAGGAATCTTCCTCGGGCAAAAACGCCCGGTTTTCGTCCGCAAAAAAGCGGTTATACACGCTTATCAACGATTGCAAATAAGCATCGTCCGCAGGCGCCGATAAACACCCGCGCACGCCGTCCACTGGGACAGACAAAAACGCCGCCCGGGCAAAAATGCGGTTTTCCAAGTCAATTTTAGCGGATAAATTCATAAAAAGGACATAAAAAAGGCCCCTGCAAGAGGGGCCTTCAAACAAATAAATCAGGCTACCAATGCAGTAAATACGGCGGGATTAAGAGCAACATAGAAAGCACGGCCAGCACAATTTGCAGGCCCAAGTTCCAGCGCGCCCATTTGAGCCACGGAATACCCGCCATACCGATAGCGGCCATTGTAACGGGAGCCGTGGGGATAATGGCGTTCGTCCAGCCTTCGCCGAACTGGTAAGCCAAAATGGAAAGTTGCGGGCTGATACCAAGTAAGTCCGACAGCGGAATCATTACAGGCATTGTCAGCACGGCCTGGCCGGAGCCGGACGCCACAAAGAAGTTAATAAATGTATGCGCCCAGAACATCCCCTCCACCGCGGCCAAGGGATGCTGCTGGCCGATAATTTGCGCAATGGCGTGCAAAACTGTATCCAAAATGCGCCCGTCGGAAGCAATCACCACAATCGCGCGCGCCAAGGCCAGCATAATAGACACGCTAACCATACTGCGCGCCCCGTCAATAATCGCGTCCGTCGTTTGGTTCAAGGACAAGCGGCCGATAACCGCCGCCACCAACCCTACGCCCAAAAACAGGCCGGAAATTTCAATAATATACCAATGATAAACCGCCACCCCATACACAAGCGCGGCCATACCCAAGGTAAAAACAACCGAAATCCAAATATGCGAGGCTTTAAAATGCGGCTTTTCCAGCACGTTTAAATGCAGGTTTTTGCGTTTTTCTTTATCGGCCTCGTAAGTGATACTTTTGGTGGGATTTTTGCGCACTTTTTCCCCGTACCAAGTAACAAACCAGATCACCACGCCCGTGCAAATGGCCCACACGGCAAAGCGGTATCCCAAGCCAGAATAAAGCGGCAGTTGCGCAATACCTTGGGAAATGCCGACCGTAAACGGGTTCATAAACGCCGAGCCAAACCCCACCCAGGCGCCTAAAAAGGGAATACTCACCCCCACCACCGTATCATACCCCAGCGAGAGCGCCAGCGGGATAAACAGCGGGATGAAGATAAGGGTTTCCTCCTCCATACCGAAGACGGCCCCTCCCAGCGAAAACAAAATCATACTGACCGGGATAAAAAACTTTTTGAGGGCGTCCGTGCGCGAGAACAAATAACTGGTGCCCAAAATCACGGCGTTTACCGTGCCGGTGCGTTCCAAAATGGTAAAAATAGCCCCGGTAATAAAAATAAACACGATGATATCGGCACAATCGCCAAAGGCCTTGGCGGGAGCCGTCAGCACGGCGGCAAGGCCCTGCGGGTTGGACTCCACCTTATGGTAGGACCCGGCCACGGTATAGGAACGGCCGTCCTTTTGGACGGTGTCATACTGCCCGGCGGGCAGGAGGTACGTCAGCGCGGCCATAACCAGCATAATGGCAAAAATTAGGCCGTAAATGTTAAGGGAAAAACCTGATTTCATTTTTACATTATAGATAATTTCCCCTATACCCCGCCTGAAAATTCCATTTAGCGGCTAAAAAAGTCCGCCAAATCGCGCGCAAAGCATACCAGGCTGATAACGCCCACCAGATAAAAAATGAAGTAGAAACACATAGTTGGAAGATGTGGTTAGCAAAGTTAAGCCAATCGGCCGGAAGCCTTTTTAACATAGGGCGGACGCGTTGGAATCTTAACTTTGCTAACCCAAACATCTTTTTATTTGCTACAATAAACTTGCGCCCCCTGGCGGGATACACGCAAGCAAGAGCGCACAAAATATTGGGGCCGCGGGCGCGGCCTAAACTGCCGGGTCCGGCAGACGGATTTGCTTCTGTAAGGATAGAGGCAACTTTGTACGCCCGGAGAATATAAACAAGTTAGGGCTTGTTTATAAATGTTAGTATAGTAAGTATTGTTAGCATTTGTCAAGTATTTTTTGGTCCTACTTGGGCCCAGCCACTTTTTAGAGAGGAGCCGATGATAAATAAGTTTGAAAAACAACTGGAAAAATGGAACGGCGGCGTATTGCGCGGAGCCCAAGCCAAGTTAGCACGGCTCCTGCAAGTTTCCACCGCCACGGTGGCCCTGTGGACAACCGGAAAGCGCCGCCCCTCCAAAGGATATGTGGCCCAAATGGCGCAACTTTTCGGGCTGGATGAGTTTTCCGTTATGCGGCTTTTTACCCCCGTTACCACGTATCCCGAGGCGCACCCGTTTTCCCCGTTGCCCGCCTTGCGCGATGCCCAAGGGCCGGAAAATGCTTACAGCGCTGACAATTCTGCCGCGCAAAGCAACAGCGTTTCCATACCGCTTTTATCCGCCGTCCCCTTGCACTATCCGGCTTTTACCGGGTGCGAGGTAACCGAGTGGTGGACCTTGCCCCGCCAACGCACCCAAGGCGGCAAATATTTGCTGGACATAAATAATGCCCTGTGGCTTATCAAGCCCGCAAGCGTGTGGGTGGACGGCAAAACAATGCTAATTTGGGAGGGTGGCAACTATCTGCTTGCCAAGGTGCAAGGGCAAACGCTTTTGGCCGCGGCCGGGCAGACGCTTCCGACGGACGAAGCGCGCCCCTTGGGCCTTGTGGTATTAAAAATGGATTATATTGGATAATTCCCCTTGATTTCGGCCGGAATTCCACTATACTATTCATATCCCTAGTAAGGGCCGACAGAAAACTACCCCGGCACACCAGCCTTTCCTGATGATGTCTGGCGGTGCGAACGGATGACAACTGTTCCCGATTGTTTGCCTTGCGGGCGCGAAGAGCGTGGCACGGCAGGGGACCGGGAAGCAGAAAAAAAGTTCTTTGAGGATTGTACAACACGGAGCAGGTGCGTTTGGTATGCAAGGCCGCTGCACAAACTTTGGGCCGGCTGCCTGAGGGCAGTTGGAGTTCGCCAGAGGTATGGGGCGGCGCAACCACCGGCAGGCCCTGTGTGGCGCCGCAAAACTTTGAACTGTTGGAGTACCTGTTACTACGGAAAGTGAGTAATTATGGACAAATCGGCTGATTGAGACCCCTGCGTTGAATAAACACAGGGGTCTCGCTTTATTACAGCAACTGGGCCCACCCCCAACAGGAATAACACTTGTTTTTTGCTGTCATTTAAAAAATATTAGATTACATTACCCCTAGCGAGCGGCCGGCTCCCCTCTGGGATAATACCTCTTTTAGATTGTCATCCCCGAAGGTAGCCGGCGCGGAGCGTTCGGGAATCCGTTGTTTGGTGTTGCCGTCATCCTGGAAAGTCG
>DJFE01000027.1:49259-106809 GCA_002432025.1 Candidatus Avelusimicrobium stercoris | reverse complement strand
TCTAATAAACAGACTGGATCCCGGGTCCACGCCCGGGATGACAACCACAACGGCAACGACAGATTCCCGAACGCTCCGCGCCGGCAGACACTCGGGAATGACAACACCACAACACCTGTTTGCACGGCAACAGCAGGTTTTACACTTATTGAACTTTTAGTCGTCGTGCTTATCATCGGTATTTTGGCGGCGGTGGCGTTGCCTCAGTATCAGGTGGCGGTGGATAAAAGTAAATTTATGCCATATTGGGCTTTGCTGAGCAGTATTCAACAAGCAGAAGAAGTGTATTATTTAGCAAATGGGAAATATGGCCCAATGAATTCTTTGGATATTGATTTAAACGGAAGCGGTTGTGTCGCTTCGGACGATTGGACATTTATTTGCGGAACGGATTTTCGTGTAGGTGGAGCCGCCTATAATGGGGTACTGTCTGTTCAATACTGTCCGGGAGGGGTAAATTCTTGGAGTGATTGTGCATATAGAGATTTAATAGCAGGGCGGCATTTGTTTTTAGAGCACACTGCGCAGAATTATCTTTCATTAAAAGAAAAAGGAAATATTTGCTATACGGGATATGGTAGTTTAACAAAACTAAAAAGGGGCGAACGCTTGTGTAAGAGTATGGGTTCTCCGGCGGTCGGTTGGTTTGGGGAAGCGGCTTGGTAATATATATTTGAATTTTAAAAAGCCCCGCGGAAGCGGGGCTTTTACTAAGAGAGTTACAGTTATTTTTTTAACTGAACCTTGGACATCATATCGTACATAATGATACCCGCCGCGGCGGAAGCGTTTAAACTTTCCACGCCGCCCTTTTGCGGAATAGAAATAATTTCATCGCAGTTTTCGGCCGTCTTTTCGCGGATGCCGAACCCTTCGGAGCCGATTACCAGCACCGCCGGGGAAGCATAATCCATTGTGTTAATGGGTTTGCCGGCCATATCAGCCCCATAGACCCAAAAACCTTCCTCTTTTAGGTCATTAAGCGCGGCGGACAGGTTGGCTACTTCCACAATGTTAATGTTTTCAATCGCCCCGCAGGCCACCTTATACACCGCAGGCGTAATGCCCACTGTGCGGCGTTGCGGCAAAATAATAGTAGAGAAGCCCAAACAAGCCGCACTGCGGATAATGGCGCCCAAGTTTTGCGGGTCGGTCATTTCGTCCACAGCCAGCCAAAGGTCCTTTTTGTTGCCGTCGGCCTCGTACATAGCGGTAGAAAGTTTCATTAATTTAATGGGCTGGATTTTAGCCATTACCCCTTGGTGGTTGGCGTTGCGGGTCAGGCGGTCCAGCGTTTTATTGTCAATGCGGTCAATTTTGGCGTTGCACCGTTTGGCCAGGCGGATGATTTCCTCCACCGCGCGGTGCCCGGCCTTGCTGTCCGACACATACAACTGCGTTACGTTGCGCTTTTTGCTTTTCAGCGCTTCCATCACCGGGTGAATCCCGTAGATCATATCTAAATTATCTTGCATTTTTTCCTCAACCAATGGTGGACGAGCCGAAACTCATACCGATTTCCAACGCGGCTCTCACTTCGTCCCCGTTCGGGTCCACGCGTTTCAAATCGGAAATAGCGTCCGTAATTTTTACTTCGGTAATTTTGAAATCTCTAAACGCGGCCATATAGCCGAATTTGCCTTCTAACACCATTTCCAAAGCCTTGGCGCCGTAGAGGGTGGAAAGCCAGCGGTCAAAGGCCGTAGGCGTGCCCCCTCTTTGGGTGTGGCCGAGTACGCAGGCGCGGGATTCAATTTTAGTGCGGTCTTCAATCATATTGCTTAACTTGGCTGCAATGCCGCCCAAGCGAATAGGATCCGTGCTGCCGGGCAGGGTGCGGGCAATGGTTTGCTCGCCCTGTTCGTTCTTGGCACCTTCGGCGGCTACCACGATACTGAAATTTTTGCCCTTGCTGCGGCGTTCTAAAATGGAATTGACGATAACGTCTTCGTTATACGGGATTTCCGGGATGAGCACAATGTCGCCCCCGCCGGCCAAGGCGGAGCGCAGGGCAATCCAGCCCGCATAGCGGCCCATCGTTTCCACTATCATCACACGATGGTGGCTCTGCGCGGTGGTGTGCAGGCGGTCAATGGCTTCGGTGGCAATTGCCAAGGCGGAGTCAAAGCCGAAGGTTTGATCGGTGGCGGACAAGTCGTTATCAATCGTTTTCGGCACGGCTACAATCGGCATACCCATATCCACAAACTGCTGGGACATATGCAAGGTGCCGTCGCCGCCGATAGTGATAAGGGCGTCCAACTGGTTTTCTTTAAAATTGTGCATCGCTACGGAAGACAAATCGCGCGGCGTTTCCGGCGAGCCGAAAGGCGGGAGCGTATAATTAAAGGGGTTGGCAATGTTGCTGGTGCCCAAAATGGTGCCCCCCAAGGTTAAAATACCGGAAACGGTTTCATCCGTAATGCGGATAAATTCGTTGCGTACAAGCCCGTCAAAGCCGTTTTTAAGGCCCAAAACTTCAATGCCGTGGCGCAAGGCGTTTTTGCTGACGGCGCGCACGACGGCGTTCAAACCGGGGCAGTCTCCGCCCGCAGTTAAAATGCCAATTTTTTTGATTGTCATATTTTTATCCCCTCCAAATCACAAATAAGCGGCTATTGCGCTTAACGCCCACAGTACAAAAAACTGGCCGTCAATCAGCGTTTCGTCTTTCACGCTGCGGGTGGTGGTCTTACTATAATAATATATTACAATAAAAACGGTGTATAAATGCCCCAGTAACAACATTGCTACTAATGCGGGCTTCCAAGTCATAGACAGCAGCGTGCCCAAGGCTGCCGTTAGGGCCAGCAAAATAAGTGTAACGGCCCATTTTGTCTTCTTCATACCAAAGGCTTTATAAAAACTTTCGCGCCCGATGATAAGGTCCTTATTTGCCGAGGTAAATCCCAGCGTTACCGAGCGCATAAAGACCAGGAGCACCGTGTAAAAAATGGCCACATACGAGGCCTTCCTCAGCAAAAGCCCGTTGGCATACGCGGGTAAAAAGGCGCAAGCATACGCCCAGCCCAAGGCGGTTACAATGTCTTTGGTGCCGGGGAGTGATAAAAGTTGCAGTTTGAGTAAATGCCTAAACGGATAAGCAAAGCCCAACGCCAAGAAGAGAATCCCCAACACAGCGGCCCCGTTGCCCAGCAGCAGGGCGATGACGGCGGCACCCAAGGCGGCTATTGCGCTGGCGACCGTTAAAAAGCGTTTGTTTTGCCCGGGCTGTGCTTCGGCTGCGCGGTTAAAGGCGGTGAGTGCATAGACAAACAGCCCCGCAAACGCTAAAAATAATCCGCTAAAAGGTACACTTTCCAGGCGCATACACACATAGGTGAGCGCGGTAGCCGCGCACGCGGTGTAAAAACAGTTGCGCACCAAAAAGTGCCATACCATTTCCGGCAAATGGGATAAAACGGATTTCGGGTCCGGCTTGCGCAGTTCGCGCACGCGGGCGGCCACGCGGTCAATCACCCAGTTGGGTGTAGAGGCCCCGGCGGTGATAAAAATCTTTTTGGCACGTACCACGGGCAGTGGGTCAATTTCGCCCTCGGTTTCCACGTGTTGCACGGCGGGGGCCAAGCCCTTGCACAAGAGGGCCAAGCGCGCGGTGTTGGCGCTGTGGCGTCCGCCTACGACAATCACCAAATCGGCGTTTTTGGCTTGCTCAATGGTTTCCTTTTGGCGGTCCTTGGTCGGCTGGCAAATGGTGTTGGAAATTTGGCACTCATCCGCGTGTTTTTTAATTTCTTCGGCGGTTTCGTAAAAAACGCTTTCCTTTTGCGTGGTTTGCGAAACGACGTTTACTTTGTCAAAATGGGGGAGTTTGGCGGCTTCCTCAGGCCCGGAAACAACCGTTCCCTTGCCTTGGGTGTAGCCCAATAAGCCGATGACCTCGGCGTGTCCGCCGTCGCCCACAATCACGGTGTGATAGCCCTGCCCGGCATATTTTGCAATAATGTTTTGCGCGTGCTTAACCAAGGGGCAAGTGGCGTCCACCACTTCCATACCGCAGGACTCTACTTCCTTTTGGAACGAAGGCGTAATGCCGTGCGCGCGGATAACCAGCACGCCCGATTTGTCGGCCGCTTCCTGCGGGCGGTCAAGGGACGTGATTTGCTTGGCGGCCAGCATATCCGTTACCTGCTTGTTGTGGATAAGCGGCCCAATGGTGTAAACAGGCTTCTTCCCGGCGGCTTCCAATTCCAGCACCTTATCAATGGCGCGTTTGACCCCGGGGCAAAAGCCCGCGCTTTTGGCTACGGTTACGTCTTGTTCTTTTTCCATATATATATTATAGGAAATTCCGCGCCCGGTTTTTTGCCCGGCAGGGGCGGATTTTCTATAATTTACCTATGAACAAAATAATAATGGGTGTGGCGGCTTTAACGCTGCCTTGCGCCGCTTTTGCGGGCGCGTACGGCGATATGTTTAAAAACGGACACCTCCGCTTTGACTATACGCCCCAGGAAATTTCCGCGCTGGAACAACGCGCGGCGGAAGAATTGGACATCAATTTGAACTTTTTGGCTGCTATCCCGGCGGATAAGCGGGACTTTACCAATACGGTGCGCGCGTTGGAAGACGCCTATACGTCTTATTGGTTCGTGCCGAAGAATTTATCGCTCTTATCGTATTTTCACCAAAACGCGGATGTGCGCGAAGCCGCCGCCAATTTGGAGGCCAAGGGCGTGGATAAAAAACTTTCCGTCTTTGCCCGCAAGGATGTATATAAGGCGTTAAAGGAATATGCGGACACGAAACCCCAGTTAAACCACGAGGACGCGCGCTTGCTGGCCAAATGGCTGGAACGCTTTGAGCGGGCCGGTATGGCGCTTAGTGAAAAGGATGCCAAAGCGTATGCCAAACTAAACACCGAGCGATTAAACAAAATTACCCAATACAATGTAAATTTGAATAATTACAAAGATGAACTGGTCGTTACGCGCGAGGAATTGGACGGCTTGGGAGAGACATATATCAACCGTTTGGAACGCACCAAGGACGGAAAATATATCGTTACGTTAAAATACCCGGATTACAACCCGTTTATGTCCTCGGCCAAGAGCGAAAAAGCGCGCAAATCGTTGCAGGAAAAGTTCGCCCGCCGCGGCGGCAAGGAAAATGTAAAACTGCTGGAAGATACGGTAGAACTGCGCCGCAAGCAGGCCGCCTTGCTCGGTTTTAAGCGGTACCCCGATTATGTGCTCCCGGTGCGTATGGCTAAAAATTACGAAACCTTGGAAGCGTTTTTAAAGAATTTACAAAAGGAAGTTACGCCCCTTGCCCAGGCGGATATACAAGCCTATCTAAAACTAAAAGAGGAAACCACCGGGCAAAAAGCGAACGAAATGACCGCGTGGGATTTACCGTATTGGAGCAACCAGTACAAAAAGAAATATTATCAAGTGGATGACGATAAGATTAAGGAATATTTTCCGACGGATAAAGTAATTAGCGGGATGTTTGAGGTGTTTGGAAACCTCTTTGGCGTTACGTTTACCAAAGCGGATTTGCCCACTTGGCACCCGGATGTGATTGTCTATCAAATTAAGGACAAAAAAACGGGCGAATTAATTTCCAACTTTTATTTGGATTTGTTCCCGCGCGACGGCAAATATACCCACGCCGCCACTTGGAGTTTTGTGGACCGTTTTGAACTGCCGGACGGACAGATGCAAACCCCGTCTGTGGTGATTGCGGCCAACTTTACCCCGGCGGGCAACGGTGTGCCGTCTCTCTTGGAGCACAGCGAGGTGGAAACCTTGTTCCACGAGTTCGGGCACGTTTTGCAAATGTCTATGGCTACGTCCAAATACGCTACGCTTACGGGCGACAATGTGGCGTGGGACTATATTGAGGCACACTCCCAACTGTTGGAAAATTGGGCTTGGCAGCCGCAAGTGCTTAAAAAGATTTCCGCCCATTACAAAACTGGCGAAGCCTTGCCGGACGAACTGATTTCGTCCTTGGTAAAGTCCAAAAATGTGGGCGTGGCGGCAGCGTTTCTGCGGCAGAACTTTTTGGGACAGTATGACTTGGCCCTGCACACCGCCGCCAAGCGGGTGGATTCCACCCAGTTATATAGCCAAATGATGAAGGACATCAGCGGTATCCCGATGACAAAGGGCACTTATCCGCAGGCGAGTTTTGGGCATATTATGAGTTTGACCGACCCGTATGATGTGGGCTACTATGTGTATGCGTGGTCCTTGGTGATTGCGCAGGATATCTTTTCGCGCTTTGAGGCAGAAGGCCTGTTTAATGCGGAATTAGGCGCCAAGTTGCGTAAGTATATCTACACGCCCGGTACGGTGTATGACGAAAACGAAATGGTGGAAAAATTCCTAGGCCGCCCGTATAATGACAAAGCTTTTTTAAAGAGTTTGGGAATTAACTAAGCATAAAAAATCCGCGCTTTTATAGAGCGCGGATTTTTTATGTCATTTGAATATATTTATACCAAGTAGTCTGAATAACAGAAAACTGGCAACCAAAATTCCAAGGATTAGTAAAAGTTCGTTTCTATCCTCTTTTTCTCGTTCTTTTTTCGTTTTTTCCGCTAATTCTTTGGGGGATAACTTGATTTGGGGTACTTTGTGTATTATGTTTTCATTTTTTTGAGAAATATATTGGCGAAATTTCTCAGAATATAAAATCGCTTTTAGGATTTCATCTTGGTAAAAATTATTTTGTTCCCGCATTTTGTGTATAGCGGAAAAACAGTATAAGCCTGTACCCAATATGCCAAAAGCACAGGCGGCTATTCCGTTTAAGGAGCCCTTAGAAAAAAAAGCACAGAGTAAAAAAATAGCCGCTACTATTAAACTAATAAGCCCCAGTGTTTCGGAAGTATAACTGTTATAAGGTGCTTCCGGTAATTTTGGTAATAGGATAACATTATTTTGAGCCGGCTCTTTCGGTTCTGGCGTCTGAACTTTATTTTGAGGTTTAGCAGTCGTAGCGTTAGGCGTAGGGGTGTTTAATATTAATTTTGTGCCGCATTCCGGGCAGCCAACGACGATAGGTGATGCTGTTTTATAGCCGCAATTCGGGCAGGTTTTAAGTTCCATAATTTTTCTCCAACAAATAATTATTCCCCGGCGTAGGCCGGGGCTAGATGCAAAAAGTTTAAAGCCCCGTTTGGTGCTTTAAATGATTTTTTATGCTTGAAAGGTATTACCGCAGTTGGGGCAAACCGTGGGTTCGCGCCCGGCTAGTAAGGCCAACAAGCCTACCGGGAAAAAGCAAATAGCTACGGCAATTTCCCACGCGGGGTAACCCCCTTGTTGGCAAACTTGATTACATTTAGGACAAGATACTTGTGCCATTTTTATCTCCTTTAATTAAATAATTTGTACAACCAATATAAAATCAATAGACTAAAACAAGTCCTATTAACAGAACGGATAAGGAAAAGTTCAGTTTTCCACAGAATTTTCAGGTTAAAGCAAGTAGCGTACGCGAAATAAACAAATAGCCCAAGAACCACGCAAAAGGTGAGAGGTCCTAATGGGTGCATTTGTAGGGCAGTATCCCACTTTCCTTGTGCTAATGCCCAAATGGAGGAGCGCAAACCGCAAAAGGGACAAGGAATAGCCAATAATTTTTCAAATAAGCAAAAACTGTAAATTCTTATATGTAAGGCGGGTAAAATCACTCCGCCCGCCAACAGAGTAAATAAAAGATTTCGGTAACGCTTGCGCCAAAGGTATTGGGAGGTATTCATACGTTATAATCCCCCAATTAGCACTTCAAAAATCAAAGCAATAAATGTTAAACCAAAACTGGCAATGATGCACAAAACTACTAAAATGTTAATCCATTTTCGTTTGTTTGCATTTCGCCAAGTGTGGCAATGCGGGCATTGTAATACGGTATTACTATATTTTTTATGGCAGTGCTGGCATAAAATAAGCATAAGGGTTTTTCCTTTAAACGGGGGCTTAATACCAGCAGGAAGAAGCAAAAACAAGTGAAAAAAACGGCTGCTATATTTAAGCTCTAGAAGTGACCTAAATATTAACAGCCGTGGTTTCTGACATAGAAATATGACAGAAACACTTGGCACAATATACCCAAGGGATCAGTTTGAGTATATTGTGCCTATAACGACTATTTTTGGCCTTCTAGAAGCTTTTGTTTTGCAAAAGCCACCCGTATCTAATACGGTTCCAAAAACAGAAATAAATTAAAAATGAACCAATCTAATGGTTTTACTACAAAACTCCTTGGTTAAAATACCAATTCTATTATAGCAACTTTTTATAATGAGAGTGTAAAACTACCGTTGCACCCAGTTGTTAAGCGCAAACCAGGATAAAAGCGATATGCCTAGCAGTACCGCAAGCAGCATAATAATCCACACGCCGCGGAAACCGCTGTTTTCCGTTTGCGGGGTGGCTTCGCGCGGGGCGCAAAGCGCTTTTAGCATTGCTTCGGCGCGCAGTTCGGCTTCGTCCTGCGGTTTGGGCGATAAGGTGGCCGTGCTGGCGGGGTTGGTTTGCTCCAACTTAATCAGCGCGTTTTCCAGTTCGTGCAAAATCTGCATTGCCCGGAAGCGGAAGGATTGGTAATCCTCTACCGAAATGCAGGCGTTTTCGTGATAAATGAGCGCGTTGTCGTTTAATTCCAAATAAATATTTCCGCGTGTTTTTAAGAGCCCGATTAAAAAGGGAGTTAATACCAGCCCCGCCGCCGGAGTGGGGGCGTGTACGCGGTAGCGGCTGTCCACCGCCGGGATGTTCGTCTTCATCAGCGCATATTGCGACGGTGCAAACAGCGAGTCTATCGGCGCGATTTTGAGCGCGGGGAATTGCCGCTTTTTCAGTTCCGCCGTAAAGAGCGTTAATTTGACGGGTTTAGTTTTGGGGTTATCGTCCGTGTAAATGTTGTCGTCGGCTACGCGTATAAAGGCCAAATTGTCCGATGTTGTGCTGACGTTTTGGTATTGGTGAAAAAATAGCGTAAAAAATTCCAGCCGCCCTGCCGTCAGTTCGGTGGTAACGGTGTCCTTTTCCTTATCAAAGCGGCACCCGTTTAGGCGCGCCATTTGCGCCAGTTGGGCGGTGCGGGTGCGCGTGGTGGCCCAAAGTCCTACGCCCGCGCCAAGCATAATAACAATAATCGCAATAGTCATATCCATATCATACCAAAAAAATCCCCGCGTTTTTTATCCGCGGGGATTTTTGTAAATAAGCAAGAACTATTTAATTTCTTGCGCGGGTTTTTTGCTGGTTAAAATGGCCCAGCCCAACACCGCCAAAAGCGCAATTACCACTACCCAGCCGATTTTGCCCAAGGGGGTAAAATCGTTGTGGTAATTGACGATAATCGGCGCCACGATAACGGCCACCATATTTACCACCTTAATCAGGGGGTTGACCGCCGGACCCGCCGTATCTTTGAGCGGGTCGCCCACCGTATCGCCCACTACGCTGGCTTTGTGGCGTTCGGAGCCTTTTCCAGAGTTGGCCGCCAAATCGGTGGGTTCGTCTTCCACCACTTTTTTGGCGTTATCCCACGCACCGCCCGCATTGGACATAAACACCGCGAGCAACTGGCCGGAAACGATAATCCCGGCTAAAAAGCCGCCCAAGGCTTCCACGCCAAACGCAAGCCCCACCACCACCGGGGAGACAATGCCTAACAAGGCCAAAATAATCAGTTCCTTTTGCGCGGCGACGGTAGAAATGTTTACCGCGCGGGTGTAGTCCGGCTTGGCTTTGCCTTCTAACACGCCACCTTTAAACTGGCGGCGGACTTCCTGCACGATAAGCGCGGCCGCACGGCTGACGGCGTTAATGGCAAAGGACGAGAACAGCCACGGCAAGGCCCCGCCGATAAGCATCCCAACGAATACCACCGGGTTGGAAACCACAATGCCCACTTGGGACAAAAGCGTAAGCACCTTGCCTTCGCCTGCGGCGGCCCAAGCGTCATTAAGCAAGCGTTGTACGTTGCTTACGTCCACCATATACGAGGCAAACAGCGATACTGCCGCAATTACGGCAGAACCGATAGCCACGCCTTTGGTAATGGCCTTGGTCGTGTTGCCTACGCCGTCCAAGTCCGCCATAATCTGGCGGGCTTTTTTGGTTTCGTCGTCCTCTTGTCCGTGCCAACTCATCTCGCCGATACCGTTGGCGTTATCGGCAATCGGGCCGAAGGAGTCCATCGCCACGTTGTTGCCCGTCAGGGTCAGCATCCCGATACCCGTCATCGCTACACCGTAGAGGATAAAGTTAAACTTTTCAGCAGGCGTCAGGCCGTCAATCGTACCAAAGATAAATACGGAGCAGAAGATAGAAGCCGCAATAACAAGCGTGGTCCATACGGCCGATTCAAAGCCTACCGCAATACCGGACAAAATGGTCGTAGCCGAGCCTGTGGCGGTGGATTTTTTGATTTCCTGTACCGGTTTGTTTTCCGTTCCCGTAAAGTATTCGGTCAAACGGTCAATACCGATAGCCAAGATAATACCAATGGTGGTAGCGGCGAACGGTCTCCACCAGCCGCCGGGTACTTGGTCCATATAATAATATGCGAGCACGCCAAAAATCACTACGGAAATGGCGGCGGAAATGCTGTACCCTTTAAAGATAGCCTTCATTGCGTTCCCGGCGGAGCGTTTGGAATCCTTTACCGCATAGGTGCCGATAATGGAGCATAACACGCCGATACCGCGCACCAAGAGGGGGTAAACAATCCACTCGTGGTGGCCTGTAATCCGCCACAGCCCAATTCCCAGGATAAGACCGGAAACAATGGTAACCTCATAGGATTCAAAAATATCGGCGGCCATACCGGCGCAGTCGCCCACATTGTCGCCCACCAAATCGGCCACCACGGCGGGGTTGCGCGGGTCGTCCTCCGGGATGCCTGCCTCTACCTTGCCGACTAGGTCCGCGCCTACGTCAGCGGCCTTGGTGTAAATACCGCCGCCTACGCGCATAAATAAGGCCAGTAACGTACCGCCGAAACCGAAGCCCAACAGCGCATCCGGCGCGGCAATGCCAAAGATAATAAAAATAACCGTTCCGCCCAAGAGCCCCAGTCCGTCCGTCAGCATACCCGTAACAGTTCCGGCGCGGTAGGCAATGCGCAAGGCGTCGCCAAAACTGCGTTTAGAAGCCGCCGCCACGCGGACGTTTGCGTCCACGGCAATACGCATACCCAACTGGCCGACCAAAAGCGAAAAGACCGCACCCAATATAAAAGCCCCCGCACGGCCAAAGGCGGCAATGAGTTTTACTTTTTCGGGCGATAACCCGGCAAAGCGTTCCATAGAATCCTGCGAGACGGGTACAATATAGACGGATAAAAATAAGCAAACCGTCAGCAACCCAATCAGCGGCAAAATGGTTTTTAGTTGTCTTTTTAAGTAGGCGTTGGCGCCTTCCTTAATAGCGCCCCATACTTTTAACATTTCCGGGGTGCCGCAATCCTCGCGGATGACCTGCTTGCGCAAAAATAAGGCATACAAAAGGCCCAGCACCGCAATAAACAGTACGCCGAACAGCGCGTATTGTTCAAAGGTGCGCAGGGCCGATATTCCATACCACATAGCGTATCTCCTTTTGAACGGAAGTGAAACTTCCCCTATATTATAATAAATAATCCGCCAAACGGCGCTGGGGAAAATAGGCCTTTGGACCTAGGTAAAGAGGGCCCAAAGCCTCTTGAAGCGCGGCGGTTTGTTTTCTATACTATACGGTATGAAGCATATGAAACGGTTTTTTATATTTATTTGCACGCTGGGCTTGCTGGGTGTTTCGGCACAGGCACAGCGGCTTACGTCGCCCTTTTACACGCAGTTAAAAAGCAAAATGGCGGGTTCTGTGTTTGCGCAAAAGAACCCGGGCTTAAACCGCTTGGCTTGGATGCGCTATTATCCGGTCTCTAACCGGGTGGTGGAGCCGGTAGGAACTTGGGAACGGATAGGCTACTGGTTTGATTCATCCGATACTGTTTCCGCAATGGCTGGATATTTGTACCAAATGTACATTTCTGCCTCGGTGTACGGGGCCACGCAGGCACCTGCGCGCTTGGACGAAAACTATTTTGGCGCGCTGGATGCGTTTGAACATATGCGCGACAGTTTTAATGTGCAGGATAGTTTGGATTTTTACCGCAGTCATAAAAAGGAAATCAAAGCCCGCTTGGCTAATTATTTCAGCCAAGCGCGGTTGCCCAAATACAATGCGGACGATTTGAAAAACGACTATGTAGAGGCGGCTTTTTTAAATACCTTAAAAAACTCCGCCGGTAAAAACGGGCGGGCGGGTTTTACCTTGGCCCGGGCCAAATGGACGGCATCTATCCCCGCGCAGGAAAAGGCTTTCTTTAAAAAATATATGCAAGCATCCTTGCAAGAATTAAGCCGCCAAGTGGTGTTGTACGAGGAAAACGCGGCCAGTTTGGACGTTTTGGACAAAACTGCCGGACGGTATAATTCCAGTTCCAAACAATACTTATACCGCCCCGCCACCGACGAGTGCGCCGCCTGCACTTATGCTTCGTGCCGCAAAATTTGCCGCGCCGTGGTCGGCCGGAAAAATGCCCGGAGCGCAAGTAATTTGCGCCTGTACGAAATTACAATGCGACCGCAAAAAGGGGAATACCTGGCAGCGGCGGACGGAAAGACGAATTTTATTTCACCGGATGGCAAAAAATATCCGCAATGGCAATACCACGCCGCTGCGTTGGCGGTAGCCCGGCGCGACGGGAAATTTGTACCCGTGGTGATAGATAAATTTTTGTTTAAGGAACCGGTGGAATTTTCCGCTTGGCTTAAAAAGTTTGATGCTAAAACATCGGTAATGTATTTGAAACCGTTTCGGTTGCGGGCGGCGGATGAAAAACGCCTCGTCAGCCCGGACGGGCGGAAAGGGAAAAACATTGTAAAAGATGGGCGGACTTATACGCCATATCCCGTTGGAAAATGATTTAAAAAAGCCCCGCTAAAAAGCGGGGCTTTTTACAAGATGTTTACCCGGCACAGCAGCCGCAGTCTCCGCCTGTAATGTCTTTAATATCCAGGCCGATATCCTCCAAGTCTTGCTCGTGTTCCACCTCGTCCTCTAAAATTTGGCGCAGTAAGTGGAAGGTAATCGGGTCTTTGTCCTTTACCATATTTAATAGTTTGTTATAAACCTCTATGGCACAGCGTTCGCCTTGCAGGTTTTGTGCAAGCAGCATTTTGGACTCGCTATCCTTAGGCACTAAATAGCCGCAGGTGCTTTCCTTATACCAATCCTGCGGGGCCAAAATAGGCGTTCCGCCCAGTTCTATAATACGCTTGGCCAATTTGCCGGCGTGTTTCAATTCCTCTGCGGCGTGTTCCTCCATTTCCGCAATTAGTTTCGGGGCGCACGCGCCTGTGGCTACTTTGGCGCCCACCCAATATTGGTAGTACGCCAGCCACTCATCACAATAGGCTTTATTTAAAGCCGTTACCAACGCTTGTACATCTACCCCTGCTCTGTGTACGATTTCTTTTCCCTTCATCCCCATATTTTTACCCCCTGTTTGGTTAGTGTCGGGTACGCAAAAAAGCCGCCCCTTACCGCCAGTATAGCAGTTGGAGCGGCCTTTGCCTTGGGATAAAAAAGGTTAGTTAAAAGGCCCCGCCTATGATAAAGCCAACGAGGTCTCCGCCGTCTTGCAAGTTATGGGTGTAGTTCAGCCCCACCGGGAGCGGAAAACGCCATAATTTGTAAGATAAAGTAGCCCCGGCGCCGCTGTGGGCGCGGTATCCGCCGCCCGCATAGACGTAGGCGTTTTCGTAAAACGGAGCCAAGGACAAAAGCCCCGAATTGTTTCGCAAGAGATAATAGACAAACGAGGCGCCAACGCCAAGGCCTCTTTCTCCGCGGATTTGGCGGTCATAACGGCCAAAGGTGAGTAAATCGGCAGATAAAACTTCATCGCTAAAAGACGCCTTAAACGCATCTTGCGCCTTGCCTTGTACAATTAGCATATGGCGGTTTTTCAGTTCTAACACCCAAGCGGCGTTTACGCCCAGTTTGGCGATATCGTAATCGCTCCCCGTCCAGTTGCCGCCACCCGTATAAAAAATATCGGCGGCGTAGCCTTGGCGGGCGTGGGGGAGGTTGCGCAGGCTTTTTTCTTTATCGGTTAGCCCGTAGCCCGAAAGTGCGCCCATATTGGTGCCTTGGCGGATATCATCCGTCAGGCGCAGGCCCAAGGTAATTTGGTTGTGATTGCCGTTATCAAACCCCGGGGCGGAATAAGCATAGCGGACGTATTCCGGGCGGATAAACGCGCGGACAGTGCGGGAAAAACGGTGCGAATAAGTGGCGGAAAATTGCTCTTTTTTAGAGTGGACTTGGCCCTTTAAATCGTTGGTGTATTCATCCTCGTCATCGGTAGTGGAGAATACGCCAAACATATTGGAGCGGTAACCGCTGTAAAAACGCTGGTCAAAATTCAGTTTGGTGTAACCCACGGATAAATGGTCATCCCCTTGGGTAATCCCGGCGCTGGCGGTTACGCCGTCTTGGCTGCCGCCCACAAATAAAAATGTGCTTTCGCCTTGTTTAAACAGGTTCCCGCCAGCAAGTGAAACGCCCGCCGCGCTTTTGGCCCCTCCCGCCGCAAAGGCGAGGGGAAAGATATAACTGCCGTCTTGGGCGTCAATGGATATGTTTACTTTGTCGCCCTGCGCGGTGGTGGAAAAGTCCAACTTTTTAAATACGCGCAAATTGTGTAAATCGTCCTGTGCTTTATCGTACATTTCGGGCGTAAACGCGTCGCCCGGTTTTAGCAGGAATAATTTTTTTAGCGTTTGGGGGCTCATCCGCGTGGAAGAGGCCGATACTTCGCCCACGGTTTGGGCGAAGGCGGAAAGCGAAAAACAAACCAGTAAAAGAGAGAGAAAAATCTTCATATATAAAATTATATCTTTTATACTTACCGGTAGGTAATTTATTGCTTAAAACATATTTGCTATAATAACCAACAAAGATATTAGGAGGGGCTATGCCCAGGCGTGATAAAGTAAATTATTATTTAGATTTAGCCGATGTAGTTTCCCAGCGCGGCACTTGCCTGCGCCGCCGTTACGGGGCGGTTATCGTCAAAAATGACGAAGTGATTTCTACCGGGTATGTAGGGGCGCCCCGCGGGCGGAAGAATTGCACCGATTTAGGGTATTGTATCCGCCAACAATTAAATATTCCGCGTGGGGAACGCTACGAACTGTGCCGCAGTGTACACGCCGAGGCCAACGCTATTATCAGCGCGCCGCGTGATAAAATGCTGGGGGCCACCCTATATTTGGCCGGGCGCGAAGCCGACACTGGGGAATATATTAAAAATTCGTCCAGTTGCTCTATGTGCAAGCGTATGGTAATTAACGCGGGGATAGAAAAAGTGGTTATCCGCGATACGGAAAACGATTACCGCGTAATTAACGTGCAGGAGTGGGTGGATAACGACGAGTCTTTAAACGGAACGCGGGGATATTAGGATTACTTTTTGTTCGTACAAAAAGTAACAAAATAGTCGTTTAAAGCGTTAAAAATTTAAATGTAAGATTAGGTACTTGTTATCTTAATGCGGTGTTCATATATGGTGCCGTTAAATTTATTAGTAATTGTTAGCGTTGCTATAACAAAGATATAATTATATGCGAAATTTAAGATGTTATTATTCTGCTCCAATAACGTGGTTTCTTCAACAATCCACCGAAGAAATCTTAGGTACTATTCACGCTAATAATACTACAGCTGATACTATCCTTCAGCAAAGTAATACTTGGAAACAAGAAGTATTTATTCTCAAAGATCAATTAGCGGCTTTTAATGAAGGAGAGATATTATTTGAATACACTATTCCTCGCATGGGTAAGAGGGTAGATGTTGTTTTTTTGCATAATAATATTGTGTTTTTGCTAGAGTTCAAATGCGGTGATAGAGAATATCATTCTGCAGCTTATGACCAAGTATATGATTATGCATTAGATTTACGTAATTTTCACAAAGAAAGCCATGATAAATTATTAGTTCCTATCATCATTTCTACATTAGCCCCAACGTTTGAAAATACTATAACCAACAAAGAACGGATACTAATACCGTTGCGTTGTAATGCTCATAATCTGGCAGATTCTATTCAACGGGTTTCTTCCAACTATAATGAGGTAGCTTTTGATTATCAACAATGGATAGAATCTGAGTATTTACCTACACCCACCATTATAGAAGCAGCACAGGCACTATATAGAGGACATAATGTGCACGATATTACCCGCAACGATGCGGGAGCCACCAATTTAACAGTGACGACTACAGAACTTTCTAAGATTATTGAATATAGCAAACAAAATCACCGTAAATCTATTTGTTTTGTTACTGGCGTTCCAGGTGCTGGAAAAACATTGGTTGGTTTAAACATAGCAGTTGAACGTTCGAATGCTCAAAAGGGTGAACATGCTGTATTTTTATCTGGAAATTTTCCTTTAGTGCAGGTGCTCCAGGAAGCATTAGCGCGCGATAAAGTGGAGCAAGAAAAACAACTTGGCCGGAGCCTTACAAAAAGAGAGGCACTTCGGAGGACTTCTGCTTTTATTCAAATTATTCACAAATATCGGGACTATTTTGTGAATAATACTTATATTCCCCCGGAAAGGGTGGCTATATTTGACGAGGCCCAACGTTCTTGGACCCAGGAAATGTTAGCTAAATTTATGAGTACGAAGAAAGGAATCAGTAATTTCCCTTACAGTGAACCAGAATTTTTAATCAGCACAATGGATAGGCACCAAGATTGGGCGGTAATTATCTGTTTAATTGGTGGCGGACAGGAAATAAATACTGGAGAGGCAGGTTTGCCGGAATGGTTTGCTTCTTTACAGCGTTCATTTCAATATTGGGATGTATATATTACTCCCCAGTTAAATGATGGGGAATACCGACGAAATAAAAGCTGGGAAGAACTGCTATGTGGATTAAATGTAACTGAAAGGCCAGCATTACATTTGAGTACCTCCATGAGGTCATTTCGCACTCCTTATTTATCTGCTTTTGTGAAAGCGTTATTGGATGTAAATAGGGAAAAAGCTAAAGAACTATATGCTCAAATCAAGGACAAATATCCTTTGAAAATTACTCGCAGTTTATCTGGGGCTAAACAGTGGATTAAAGAACATGCCAGGGGAACAAATAAATACGGATTATTAGCTAGTAGTGGGGCAATGCGGTTAAAGCCAGAGGGAATCTTTGTTAAAAATGAAATATCCGTAGCTAACTGGTTTTTGAATGATAAAGACGACGTGCGTTCTTGTTATGCATTAGAAGATGTAGTTACTGAATTTGATGTGCAAGGATTAGAGGTAGACTTTTCTATTGTGGCTTGGGATGCGGACTTTCGATTTGATGGACAAAAATGGACCTATAATAATTTTGCAGGAACTCGTTGGACTCACGTAAATGTCCCAGAAAAACAGCTCTACTTAAAAAATACATACCGAGTTTTGCTAACTCGCGCTCGTCAAGGAATGGTTATTTTTGTACCCTATGGCAATCCAAATGACGCTACACGTCTGCCATCTTTTTATGATAATACGTATAATTACTTAAAATCATTAGGTTTAACTGAAATTATATGATAATTTCAGTTGATAACGAAAAGTTTAAATAAAAAACCCGCCGTTAGGCGGGTAATGTTTTAAATGGCGGAGTCGACGAGATTCGAACTCGCGGTCTCTGCCTTGACAGGGCAGCGTGTTAACCAGGCTACACCACGACTCCTTTACTTGCTACATATATATTTTAACTAATTCTGCGGTTTCCGTCAACACTTTTTAAAAAAACTTTATTTGTATAGGGAAATTAATCAAAATTTCCCCATAAAATTTGTTCCAATTCCAACTCCACTCCGTGTTTTTCCTTCACTTTTTGGCGCACTTGGTCCATTAACGCCTTAATATCTTCGGGGGTGGCGTGGTTGAAATTAACAATAAATCCCGCGTGCTTTTCAGACACTTTGGCCCCGCCTACGGATAACCCGCGCAGGCCCGTATCGTCAATCAGGCGCGAAGCATAATCCCCCACCGGGCGTTTAAACACACTCCCGGCCGAAGGATATTCCAAGGGCTGCTTTTCCACGCGTTTATGCTGAATCGTGTTGCGGGTTTCTATCAGTTGCGTAAATTCGCCCTTGGCCAGTTTAAAGCAAGCAGACAAAATAATGCAGTTTGCAATGCCTTCCACCCGGCGGTAGCCAAATTTTACGTCTTCTTTTAATAAGGTTGCCGGACGTCCTTCCAAATCTATTACGTCAAAATATTCCAGGCAATCAAAGGTTTCCTGTCCGAACGCGCCCGCGTTCATATACACAGCCCCGCCTACGCTGCCCGGGATGCCGGATAATTTTTCCATACCGGCCAGCCCCGCCTTACAGGCCAGTTCGCATACTTTATCAAGCGCGGCCCCGGCCTCGGCGCGGATATGGTCGCCCTCTACGCGGATGTTGTTCATTTTTTTGGTGGAGCAGACAATGCCGCCAAGGCCCTTGCCGCTTACCAAAATGTTGGAACCAAAGCCGATAATGCGCAGCGGAATATTGCCCGTGCGGGCCAGTTTTAAAACAAAACTCCACTCCTCCCGCGTTTGGGGATAAACATACACCTCCGCCGGACCGCCCGCCCGGTAAGTGGTATGCTGGGCCATCGGTTCGTTAAAGAGGCAGTTTTCGCCAAAGAAATTTTTTAATTCTTGCTTGTAATCCATATCCGGTTAAAAGTTAAGCCCAATGCCGCCCTGCAAGGCGTGGTTGTCGGCTGTATAGGTATAAGCGCCAAACATATAGACGAACGGGAACGGTTTTACATTTACGCCCGCCGTATAGCGCACGGCGCCGTCCGAGGTGGAGCGTTCCTCGCCCAGATTCCGCGTTTTCAGTTCGCCGTAGTCGTAGCCTACGCCCACATACGGGGTGAAGAACAGTACGCTCATAGACGCCACGGCGGAAGCGGAATAGTGGTCCGTTGTGTACCAGTCGGTCTTGCCGCGGTCATAAAAGCCCGCCAAGGACAAATGAACCGTATCAAATAAATCGTAATTATATTTTAAACCGCCGCCCAAGGATTGAAAGCCGTTCATATCCGTTCCGCGCACCACTACGCCCAAGTCCAGCACCGGGATTTTGGTTTCGGCGGTAATAAAGCCGGCATACAGGTAATCGTCGGAGGTAATATTGTTTTTGTCGGAAGGTTTAACGGCGCTTAACGTGGCCCCGATATCAAAGCCCGGAAAGGTGGTCCCTCTGCCGGTGTGGAAATCGGCCACGCCAATCATAGCGTTAATATCTTTATTATAGGCGGACAAGTCGGACGATGCGGAATAATGCGCGCGGAAATCGTCTGCGATGTTGGTGGCGGACGCATACCCCGCCAAGGTGAAAAAAGCGAACAAAAGGGCTAAAAGTTTCTTCATAGTTTTCTCCATTGCGAAATTGCAAGATATATAATATGATAGAAAATGACGGGGGGATGTGCAACCCGTCCGGCGGATAAGGACAACGAGCCGACCGCCTAGGAGTGAACTATGGTAAGCAAATTAGCCGGAACTCTGACAAAAGAAAGAATTGACGTAAACGCATTAAGAGAACAATTTTTTAACCCGCAAGGCACGCCCGTGCCCGTGAAATTTGGCACGTCAGGCCACCGCGGCAGTTTAGGGACGGGCTTTTGCGCCCTGCACGCCCGCGCGATTGCGCAGGCGGTAGCGCGTATTCATCAGGAGCAGCATATTGCGGGGCCGATTTTGGTGGGGGGAGATACGCGCTTAATGTCGCGCGATACGGCCAATTTGTGCGCCGAGGTGCTTGCAGGGAACGGGCTCACCGTTATTTTGCCTGATATGCCCTTGCCCACGCCCGTTTTTTCCTTTGAAATTATTAACGGCCGTGCGAGCGCTTCGCTAAACGGCACCGCCAGCCACAACCCGCCGCAGGATATGGGTTTAAAATACAATCCGTCTAATGGCGGTCCGGCGGATGCGGCGGTAACGGGCAAAATTGAAACATATGCCAACTATTATATGGCGCATACGGACGAAATTAAATCCTTGGACCTTGCGCAGGCGCGCCAAAAGGGACTTGTCCGGCAGGCCGATTTGATTACGCCCTATATCACGGCGCTTGCTAAATTTATTGATTTTAAAAAGATTGCCGCTTCCCCGCTTAAATTTGCTATTCACCCGCTGGGCGGTAGCAGTTTGGCGTTTTACGAAGCCATTAAGGAAAAATACCACTTGGACAATGTGGAGATTGTCAGCAAGGTGCAGGACCCCACCTTCTACTTTATCCCCATTGACCACGACGGCAAAATCCGTATGGACCCCTCGTCTAAATACCCGATGTCGCCGCTTATTAAACTGGTGGAGGACGGCACTTATGATTTTGCCGGTGCCAGCGACCCGGACGCCGACCGCTTTGGCTGCGCTACCAAAAAGGGTGGCTTAATTCCGCCGAACCACGCTCTGTGCGTAATGGCGGATTACTTGTACCGCCACCAAAAGGTGCGTGAGGCTTATTCCATTGGCCGGACCTTGGGTACGACGTCGCTGTTAGACCGCATTGCGGCGGACCACGGGCTGAAATTGGACGAGGTAAACGTCGGCTTTAAATACTTTGTAGAAGGCATTGTAAAGCGCAAATATGTGCTGGCCGGAGAGGAAAGCGCGGGGATGTCCGTCAGCGGCTGGACCCCGGAAAAGGACGGCATTTTGGCCGTGTGCCTGCTAATGGAAATTACTGCCGCAGAGGGCGATATTGCCGCGTTGTACGACGGTTTGACCGCCAAGTATGGCACGCCCTATTATACGCGGGTGGATATCCCGACCGACGAAGCCACCAAAAAGCGCGTAAAGGGCTTAAAGGCGTCTGATTTTGATACGCTCCAACAGGTGGCGGGTGAACGGGTAACCCGCGTGCGCGATACGGACGGCATTAAAATTTATTTGCAGTCCTCGTGGCTGTTGGTGCGGCCTTCCGGCACGGAAAATATTTTAAAAATCTATGCCGAAACCTTTATCAGCCAAAAGCATTTGGACGAACTGATTAAGCAAGCCCAACGGCTGTTGGCGTAAAAAGGATAGCCTTTACAAGGGGGGGCGGACCAGACGGCCCGCTCCTTTTGTTTTGGTAAAATAAAGTATATGATGAATTTTTTATATGTTGGGCTAGGCGGTTTTGTGGGCGCTTCCTTGCGCTATGGCGTTACGGTGTTGGGAGCCCTTTTATCGTGGAGAGGCCATTGGGCTACGCTGGCCGTCAATGTGCTGGGCAGTTTGGCAATCGGCTTTTTAGCCCCGTATTTTGAAGACTCCACCCACCCCGGGCGGCTGGTTTTGATAGTCGGCGTGCTGGGCGGTTTTACGACGTTTTCCTCTTTTTCGCTGGATACGCTTACACTGTACCACAACCGGGAATTTATTTGGGCCGGGTTAAATGTGTTGCTTAATGTGGCGGTTTGTTTGGCTGCGGTGTGGGGCGGTTTTAAATTACATCAAATATTGTAAAAATTGCTTATAAAAAGGGCCCGCACTCGGTAAGAGGCGGGCCTTTGCTATATATGTAAGGCTATGCGCGGCGGTCCAGTACGTAAAAACTGCCGTTTTCGTGCTTTTTGGCCAAGCATTTTAGTTCACT
This sequence comes from Candidatus Avelusimicrobium stercoris, assembly GCA_002432025.1. Taxonomy (GTDB): domain Bacteria; phylum Elusimicrobiota; class Elusimicrobia; order Elusimicrobiales; family Elusimicrobiaceae; genus Avelusimicrobium; species Avelusimicrobium stercoris. The sequence goes on along the minus strand of DJFE01000027.1, from coordinate 85,125 downwards.
GCCGATATTGCTGACCATTGCAAACGAGGTAAGCGGTTTTTTGGTGTTGTGTACAATGCCGATACCAATGGAAAGGAAATTAAATTTTTCCGTTTCGCCCTTGCGGTTGGTGGAAACCATATAGCCGTTGGTGCGGTCCTCGTCGTTGTAAAAGGACGGGGCGACAGCGTCGGTTTTAGTGGCAATTTCCTGGGCGATTGCTTCCGCCTTATCAAACGCGCAAACGACGATAAAATCGTCCCCGCCGATGTGCCCTACAAAAGAAGTGGGGTCTTGCATAGCGGCGGATACGATAATTTGCGACTCGGTTTTTAGCACGCGGTCCCCGGCTTCAAAGCCGTATTTATCGTTAAAGGATTTAAAATTGTTTAAATCACAATACAGCACGGCGAAGGGGTGCCCGGCGGCGATGTCCTGCTCTACGCGCGCTTGAATAGACGGATTGCCCGGCAGGCGTGTAAGCGGGTTGCAATCCATTTTTTGTTTGTTGCGCTTTAAGAGCAGTTTTACGCGCGCGACGATTTCGTCCTCATCGGCGGGTTTGGTTAAATAGTCGTCAATATCCAGCCCCAAGCCTTCCAGTTTGGTGGACTTGTCCGACACCGCGGTAAAGATAATAATAGGCGTGTGCAAATATCCCGTGCGGCTGCGGACCTCACGCACGACGTCAAAGCCCGTCTTTTTGGGCATTTCGTAATCCAAAATCAACAAATCGGGGTTTTCTTTGTAGGTTTTATCAATGGCTTCTTGTCCGTCCTCGGCCTCAATTACGGTAAACCCGGCATTGGTTAAAATTTCCGAAACTAAAAAGCGGATAGCGTGCGAATCGTCCGCCAGTAAAATTTTTGCATTGTGTTCCATAGGGATATTTAATTAAATATTACCGTCCCGCGCAATACCCCCTTTTTCGTATAATGAGTATATGACCTACGCCATTTTATTTATCGGTTTGCTCCTGGTATTGGGGCATATATTTTCGTCTTTGTTTGAAAAAACGCGCCTGCCGGATGTACTGCCCCTGATGGTGCTGGGGATGCTGATGGGGCCGGTGCTTCACTTGGTGGACCCGCAGTCTTTCGGGCAGGCCGGGCAGATTTTTACCACTTTGGCGCTCATTGTGGTGCTGTTTAAAAGCGGGCTTGAATTTCGGATTTTGTCCTTGCGCGGAGCCGTTGGGCAGGGGCTTTTATTAACCACCGTTTGCTTTGTCCTGGTAACCTTGGTAATTGGATTTTTGGCGCAGGAACTGTTGCAGGTCCCGCAAATTTACGCGTTTATCATTGGCGTAATCGTGGCGGACAACTCTACGGCCATTATTTCGCCCTTGCTTGCCAAATTACAAGTGTCTAAAACCGCTAAGACCATTTTGTTTTTGGAGGCCAATTTAACGGGCGTTTATTCCATTGTGCTGGCGATTGCGCTCTTGTCGGCGGCCTCGCACGGGGAAAAATTAACCGCCTCTTTGCTGGCGGTAGATGTGGTTAAATCCTTTGGTATCGGTATTATTTTTGCGTTGGCGGCGGGTGTGTTTTGGATGAGCATTTTAAACCGTGTGCGCCGCTTGGAAAACGCCATTTCGCTTACGTTTGCGTTTGTATTGCTTGTGTATAGCGTCAGCGGCATTATCGGCGGGGACGGGGCGATTGCCACGCTGGCGTTCGGCGTGGTGGCGGGGAATATGCGCCTTATTAAGCGGCTTCGCTTACCGCGGCTGGATTTCCGCAATTTGCTTACGCTAAACAACGGGGAAAAGGTATTCTTTGAGGAAGTGGAGTTTATTTTTAAAACACTTTTCTTTGTATATATGGGTATTTGTATGCGGGTGGGGCGGCTGGATTTGGTGGCGATTGGTTTTATATTAACGGTGGCTAAATTTATCTTCCGCGCTCCGGTGGTCAATTATTGCCTGTCTAAAAATTTGTCGCGCGGGGACTGCTCCGCCGTTTTGGCGATGTGCCCCAACGGACTTGTCAGCGCGGTGCTGGCGGCAATGGTGGCTTCCCAACTGCCCGAGGAAGGTTCCGTAGTGCAAGATGTAATTTATGCGGTCATCTTTTTTAGCGTAATCGGTTCAAACCTGATGTCCTTCCGTATAGAAAAGGGCGGGCTTAAATGGTTAAGTAATTCTCTCTTCCACCGGCACGCAGAGCCACAGGCGCAACTGCCTACCGAAAATAAATAACTTTAAAACGCCCCATAACAGGGGCGTTTTTACAGGGGTTTGTAAATGAAGGAAAGCAAATTTTGCCGGATGTGGTCGCGCCGCCACGAAAAGAAATTGTCCTTATCACAGCAAGTGCAATAGGCGGGTGCGTGGATGTTTTTGGCGGTTAGCCCGGCCTTTTCCAGTTGCAGGCGGATTTCGGTCGTTAAATCTACAAAAAATTTGTTGTTTTGGGTTAGCACGCTTTGGGGCGAAAATTGGCAGGCGGTATCCGCTTGCACCTCAAAACAGCACTTTTGGATATGTGGCCCCAAATAAGCAAAGAGGGGACCTTTTGCCCCAGCCTGTTTGAGGGCTTCGGCGGTTTTGTAGGGCAGTTGACGCACCACCCCGCGCCAGCCGCAATGGGCGAGCGCAAAGAAATTACCCGTAGTGTCCCATAAAAATAAGGGCACGCAGTCCGCCGTTAAAATAGCCGCGCCCCAGCCCGGGCAGTTGGCCAGCACCCACGCATCGGCTTCTTGCGCGGGTTGTTGGGCTAAGGCTTGTGCTTCGGAGGGGGATGATATCAAAATAATTTTGTCGCTATGCGTTTGGTGGATATGCAAAATTTTGTCCGCCGGGATATCTAATGCCTGATAAACGGGCGTTTGGGCGGCGGTTTCGCGCATATTTCCCGTGTGGCGCGAGAGCGTGCCGCCGCGTAAACCTGTTGCCAGCAGTTGGTCGTCTGCGTAAATCTTCATAGGAGTTTTTTTAAATGTACGGTGGAAATTTTATCTGCCAGCAAGGTTTGGGCCAGTTTTTTAAAGCGTTGCGGTGCATCGCTGGCGTAAACGGTTACGCGCCCCTTCCCCTTGGTTTCGGCCAAATGGTGCTTATCCAAAAACACGCGCGCGGCTTCGGCCAAGGTGTCGGCGGAATCCACCAATGTTACTTTTTTACCTAAAATGTTGGCTAGAACCCCTTTTAATACCGGGTAATGCGTACAGCCTAAAATGACGGTATCGGCTCCGCTTTGAAGAACGGGGGCCAAATATTCGCGCGCAATTAATTGCGCGGCGGGTTTATTTGTCCAGTTTTCCTCTACAAGCGGCACAAACAGCGGGCAGGCCTGCTGGATAATTTGGGCATTTGGTTTCTTTTTTAAAATGGCCTTGGGATAAGCCTTGCTTTTTACGGTTCCTTCGGTGCCGAGTACGGCAATATGTCCGTTGCGGGTAACGCTTACGGCCTTGGCCGCGCCCGGCTCTATAACGCCCATAACGGGTACGGAAAGTTGCTTTTTTAGTTCGCCCAATGCTTGGGCGGAGGCGGTATTGCAGGCTGCTACAATCAGTTTTACGTTTTGCTCCTGTAAAAAACGGCCTATTGCCAGCGACAGGCGCGTTACGGCTTCCTTGGATTTGGAGCCGTACGGCACATTGGCCGTATCGCCGAAATAAATCAAATCCTCGTGCGGCAGGGTGCGGCGCAGAGCGTCCAAAATCGTCAGCCCGCCCAGCCCGGAATCAAACACGCCAATCGCTTTTTTTGTCATACGGTTATTATAGTAATTATATATCAGTTGGAACAAAGGCCTTTCTTTGTGCTAGAATATCCTTATGCTGAAAAAGGCGTTGTTTCTATTAATGGTGGGCTTGTGCTTGTGCGCAAGCGCCTTTGCCGCGTCCAATAACCAAAGCGCTCCGCTTTTGGTGGGGGGCAATTTTTCGTCGCACGCAACGCCGGCGCCCAATGCGGCTGTTTTCAATCAGGCCGCCCGCAATGCGGAAATTGCGCGCTTAAACGATATGCTCCGCCAGCAGAACTTCCAAGAGGCTATCAAACGCGTAAATGATTTAACCGCTAAAAACTTTGTGGATAACCGCTTCCATTTAATCTTGGCGATTGCCTATGACGGCCTGGCGAAATACGATGACGTGATTTATTCCGCCGGACAGGCGATTGCCGTCGCCCCGCAGGACCCGCGCGCCTATATCTTGCGCGCAGGTGCTTATTTGCAACAGCAAAATTACGAACGCGCCCGCCTGGATGTGGATATGGCGTTAAAGTTGAATCCTTCTTCTCGTTTGGCGCAAAAATTGCAACTGGAATTGGACGAAAAAACCGCTACCAAAACCGTGGACGATGTAGCCGCGCCAGCGGCCAAAAAGCCCGCCCCGCGCTGGGTAACGCTGTACTTTTTAGCGGTGTTTGTGGCGGTACTATTGTTTGTGTATTGGCGTTATGAAGATGTCTTCCGCCAGCCCAAAAACGCCTTTAACCGCCGCGAAGTGGACGTAAAGGAGCAATACGATTTTATCCGCCAAATCGGCGAAGGCGGTATGGGAAAGGTGTACGAGGCGTATGATAAGGTGTTAAAGCGCAAAGTGGCTATCAAGCGTGTACGCCCCGAACTGGTGCGCAGTTCATATGTGCGCGAGCAATTTTTGTCCGAAGCGCGTATGGTGGCTTTGCTTCGCCATCCGTGCATTGTGGAAATTTACACGGTTATTGAGTCTGAAAGCGCGCTTTACTTAGTGTTTGAATATGTGGACGGGCAAACTTTGGAAACCCGCTTGGATATTGACGGACGGTTGCCCTTTTCCAAGGCCAAAAAGATTTTTGAATATGTGTGCCGTGGGCTGCATTATGCGCACTCGCAGGATATTATCCATTGCGATTTGAAGCCCGGCAACATTATGATTTTTGACGATGACAAAGCCAAGGTAATGGATTTCGGCGTAGCCAAAAAATCCGTGGACCACGAAACGGGCGCCCGCACCGTGGCCGGAACGCCTGCTTATATGGCGCCGGAACAGCAGAAGGGTTTTATGCGCAAACAAAGCGATGTGTATTCCTTGGCGCTGTGCTTGTATGAAGCCTTGGTGGGCCAAGTGCCGTGGACGGTAAAGGGCTTTGATATCGCCAACAAAAAGATTGTGCCTGTCTCCAAACTCGCGCCGGATATTCCCCCGGCGGTGGACCAGTTGCTGGAAGATGCGCTTAAAGAGGACCCCAAACAGCGCATTCAGTCCATTGACGAGTTTTGGAGCCGCCTGGAAGCCATTGAACCCCTGCCAGAAGACCCCGAACGGACCCATTATTAATTTGTTTTTTACTAAAAAAGCCCCGGGTGTTTGCCCGGGGCTTTCCATTTTCCTTACTGACAAATTATTTAAGCACTTTCTGTGCGGCAGTAAAAATATCTTCCAGCGCGCGGAAAATCGGCTTTTCGCCAAAGTGCGGTTCCCATTTGTATCGGGCCAATACATCGCTCACGGCAAAGGCCGCCGCGCCCTGTACCTTGCGTTTGGCGCAAATGGCGTAAAACGCCGCGGTTTCCATTTCCACCGTCAAAACGGCTTCTTTTTGGTAATATTTTACCTCGGCCTTGGTCTCGCGGAAGATAGCGTCCGTGGTCCAGTTGCGCCCGGTGTGAAAGTTTTTGCCGTCTGCTTCCAACTGCTTGGCAAGTTTGCTAAAAAGCGTTTTGGCGGGTTTGGCGGTTTCTTTATTCGTGTAGCAGGGAGAAGTGCCGTCATCGCACAGGGCCTCGCTCGCGAGCACAATGTCAGCGGGTTCCACTTCTTCTTGCAACGAGCCCGCCAGCCCGATAAACACAAATTCCTTTACGCCCAGTGCAATTAACACCTCCAAGGCCATAGCCATACCCGGCGCGCCGGAACCGAAATTGGTTACATAGCACAAATTTTGCCCTTCCAAAACGTAAATGTCCGCCTCGCAGTTGTATTTTTTATACTTGGCGTGGCTTTCTACATAGCGTGTTAAGGAGGAAATGGGGCATAAAACAGCCTTGCCCGGCAGTTTCAGCCCGGCGGCCACGTGGTTTACATAACCGGCGGGGGTGGAGATTTCTTTTAGTGCGGCTTTTTTATTTTTTGGAAATAAGATAGTCATATTTTTGTAAAATTTTAGAGTTGTGCGCTTGCGCACATATATACTATACAAAAAAGAGAGTATTTGTTTATGGAAAGTTTTACGCAGGGAATTGTCAGTTTAAACGCGTTCTTATGGGGGGCGCCGATGTTGGTTTTGATTGTGGGCATCAGTTTGTATTTTACCTGCAAATTACACTTTATCCAAAAACATTTGTTTAGTGCGATTTCTCTTTCTATCAAAAAAAGCCGCTCGGCGGGCGTTATCAGCAGTTTTGGGGCGTTGGTGGTGGCCTTGGCCGCTATGGTGGGCACGGGCAATATTGTGGGCGTTAGCGCGGCGGTTTCCACCGGCGGGCCGGGGGCGCTGTTTTGGATGATGCTTTCCGCCTTTTTGGCGATGGCTACCAAATATGCCGAATCGGTACTGGCTGTTAAATACCGCGAAAAGAACGAAGCGGGCGAATATGTGGGCGGCCCGATGTATGTGCTTAAAAACGGGCTTAATATGAAGAAGACCGCCCTTATTTTTGCGGCGGCTACGGCCTTAATGGGGTTTGGCGATGCTCTTATTCAAACCAATTCCTTGGCGGCGATTTACGGCTCCGTTTTTAACGTACCGGCCGTTGTAACCACGGTGGTGCTGGTAATTTTAACGGGCAGCGTGATTTTAGGCGGTGTGCGCAAGATTGCCGCCTTGTGCAAATGGCTGGTGCCCGGTATGGCGGTTTTGTATATTGTGCTGTGCTTGGCGGTGCTTATTTTGCATTGGGAAAAATTCCCGTGGGCGGTGTCCTGCATTTTTAAAAGCGCGTTTAGCGGTACGGCCTTGGTGGGCGGTGCGGTAGGTATTACGCTTAAAGAAGCGGTGCGCTACGGCGTGTCCCGCGGGGTGCTGTCCAATGAGGCGGGAAGCGGAAGCGGCGCGATTGCGGCGGCCGCGGCCCAAACGCCTAACCCGGTGCGCCAAGGGCTGGTATCTGCTACAACGGTATTTTGGGATACCTTGGTTATCTGTTTGCTTTCCGGCGTAACGGTGGTAGTAGCGGGCGATTGGCAGAGCGGCACGCTGTTTGGTGCGCAACTGGCGCAGAGCGCCTTTGACACTTTGCCGGGCGGAGCGTATTTCTTGCTAATGTCCCTTACCTTGTTTGCGTTCTCCACGCTGGTGGGGTGGAGTTATTACACCGCCAAATCGGCCCAGTTTTGCTTGGGGGTAAATGTGGAAAAGCCCGTATATGTGGTGTGGCTTTTAATGATGTGCTTAGGCGGCTTTTTGAGCCCCAAATTGGTATGGGAGTTGGCAGATACGGCGATTGCCGTAATGTGCGTGCCCAATATTTTATCCCTGTGGCTGCTGCGCGGGGTGGTATTTAGCGAAACCAAAACATATTTGACGCAGGAGTTGGCCTTTGCCCGCAAATAGGACGGTAAAAAACTTTACAAGGCGGTTTGTAGGTGGTATCATTTAAATATATACCATCCGGCCAAGAGGCGTAAAATGCTTAAAAAATACGAAATCAAAGATAAAAAACTGCTGGAAACCGATTCCGCTTCCGCGCAGGTGTTTTTATATACAAACCCGACGGTGGACGAACAGCGGTTTTTGGTGGAGACTTATCAAATTGACGAGCATACCTTGGCCTCTGCGCTGGACCCGGATGAATTGCCGCGCTTGGAGTTTGAGCCCGAACATATCGCAATGATTTATAAACGCCCCAAAAATTATTCCGGCAAGGACCAACTGGAATTTAAGGTTGCTTCCGTCGGGATGTTTTTGTTTGAGGATAAACTAATTGTGGTATTGGCGGAGGATATCCCGCTGTTTGTGGGCAAGCGGTTCCACTCGGTTTCCTCCATTAAAGAAGTATTTTTGAAACTGGTATATAACTCTATTTCTCACTATGTGGAACACTTGCGTATTATTCATATGATTTCGGAGGAAATTGAGGATAAAATTACCGAGTCCGTGGATAACACTTACCTTTTGAACCTGTTTAGTTTGGTGAAAAGTTTGGTGTATTACGCCGAGGCTATTACCTCCAACGGCTTTGTGTTTGAAAAAACGCGTAACCTTTCCGCCCGCATCGGCTTTGACGAAAAAGACGAGGAAATGCTGGACGACATCATCGTAGAAAATATGCAATGCAAAACACAGGCGGATATTTATTCCAACATTTTAGCGCAGTTACTGGATGCCCGCGCTTCTATCGTAAATAACAATTTGAACCTGCTGATTAAAAAGTTAAACGTAATTACCATTTGGATGATGGTTCCTACGCTGGTGGTAAGTGCGTACGGTATGAACGTGGCCTTGCCGCTGTCCAACCACCCTGACGCCTTTTGGATGATTATGGGCGTGTGTTTGATTTTGGTGTGGCTTGTAATGATCTACTGGAAGCACAAAAACTGGTAAGTTTTACACAATAAAAAATCCCGGGGTCTAAAAACCCCGGGATTTTTTAGGCTGACAAATTTATTTTTCTACTTTAATGCCTCTAAACGCCCGGTAGAGTACGGCTAATAAGCCGAACACTACATAGAGCGAGAACACGATAAAAATCACGTCCTGCGGGAAGCGGATCAGCATTACCACCAAAAACACAATTAGCAGTAACACCCACACGCTCAGCCGTTTTTCGCGTTTGGCCTTAAAGGCGGCATACGGAATATTGGATACCATTAACAACGAAAGCACCAACATTGCAAACCATACAAAATTGTACAAGTGCGGCAAATACATCGCTAAAAAGTGGATGTTTCTCCCGCCCATATCGCCCAGCATAATGCTGTAAGAAATGGCAAACGAGGCCAAAATGGCCGCCGCCGCCGGAGTGGGCAAGCCGGAGAAATACTTTTTGGAGCCTTGGCCCGCATAGGCCATTGCATTAAACTTGGCCAAGCGCAGTACGCCAAAGCAGGCATATACGCACGCAATCGGCGCGCCCCATAAGGGTTGCGTATGAAGCACAAAGAAATACATCAGTAACGCCGGAGCCGTGCAGAAGGAAACCGCATCGGCCAGGGAGTCCATTTCCACACCAAAGTTGCTTTCCGCACCCAACAGGCGGGCCACGCGGCCGTCAAACATATCAAATACCATTGCGAACAAAATCAACCATCCGGCGTGTGCAAAGTTCCCCTTGGCCGCCGCTAAAATGGAGAAGAAGCCGCACGCCAAATTCCCCAGCGTAAAAAGCGAGGGGGCCGTCATAGCGCCGGTGTGTTTTAACTTTTCAACAACCTTGGTTTCTTTATTTTCTTCCATAAAATCCTCTATTTCCACAAGCCCAAAACGGTAACGCCGCCCTGCACCTTTTGGCCTTCTTTTACCAGTACGCGCACTTTTTCTTTGGGCAGATATACGGCCACCTGGGAACCAAAACGCACTAGGCCCAAATGTCCGCCGATTTTAATGTCTTGCTTGGTATTTACCCAGCACTCAATGCGCCGCGCAATGGCGCCCGTGATTTGTTCCACGTGGGCAAAGCGGGCGGTATCGCCGTCTTTAAAAATCTGGATTAAGTTGCGTTCGTTTTTATCGGCGCCCGGATTGTTGGCAAACAAAAAAGTGCCTTTGTTGTAAAAAATATCGCCGATTTTACCGTTTACGGTAGCGCGTTGGACGTGTACATCAAAGATAGACAGAAAAATACGCACCACCACGGAGTTGGGGTCGTCTTCCGTTTTAATGGAAAGGACCGTTCCGTCCGCCGGGCAGGCGATTTCGTCATCGGCGAAGACGGTTTCGCGCTTCGGGTCGCGGAAGAAAAACGCGCAGAAGCAGCCGATTAACAGAAATAAAATGCCGAGCGTGCGGAAGTCAAAAAACAAAAAGACCGCGGCCACGGCCACGGCGATTGCGAAAAATTTAAGCCCCAGGGGCAAAACGGTGCTGACCCAGCCAAAACATTTGGAAAGTGTACGGTTGATGTCTTCTAACATATTTTTCGTACTGGTGGGTGTAATTAAATGGCAGGATTTTTAAGTGGGCAGGGGGGGACTTGAACCCCCACGACCTTGCGGTCAACAGATTTTAAGTCTGTCGCGTCTGCCATTCCGCCACCAGCCCTCTTATAGAATTATTTTAACAAAAAAATACGCACTTGTACATTGTTTTGTGTTGCCGCCCGATATTTACTTGTCAAAGGTTTTAAGCCCGTTGTAAAATTTACGGCAAAAGAGCGTTTTTACTCCTAATTTTTTTAGGGAGTCCTGCAACAGCCTGTCGTCGGTTACCGCAATTACGCGCTGGCCGCTTTGGCTCAAAAAGTCCGCGCGCTCGTAAATAATTTGGTCGGCGCTGTCCTCTTCCGAAAACGAAATATGCACGCCCCCTCGGTACAGCGGGCCGATGGGGCGGAAGGAGCCGTCAAAAATTACCTCGTATTGGTGCATTGCGTAATGTTCGTCTTGCGAGATATCGGTTAAAAAGTCCAAAAAGTCTGCGGTTACTTCCTCTTCCGTGCGGGCAAATTCATATAAAAAACTGCGTACCAAGTTCAGCCCGTCAATCAAATATACCGTCGGTTTTGTGCTTACATACATAATAAGGTTGCCTTTCTTTGTCAAAATTGTTATAAGAAAATGATACAATATAATGCTAATTCACAGGAAGTGTTCTTTGACAATTTCCGTATTTTACGGGGGTGTAATAGATTCGACGGGTATCTGTTGCCGCCCGGGAGCAAGTGCCGGTTGGCCAGGCCGGCTAAAATAGGGCCACAAAAATAACTAACGACAATCAAGTCGCTTGGGCTAACGCTTAGTCCCACCGCGCCGCTGGTGTCTTCCATACGCTAGCGGATTGCGGTCAATATATGGAATGCTGCAAAGCAGGCGCGGTTCGTCCGGCTTTGCCTAAGACCAACGAACTAAACCGCAAACGTGCCGCCTTGCGCTTAGTTTGCGGTTAATTAAGCAAGGCTAAACTTGTAGTGCCCGGATGGAGAAGATGTTCGGACGGGGGTGCGAATCCCCCCACCTCCACTTTTTTGCTTGTAAATTTGGACGGTTTCGTTGTTGCGGGCGCAGTTAGATATTTTCATATATCCTGCCTTTGCCCGCGCCTAGAAACCGGCACAAATTTACGGCGCAATTAAAAAGTAAAGTTTCAAAAAATATTTTGTAACTTTTTCTCATTGCAGAAAAAGTTACCAAAAAGGCTTTTGTCCTTTTTCTGGTGGCAGAAAAAGAACGAAAAAGACCACGCAACCGGGGAACCATAAAAATTATTTTAAAGGACATTTTTACAACTCGCCTAAGCGGCTCAGATAAGTAAAAATTTTGTCATCTTTAAAATAATTTTTATAGACGGTTCCAAAGGTTGCGTTTCAAAGGCATAACATCAATACGGAAGTTGCAAGACATTATAGATTTATTATTTTTAACGGGAGAAAGTATGGCATCTGAAATTAAGTTCGGCACCGACGGTTGGAGAGGCGTGATTGCTTGGGATTTTACGTTTGAAAACGTGCGCCGTATGGCACAGGCATTGGCGGATTATATCAACGAAAACGCTCCGGGCGAGGAAGGCTCCAAGGCCCCTAAAATTTTTGTCGGGTACGACAGACGCTTTATGTCGGACCTGTTCGCCGCCGATATTGCCAGCATCTTCCGCGCTAACAAAATTGATGTTACCCTTTCTTCCACCCCGATTTCTACCCCGGTGGCCGCTTGTTTGAGTATGAGCAAATGCTGGATGAGCATTATGGTTACCGCGAGCCACAACCCGGCTAACTACAACGGAATTAAAATTAAACTCGCGGGCGGTTCGGCCCCGGCGCGCGTAACCAAAGAGGTTGAGGAATTGCTGGACCAAAATTCCGTTCTCCTCCTTTACGGACAAAAGGCCGACAAAAAGGACGTTACCGACGTCTATTTTAAATATGTAGCCAGCCACATCAACGCTAAAAAATTGAAGACCTTTAAAGGCAAAGTGGTAATGGATTATATGTACGGTGCGGCCGCGGGCTATTTGGAAAAGTTCCTGCCCGAAAAACAGGTAATTTCCCTGCGCGCCGATCACGACCCCACCTTTGGCGGCGGCCAGCCCGAGCCGGTGGAAAAGAATTTGACCGAACTTAAAAAAACGGTAGTCGCCAAAAAGGCCGCCTTGGGCGTAGCCTTTGACGGCGACGGCGACCGTGTGGCCTTGATTGATGAAAAGGGCACTTATTTGACCCCGTGCGTGATTGCCGCTGTACTGTGCGACTATTTTATCAAGCACAAAAAATTGGACGGTAAAATCGTGCAGACCGTTTCTATGGGCTACCTGTTAAAGCGCATCGCCCGCCAGCACGAAATGCTGTTTGAAGAAGTGGGCGTAGGCTTTAAAAATGTGGCCGAACGTATGAATTTGGACGATGTGGCCTTTGGCGTGGAAGAATCGGGCGGATTTGCCTGGAAGGGCAATTTGCCGGACCGCGACGGCCTGACGGTTGCCTTGGCGTTTTTGGACATTATGGCCCAAACGGGCAAAAAAGCCAGCGAACTGTGCGCCGCGGTGGCCGCCGAATACGGCGCGTCCGTCTATATGCGCCGGGATTTGCCACTAGCCAAACCCGTGGATAAGGCCGTAATGGCGGAAAAAATGCGCAAAAAACTGCCGAAAAAAATCAACGGCCAGCGCATTGCCGAAACGCTTACCTTTGACGGTTTAAAAATCATTTTTGAAAATGACGAGTGGCTGCTCTTGCGCCCGTCCGGCACGGAGCCGCTCTTGCGCGTGTATGCCGAAACGGCCACTAAAAAAGACACGCAGGCCTTGCTTGATTTCGGGGAAAAATTAATGGCCCCGTATGTAAAATAATATGTTAAAAATCGCATTAGTGGACGATTCTGTTATTTTGCGCTCCGCCCTTAAAAATGTGCTGGAATCTTCCGGCTTTGAAGTGGCTTTTGAAGCGGGCGGTTCGGCGGAGTTGTTTTCCAAACTGGAAGGCAGCGGCGTAGGGCTTATCTTGCTGGATGTGTTCTTTCCTACGGAAAACGGCCTGGATATCTTGGCGAAACTTAAAAAAATGGCCCCGCAGGTTAAAGTGCTGATTGTAACGGGATTAAGACAAGATTCCATTTTGGAAGAGGCCGAACGCTTGGGCGCTGACGGCGTGCTATATAAGCCGTTTGACACGGACGATTTGCTGTCGGCCATAGACCGCGTAAGCCGTCCTTAAAGCCGTTTGTTTAATTTTATGCCAACAACTAACAAACCCCGGGCGCGTGAGCCCGGGGAGTTTCATTTTTCTTCCAATTTATGAGCCAAATTAGTTAGCATTGCTCCTAATGGATGTATTTCTGGGGCTTGGCTCATAATATTTTCTAATTTTTGTATGTCAATATCTTTTTTGTTTAAAGGAACTTTTTGTTCAAAATCGTTAGCGGAAAATATTTCTAGTTGATTTAAACTATTAGGTTGTAAAAGAACGAAATAATTTTCATCTGCAAAGACTACATCTCTTTTGAAACAACGATAATCAACAAAACAACCAGAGGATATGACCACACGGCCCGATTGGTCTGAAAACAAACTCTTTCCAGTAAAATCTTCTTTTTGATAAACCAATGTGTCTTTTGAAAGTAAAGAAGCCAAATGCAAAATAGTTGGGATAATATCAGTGGTACTGACATATCTTTTTTGATTGTTTTTAAAGTTTTGCCAATTTTCTGCTGGAATTTTTTTTATTATGCTTGGCGGAATATACCAAATGAAGGGGACCCGGATAGATTCTTGGTGCATATCCTGGTTATGAAAATAAGAACCGTGTTCGGCAAACCCTTCTCCGTGGTCCGAAGTTATAATTATAATTGTATTTTCTAAATTTATATTTTTAAATAATTGATTTTCCAAATGGCTTAAATAATATATTGCGTTGTCGTAGCAGTTTACTGATGTTTGTGGCCAATTTTTACGTTCAGTTTCACACGGTTGATAAGGTGCAAAATTTTCCTTTTGATAATAAGGAAAATGCATACTATTGGCGTGAAATACACCTACAAATTGAGGATATTGGGCTAGTAATTGCAAAATATGCTCAACGGCTATTTTGTCGTCAGTATAGTCCAAAGAGTCTTTAATCCCGGCATCATCTGCCGTACTCCATAGATGTTTCATATTGAAAGAAAGTAAAAAATCCTTTATGTTTGCCCAATTTTTACTGGAAGTCAAAACATAAAAGGAAAAAAAGTGTTTTGGGAAAAAATCCCATAATGTTAGAGAATCCTTGATAAAAGACGGATGCCTTTGCGGCCCTTGGCTAGTAAAAATGGAAGGGATAGCCGTATCTGTATAATTGGCAGGGGATAATGCTTGAAAGACAAAAGATTTTTTATAAAAATCAGCAAGGGCAACGTCTGGGTTGCGCTTATATCCATATATTCCTAAATTACTAGCACGTAAAGCATCGTTTACCACAACTAAGAGATTAAAAGGAATATCAGGCGCTTGGTAATTTTCATATTTCTGTTGGGCTTTATCGGTTTGTTTAAGACTTTTATTTCGCATTGGTGTGAAGAAACTATTAAAGGCCTGAATAATGAACTGGCTATCAAAACAAGTTTTGTGTAAATAATCTTTTGCGGGCCCAATTAAAGTAAATACACCAAGGCAGACAATTATTCCATAACCTAAAATGGTACTTTTAAGATTTTTTGATTTTAATTTAATGAAAAAGCATATGAAAGAAATGAGAGTTGCTGAACCCCAAATGTAAAAAGTACGCGTAAAAAGTTGTGTTGGATTGTACTTTAAACACCATTTGATTTGTATTACCCATAAAACAAGAATTGGAATAATGAAAAAATATTTTTTAAATAAAAAAAATGGTTTAGGAGTTGTTGTATAATCTCCAAAGGTTTGTTTTAGCATTTGATAAGAATATAAAGCGAATATAATGGTTGGGCATATGATATATAGCCAGTATGGTAAAAGTTGCATCTTAAGAATTGCAAATAAAAAACGTGGTTCGTGTGTTAAGGCTGTTATTAGTTGTGCGGAAATAAAAGAAGCATAGTTTTGATAGTAGAAAAAATTAAGTATAGGGAAAAGAACTAATATTGCAATAAAAGACAGCGTTAATCTGCTGCAACGATATAAAAAACAGCCAGATAAAAAAAAGGAAAAGATGGTATAACTAGAAAATGAAAAAATTACAGAAAAGAGTGTCCAAAAAGTAATTGTGTGAGCATTTAAATAAAGGTCTAATAATAGAAAGAGTAATGTTACGCTTCCTGCCCAAATAAAATTTTTTTTCATTAATTTTTCTCCTTGTGTTTGTGTATCTCTTTTTGGCAGGAAAATAGAGCACTATGTCGGCACAAGGAGTAGGAGCAAAGTGGGCAAAAGCGGGGCAAACAAAAACGGCTGCTATATTTGAGCCAACTCTAATAACCCAAAAAATAACAGCCGTGGCCTTCTGCCATATAAAATATGGCAGAAAGCACTCAGCACGGAACAAACGGGTAATTAGGCCGTTTATTCCGTGCTTAAAACGACTGCTTTTGGATTAGAGTTGAGCCGCCGGTATCCCGGCAGCGCACCGTATTCTGCATACGGTTCCAAAAACAGATGCAAATTTTATCCTAAACGTAACTGGTTTAGGGCAGTTTTACAACTAAAACTATTATAAAAACTTTTGCGCGCTTTGGCTAGTGTTATAACTTCATCCACTTAAATTCAAAAAATACTACCGCGCCGAAAACAATAACGGGTCCCCAGCCCGCAATAAAGGGGTTGATGTAGCCATTTTCGCCAATGGACGTAAACATAGACATCAGCCACCAAAACGTAAATGCAATCACCATAGAAGCGATAATGTTTACGATTTTGCTTTTACGGCGCACGCTGATAGCAAAGGGCATCCCGAGCAGGCACATAATTACCGTTACAAACGGTGTAGCCAAGCGGGATTGGCGCATTGTTTCCGTGGCGTAGTGCGCAAGCCCGCTTTGTTTATAAAAATTGATACGTTTGGTTAAATCCCGTATGCTTAACAGTTTATCTTCCACTTTGTTGACGGACATTTCGTCCGGGCGGAGGCTGACGGGGGAATTTTCCTGCTCAAAGTGTTGTTCGGTGGTGTCCATTTCGTCCACGAAGGTACGCTTAATGCCGTTGGAAAACAGCCAGTTTTTAGTGTCCTTATCCCACACCATTTGGTCGGCTACAATTTGGTCCGCAATGTCCCAGGCGTCGTTGTAAGAATCCAGCGAAACTTTTGTCATTGTGCCCTTCTTCAAATCCACTTCTTTGGCAAAGAGCATTTGCGTAGGGGAAACCTTTATCACAACGTCATATTCCGTGTCCGGGTTGAAATTGTCCGAGGGGCTGATGCGCGTGTAGTAAATTTTGTCGGCTTTTAGGTTGAGGGGCGGCACAACAAACTCTTGCATAAACATAGTGCCAGCCACCACAATTAAAATGCACATAATAACGGGTTTAAACAGTTGGCGCGGGGCAAAGCCGCCCGCCACGCAGGCCGTCCACTCTCCGTTGGAAACCATTTCGGAAATGACGGAAATCGCACCTAGCAGACAGGCCACGGGCATAATGGTTGTCAGCCAGTTGGGAAAGGTCGCCAGCGAGTAGGAAAGCAAATCCAAAATAGTGGTGGTGCCGTTGCTCAAATTCTTCATTTTTTCAAAGGTGTCGCCCAGTACCACCAGCGTGGTAAACACGCCCAACGCAAAGAAGAACGGCCCCCAAAACTTTTTGGCAATATAGTTGTAAATGCGCATTAAATATTTAACCTCTTTTTCCACAGGTAATAGGCCGCGCCTATGCCCGCAAAGATAGGCAGCCACGGGCCGGGATAGGCCAAAAAGCCGTATTTTTTACCGAGCGAAAGGCCTAACGTCATTAACAGATAAAAGGAAAAAATGATAATTACGCTAAACAGCATCCCCCAGCCCTTGTTGGTGCGTTTGCCCAAAGAAAAGCCAATCGGGCAACTGACAAATAACAAAATAATGGGCGACAAGGCCAGCACATTGCGCATACTGATTTCGGTTTTGTATTCGTTGACGGTTTCCTCGTCAAGCGGCATAGCGCGCAGGCGGCGCAAGAGTTTGGTGGTGCTCATTTCCCCTACGCGCAAACGGCGGGTTTGCGCCTTTAACAGGGAAATGCTCATTGTGTAATCGTCAAAATTGGCGGCGATAATGGACGATTGGTCCTTTTCGTCCAAGCGTTGCATTTGTCCGTCTTTTAGTTGCAGGCCGATAGCGGTATCGGTTAAAATCACTTTGCCCGTGGCGGCGTTTACCTTGGTGGAAAGCGCGCCGCTGTCCGCCTTTTTAATCAAGTGAATCATATGCGCCACGTCGGTTTTGTTATCCAAATCCTCTAAATACAAATCCCACTCGCCCAAGTTCAAGAAGGTTTTAGGCTCCAAGTTTACCTTGGTAATTTTACTGCGGGCTTCGTTGCGGCGGTTTAAAAATTGCTTGTAACTGCGCGGGGTCAGCCAGTTGCCCATAATTACCAAAATGACAGATAAAATAACGGCGCAGAACAGAAGCGGGCGGACAATTTCCTTAAACGAGAACCCCGCCGCGCGCAGAGCAATCAGTTCGCCGTGTTCGCTCATATTGGTCAGCGTAAGCAAAATAGCGATTTGAAAGGCCATCGGCGCACTTAAACAAAACACATCGGGCATAATGTTTAAAAGGGAAGACACTATCCACATAAAACTGGTGCCGTACGTCATAGCCATATCCAGCACGCGGATAAAGTGGTTCATAAAGATAACAAACGTCAAAATACCCAGCACGCCGACAAAAAAGGTCAGCAGGCTTTTGGCGATGTATTTGGTAAAAATGCTGATGTGCATATATCTTATTCTAACAAAATATAACGTAAGCCGGGGGGAGAAATTGGTCCAAAGTGCCCAGGCGCGCTTGGGACCTTTGGCCCTGGCAGAAAAGATAAATGGAAATATATAATAAAAATATGAGAGTTTTTACTTTATTTGTTTGTTTATTATTTATCGCGCCAAGTGCGTTTGCGCAGAAGTTTTCGTTACTAAAACGGGTCTTTTCCGCGCGTAAGGCTGTGGAAGCGCCTGTTAAAGCGCCGAAAGTGCCCTTGCCCAAAGTTGCGGCCGTAGAGGTGCCTGTTCGCCCGGTAAAATTGCCTAAGGTGGTTCCTCCGCACATTTGGCGTGCCCCGGTGGTGTCTGCCCTTACGCCGGAAATTAAGGCCGTCGTGCCTCATTATACTTCGGCCCGGACGGCGCTTATCAGCGAGGTGGGAAAAGTCCACCCGGCAGAAGCGCATATTGGGGCCTCTTTGTTGGAAGCCCATAACATTTTTACGGGTGCTTTAATCGGCAGTGGCTTTGTTGTCCGCTCGGGCAGCGGGCGGCTGTATGCGGTGCTATCCTATCACGTGGTAGGTGGCGTGGGTGGTATGGTCCATTTGCGTGTATTTAACGAAAAAGGCGAATCCCGGGATTATGACCGCTTGTTTGTGTCCGCGGCCGGGGCATTTGGCATTAACTCGCCTGATTCTTCTATTGTGGAACTCCCGTCAGAGGCAGCCGATTTTGTCAAACCGCTCCACTTGGCCAAACAGGCCCCTAAACCGGGGGATAAACTGGCCGCCTGGGGCAGCCCTTATGCCGTGCAGGGGTTGGCGCGCCTTGATAGTTTAAGGCTTGTGAACGATGAAGGCCTTAAACTGACTATGCAGAGCGAGCACACGCCCTTTAAGTTGGACGGCTTTTGCGGCAGCCCGGTACTAAATGAAGCGGGCGAAGTGGTGGGTATTATTGACGGGTTTAATCACGATGCGTACCACTATTTTGCCGCCAACGCGCGCTTTACATTACCGTGGCTGATTGGCAATTATGAGCAAAATATGATTCCAATGTTAGAATACAAATTAAACGGTCGCACCGTCTTTTGGACGGCTTCTGGCGAAAGCGTGGGTGAGGCCCGTCTGTTAAATACCCGCGGCAAGGTAAAGGAAAAGGTCTATCTGCCCGGTTATCCGCTCCCCTTTGACCCAGCCAAACTGGAAGCCTTATTCCCGCAGGCCCAAGCCGGGGATGCGCTGGAACTGGATATTTTAAGACACCGGAAAGTGTTCCGCACCATTACGGTGGATATAGGGCGTCCGTAGGCGCTTTTCCCCTTAACTTAAAAGGAAGCCGACGAGGCTTCCTTTTTCGTGCCCCGCCGTCAAAACAAATATTATAAAATGAAACAATGAGGCTTTATCCCCTGATTAAACTGCTGCGCCAAGCCTTGGCTGTTCTGCTTATCCTGCAATTTACGTTCGCTCTCCCGGCGGGCGCGCAGTCGCTTCCGTACCGGTTGGTGGATACAGACCAGTACGATATTTTTAGGGAAGACCAGCAAGCCAAAGAGGAAGAAAAACTGGCCTTGGAGGACCCGCCCGACGACGCAAACCTGTTAAAATACTCCAACGAGTTTTGGCGGCAGGCGGTTACGTCCGTAGAGGGGGCTTATAAACTGGATAAAGAGCCTGAGCCCATCCCCGATTTAACGCTTTTAAACCCCACCTTGTCCTTGCCCTTGTACGGCACGAGTATCGCGCTTACGGGCCGCTATGTGCTGGGCTTTAAAATGGCGGCTAAAAAATATAAGAAAGACGACAACAACAGCGTGGACGAACGCAGCGACAGCAGTTTTGAAATGGACCAGCAGTTGCAGTTAAAAATGCAGGGTAAAATTTTGGAACGCGTGTTTGTGGATATTGACTACGACGACCAACGCGAAGAGGAAAAAAGCATTTCCGTAGCCTACCGCGGCAAACCGGGGGAACTGGTGCAACTGGCCGAGTTCGGCGATATCAATTTGTCCCTGCCGCAGACGGAATTTATCGCGTATGAAAAGCAACTCTTCGGTGCCAAAATGCACTTGCAGCACCAAAACGCCAACCTTTATTTAATCGGTTCGCAAACCAAGGGTTCCAGCAAGCAAAAGCAATTCGTAGGCAGCAGCGTGGCGGAAATCGTTTCCTTGGCGGATAAAGACTATATCCGCCGGACGTATTACGATTTGACCTTCGGCGGAAACGTGCCCGACGGGGCGCGCGATACCACCTTGGACGACGCCTATTCCCAATGGCGGACATATATCGGCTCCATTTCCCCGGGCTCGGAGGAAATTTATTTGGATAACAACGATACATCTTCCGATTATGTGCCTGTAACCTTAAACGCTGAGGACTTTTTGGGCGGTTCCACCTATTCCGCCAAGTGGGAACTTTTAACCCGCGGTACGGACTATACCGTGGACTACGCAAGCGGTATTATTACCTTTAAACGCACTATTAAGGCCGAAAGTGTGCTGGCGGTGGACTACCGCGGCACCACGGGTAACCAATTAAGCGGCTTTAACGGCTCCAATACCATTAAATTAATCAAAACCGAAAACGACCAAACCACCCTTTCGGGCACCGACCAAACCGCTACCAAAATGGAATTAAAGACCTATTACAATATCGGCGCGCAAAAGATTACGTCCGATAACGGAAAGGGCAACTTTATTTTGCAGTTGCAGGACGCAAACGGCCAAGCGGTTACGGACCCCAAATATTTGTATCCTACCAGTATTATTATGGATTTTGATACGGGTATCTTCCATTTGCAAAACCGCTTGGACGACCTAGGGCTCTATGGCACTACACCGACGTCTTCCAAAAATATGACGTTTAAAATTCAGTACGAGTCCACGGTTAAAACCTATTTTATTGAGGCGAACATCGTCGTCCAGTCCGAAACCGTCAAACTAAACGGCCGTACCTTAACGCGCAATAACGATTATTACATTGACTATACCTCCGGCTTTATCACCTTTTACAAGGGCGATGAAATTACCGAAAATTCCACCATTGATATCACCTACGATACGACCAACGGTTCCAACTCCAACAACTCCGTAATGGGGGGTAGGCTGGACTATAAACTTTTTGACAAAATTGTAATGGGGGCCACCGTGCTGAAAGAAGGCGGCGATAAACCCACCACCGTCCCGCAGGTGGGCGATTACTCCAAAGACCTTTTGGTCTATGGGGCGGACATCAACGGGAAGGATATTAAACTGGCGGAACCCTTGTCTGTGGATTTCAGCGCGGAAGTAGCCAAGAGCAGTAAAAAGCAAAACTTGTTCGGTTATGCAATGATTGACAGTATGAACGAAACCAACGAACAGGTGGCGGGCTCGCGCGTGTTTAGAGATTGGATTATCGCCTCCAACCCCAGCGGCAAAACCTCGTTCTGGGATTCTATCCATTGGGACACGCAAGATTTGCCATCCTTGGAAATTAACCCGCACTCCATTGCAGATTACAACGACAAACAGCAAGTGCTGGTGATTGATTACGATTTTACCAAGGGCGTAAATTTTGACGGACGGGATGAGGTTTCTATCGTTTATCCGCTTAGCACCAGCGGCTTGGATTTATCCACTAAAACCTCGTTTGAACTGACAATGCTGGGCGAGACGGGTGGGCCGCAGGTAAACTTTGCCTTTGGTAATATTTCGGAATATTCGGATAATTCTACGGGTATGGATACGCAATGCGGCGTAGGCGTACCGAAGACGGAAGATATTTATTGCCGCAACAGTTTGGCTCCGAACGAGGATATCGGCTGGCTGTTCACGGACCCGGACGGTACGGAACACCGCTATAACCCGTTTGTAAATAACGTATATAACCCCGAATCCCAGCCCAACGGCCGCATTGATACGCAGGATTTAAACGGCAACGGCAAGTACGATACAGAAAGTATCCCTTCTCAGGGTAATTTCGGTTTTGCGGGGGCTTCTATCCCCGGGCTGGTGGGTAACGTGGCCGATAATACCACGTGGCAGACCTTTACCGCTCCCTTAACCATTAACGATAAAAGCGAGTGGACGGCGGTGCGCCATTTGCGCATTACGCTTAAAAAGGGTACTAAATTAAAGGGGCAAATTAAAATCGCCAATGTGGCCTTGTCTGGCACGGCTTGGAACCCGCAGGAAGGGATTTCCCCGTCCGTGTTTTCCGCCGCGGGCATTAATAACGTGGATAACGCCAATTACGAGCCTATTTTTGCGGACCGCACGGGCGACGGCAGAGAGGTGTTTAACTATTTGTACGGCTCCTTGGATAATTACAAAAAGTCCACCGGTTCCGCCAATGCGCTGGACCAATCCTTAAACCTTAAATTTAATACTGCCGCCTTGGGTGATAGCGAAGAGGTTTATGCCAACCGCAACTTTTCCACAATGGATTTCAGCCAGCACCGTGAGGTGCGCTTTCTGCTTCACGGGGCAATGCAGCAGGGAAGCGATATACCCCTCAACCAAGACGGTACGGAATTTTTCTTAAAGGTCGGCACGGAAAGCAATTACGATAAAGTCGTGGTGCCTACCAACTTCCGCGGCTGGCGGCTTATTTCCTTAAAAATGGTGGACTCCAACGGGGACGGTATTGCTGACACCTTTGAAAACCTGTCCGACCCGTCCTATAACGTGCGGGTGGAGCCGGTGCGTTCGGCCAACGGTATTTTAAACTTCCAAGAGGTCAGTTTGATTTTGGCGGGGGTGCAAAAGGAAATCCATTATGCTTATACTCTTGAACGGGGAGAAGATAGCGAGACCGTTTTTTCCCGTAGTAAGATTTTACAACCGGGCCTAACTCTTTACAAAGATGAGAATTTTACTATTGTTGCTGGAACTATAAAGACAACCATTCTTCAACAAGAAGGTGTTTATCAGATAATCCTATCAAATAATGAGACCTATACTGCAAAATTCGATCAAGAAAAGCCAACGCTTGGCAGCCAAGGCGAAGTGTGGCTCAACGTCATCCACTTGGCGGGCGCCATTACCAAAGAGGGTACGGCCTATAAGGGCGATGTGGTGGTAAAGTTGGACGAGTGGGGCAGCGCTGGGGCCAAGTACAAATACCAAGACAGTAATTTTGAAACGCCCCTTTCCGTTGCCAAAAACCAAGAGGTTACCCAACAGGAATATTTTGTTAAAGTAAACAAAATTAAAGAGTTCCCAATGGAAGCCAATTTGACTAAATCCAGCACGGTTACGCCCTTGATTACGGACTCCAAGGATTACAACACCGTCAGCCTGTTAGATAAGGGCAAGGTGGACCGCCAAAGCACAATGGTGCGCGGGGATTTTATTAAGGAAAATTTGCCCAAAATCGGTTTGGAATATACTACGGACCAAGTAAAATACGACGTAATGAAGCGCAAAGACGACGCCCGCACCTACGGGGCGACCCTTTCGCACACGGCGGGTTCTTTCAAAAATATTTCCGCCGGATACCACATTACCGACTCGTCCATAGACTACGACCGCAGCAAACACTTGGAATCTACCAATTATTACAATACGGACGAAAACACGCAAAAAATGAATATGAAGGTAACGTACCAGCCCAATAATTCTTTTACTTTTACGCCCAGTTACAGTTTAAGCAAAAGCAAAGAGGACCGCACGCAGTATTCGTCCGCATCCCAGCAGGATATCAGTTACCCCAAGGCCCTCACGCAAAACACGGGCTTTAACAGCACTTGGAAGATTAATAAATGGCTGGCGCCGTCCGTCAGTTACAACATCAGCACGCAGGAAAACAACAACTTAAACGCCAAAACGCTGACTGCCTCCGGCACGCACGTAGAAGTGGGCGTGGGCGAGGTGAAAACCGTCAACCGTAACGCGGACGGCGGCGTTTCCCTAACCCTTAACGGCAACGAACTTTTGCCCAACAGCAAGTTGTTTAATACCTTTGTCATTTCGTCCAGTTACCGCATACAGGACGCCGATGCGTGGGCAGACGTGGACAGCGGGTTTGATTCCCGTAAGGCACTGTGGATTCGCGGCGGTTCGTTAAAAGATGTGGGCGATTACGGCTACCGCAAGAGTTTAATTTTGCGCGATACCTTTACCTCCACCCAGCGTTGGAGCCCGCTGGCCCGCTACGAAATGGGTGGCGCGGCGTCCCCGCTTAAAACGATTTCGCTTATTAACAACTTTACCAAAACTTTACAGTCCAACGAGCAAACGGGTACATCATACGATTCCACCAGTTTGACCCTGCCGGATATGACGTTTTCCATTTCCGACTTGGAAAAATTCTTCTACGGCGGGCGTTGGTTCAGTTCGTCCAACTTAAAACTGCGTTACAGTTGGGTGGAACAGACCAACACGGGTACGGACGAACAATACACCAAGCAATACGGCGGGGATTTGCGCTTTATGCTGTTTAACTATTTTGATACGGTGCTTAATTATACGCGCAAGGATTCCGACAAAACCGATCTGCGCGCGGGCACCAGTTTGGAAACGGTGCGCGACAGCGATATTTCTGCCCAGACATCCTTTTATGTGGGGTCTCTGCGCGTAACGCCGAAAGTGCTGTATTCAGCGCACGATAAGTGGCTGGTGGCGGGTAAAATCAGCGAAAGCACCACCACCACTACGCCCAGTTTAAACCTGCGGTGGGACTTTAATATTCCGCGTGGCATTAAACTGCCGTTTGTGAACAAAATGTACAACGCCACCAACCGCGTGATTTGGAATACCACTCTTACCTATACGGATAAAAAATCCCCAGTAGAGGTAAAGGACAACTACCAAATGTACGATGTTACCACATCGCTGGATTATGAAATGTCGCAGAACCTGCGTTTTACGCTCTCCGGCGGGCTGACGGTGCTCAACCACGCCTATGTGGAAACCGAGGATTATACCGCCTATAACGTGGCGGCCAACGTAACAATTCAATTTTAATATGAAATATGGCGCGGCATTTTTTAAACTCTTACTGCATTTCTTTTTGCCGCGCACTTGTTTTGCGTGCGGGTGTGATTTGCCTTGGAACGCAAAAGAACCTTTGTGCTTGGCGTGCTCGTCCCGTTTGGCCGCACCCGGGCCGTATATTTGCAAGCGGTGCGGGGCGGTATTAAAGTACGGCGGGGCGCATTGTTTTGCCTGCCGGGGGAGCAAAGAACGGGAATACAAGTGCCGCGTGATTCGCTCCGCTTTTAAATTTAATCCCTCTTCCCGCGCGCTTGTCCACGCGTTAAAATACGCGCGGGCGGATTATTTGGCCCGTTATATGGGCGAACAAATGGCGGCGCATTATAAAAATTATCCTGAACTTGCGGAAGCGGAAATGGTTGTGCCGGTGCCGCTTTTCCCTAAAAGAAACCGTACGCGCGGCTATAACCAGAGTGAACTGTTAGCGGAAAATTTTGCCCCGCGGGTGGGTTTAACGGCAGATACCAAAAGTTTGGTGCGTATTAAAAATACGGTTAGCCAAACCACCTTGGGGCGTATGGGCAGATTAGCCAATATGAAGGGAGCCTTTGCGTGCAAAAATCCGGCAGCCGTAAAGGGCAAAACCGTTTTGTTAATTGACGACGTTGCCACCACCGGGGCTACATTAGAGGGGTGCGCAGCGGCCTTAAAAGCGGCGGGCGCCAAAAAGGTAATGGCCTATACCTTCGCCCGGGAATAGGTTAATGCGGGAAATGCTTCTCAAATTTCTGTATAAGTTCTTCCGCGGAGTCTCCGGCCTGGAAGGGCAGTTCCGCTATGCCGCGCACCTTTAACTCCGTTAGCAACGCTTCGCGGTCTTTTTTAGACAAAAAGCCGAAATTTTGCATTTTGTGCGAGCAAAAATTCCCCGTTACTAAGATTAATACAGTTTTCAACTTGTTTCCCCGTCCGCAGTACACTAGCCGCTCGGCTAGGTAAAACGCCTTTACGTTAGGCCATAAAAGACTGTACTTTTGGACAGATTTTCCCATCGTTTCTGCTTCTACTTGTTCCCACTCTATATGATCCGGATAAATTTTACATACGGCCGGGGAAAAAAAGATAAGCGTAAAAACATAAATGCTTGCCGCCATACTGAGAATATAGATAAAAAGCAATTCCCGGTTGTGAAATAAACACACGGTCAGCGTAATCATCCCCAGCGCGAGCAGGCACCCCAAGAATTTATTCAAAATATTCTGGTGGAAGGAGAAGATTAGTTCGTTACCCTTGCGCTTCATTTATTGCATTTCTCCTGCATAATATTTACAATCATCGGGTCCACGCGGCTCATCCCCACGGTGGAAATACTGCCCAAGTTTTGAATCGTCTCTTCTGCCGTGTGGCCGACAAAGCCCTCCACTTCCGTAATGCCGTAGTCGTGTATTGCCATATAGGCGGCGCGGATAGCCGCATCGGTGGAACTGACCACCTTTAAGGCGCAACCGCTTTTGGCGCCGTCGCACAGCATACCGCCAATATCGCTGATGATGTTATTAATTGCCAGCGTAACGGCGGGCACGCAGTTGCCGCGTTGTTGGTACGTAATGGCCGCCGTGGCCCCTACGCCTGCGGCAATCGCACAACCACAAATAGGCGCCAGCTCCCCGGTAAACACCTTTACATAGCCGTTTAATAAGTGCGAAAGGGCAATGCTCTTTAAAATGGTGGTTTCCTCTACTTCCATTTCCTTGCCCACCTTCCACGGAACCAAAATGGTTACTACCCCTTGGTTGCCCGATTCCCCGCTGGCCATAACGGGCACGGCTTGCCCGTCCATACGCGCATCGGCGGCGCAGGCGGTCAAAATTTTGGTGGAAGAAATTAAATCCATTTGCAGGAGTTTCTTGCGGACGAGTTCCTTGATGTAAAAGCCTACTTTTTGCAACGCTTGGCCCAGTTCGGCGGCCTTTAAATTCATTTCTACGCCCTTTTTGATGTATTTTAAATCTTCTTCGTCCGCGTTATCGGCGGCGTTTAATAAATCCTGCAAGGTGGCTTTTTTTAACGCTTGTTTAAAATCGTGCGCCTTTTGGGCGTGGTTTTCAAGCGGCAAATGGTTTACTTTTATTTCGTCCCCGCACGATAAATACGCCACGTCCGTATGGCTGCCCGCAATAATACATTTGGCGGTTTTATGGTTTTTGCCCGTTAGCGTACAGGCAATGTAAAAGCCGTGCGCCTGCGGGGCGACTTCCATAGTTACCAAATGCTTTGTGAGCATTTCCTTGGCGCGGGCCAAAACGTTTTTGTCTGCGGCGGATAAAATTTCCATATTTAGTTCGGGCTTGGCGAGCAAAATTCCCATTGCGCCGGCTAATAGATTGCCCTTTTCGCCGTCCGTGTTCGGTATTCTCACGCCCATACCGTTTTTATAGGTGCCCGCGTCTAACTGAAATTCGGCCTTTTCTATTTCGCCGCCCAATTCCTTGGCGGCATATGCGGCGCATAACGCTACGGAAACGGGTTCTGTACACCCCATTGCCGGATAAACTTGGTATTTTAAAACTTCCTTTAAAATGTTCATATTATATCTTCCCATTGGCCTTTAAACTGTAATGCGACCCTTTGCCGATAATAATGTGGTCGTGTACCGAAATGCCAAACAGTTCCGCCGCCCGCACCACGTCGCGCGTGAGTTCAATGTCTTCCTGCGAGGGAGAAGCGTCGCCAGACGGGTGGTTGTGCACCAAAATAATGGCCGGAGCCTTGGCCGCTAGGGCGCACTCTACAATTTTGCGCGGCGATACGGCCACCCGGTCAATCAGCCCCGAGGCGATAACTTCCGTGCCCATAACGGTATTGCGCACGGAAAGATAAATAATTTCTAAACACTCTTCCTGCTTTCCGGCCAGCGAGGCGTTGCAATATTCCAGCACTTGTTGCGGCGTGCGGATAGTGATACGCTCTTTTACTTCTGAGAGTGAATACTTTTTAAACACCGCGCGGATTAATTTTAAAAACTGCGCGGTAGCGGGGCCCACCCCGTTTACTTGCGAAAGTTGGTCCGGGTCCGCGTCCAGCACGGCGGCCAACGAGCCGAATTTTTTAAGCAATGCCCAAGCAATCGGTTTGGTGTCTTTGCGCGGCACGGCATAGGTCAAAAGCAGTTCCAGGGTTTCGTGGTCCAGGAAACTGTCCAACCCCGCCGAGGCGAATTTTTCACGGATGCGTTCACGGTGTCCGATGTAAGAAGGGTTATTTGGCATAGTGTTTCTCGTTTTTTATTATACTGTTTTTAATGCTAGAATAAATATAATCAAAATGCCGTATAAGGGGGAAATTATGAAAAATATCGTTGTAATCGGCGGCGGCCCGGCGGGGTATCCGGCCGCGTTAAAGGCGGCTTCTTTGGGGGCCAAGGTTACGCTGGTGGAAAAAAACAAAGTCGGCGGGGTATGTTTAAATTGCGGCTGTATTCCGTCCAAATCTTTATTGGATGCGGCGCACCGCTTCCACACGGTTAAAACCATTTCGTCTTTGTGCGCGGACGGCGCGCAGGAACAGGCGGATAAACTTTTTAGTCTGTTAGATTGGGGAAAAATCCAGGCCCGCCAGCGCGCGGCCACGCGCAAACTGACGCAAGGGGTGTCCTTTTTGCTTAAAAAGGCGGGGGTGGAAGTAATAAACGGGGAAGCCTCTTTTGTAAACGAACATACCGTAAATGTAAAAAAAGCGGACGGCACGGAACAGCAACTGGAAGCGGACGGCATTATTTTGGCCGCCGGGTCCGAAGCGTTTTTCCCGGTTCCGTTTGACCAAATAAAGGATAAAATTTACGACAATTCCACCATTTTTGATATGCCGCATCTTCCCAAGGAATTAGTGATTGTGGGCGGGGGAGTAATCGGTTGCGAAATGGCCGATTTTATGAACGAGTTGGGCGTAAAGGTAACCATTGTGGAAATGCAGCCGCGCCTGCTTCCGCTGGAAGACGAAGGCGCGGCCCGCGTGCTGACCCAAGCGTTTGGCAAGCGGGGCATTAAACTTTGCACGGGTACAAGCGCAACGGGTATAACTTATGAAAACGGTGTCTATACGCTTACGCTGTCTAATGGGCAAACTCTAACGGCGGATGCTGTTTTAGCCGCCATTGGGCGCAGCGTAAATTTAAGCGCGCTTAAAATGGAAAATATCGGCGTAACCTGGACCCGCAAGGGCGTGCAGGTAAATCCGCAAACCTTGCAGTTAAAGGGGAATGTTTACGCAGTCGGCGATGTAAACGGCCTCTTCCAATTGGCGCACGCGGCCAGCCGGCAGGGCGAGGTGGCGGCTTCCAACCTGTGCGGCGTTCCGGCGGTTTATCACAACGAAAGCGTGCCGCGCGCCATTTACACATCGCCCGAAATTGCCTCGGTGGGTCTTACGCGCGCGCAGGCCGAAGCCAAGGGGTTGCCCGTTAAAACCCATAAGGCCTTTTTGCTGGCCAACGGCCGCGCCGTAGCGCAGGACCAAACCGAAGGATATTACGAACTTATCAGCAACGCGCAAACCGGGGAATTATTGGGCGGCGTGTTTGCGGGCGCACACGCGGCGGAACTTATCCACGCCGTCAGCGTAGCCTTGGCCGCCAAAATGACGGTGGATCAGTTAAAGGAAGTTATTTTTGCCCACCCCACCTTTGCTGAATCTATCGGGGAGGCCTTAAACAGATGAACCCCATTAGCATTGTGTTGGTACGCCCGCGCGACCCCAATAATATTGGGGCCTGCGCCCGGGCAATGGGCAATTTCGGCTTGTCCGATTTACGCGTGGTGGACCCGTACGAACCCGTCTGGCGGGAATCCGTCAGCGCGGTGGGCGTAAATGACATTATGCAGCAGGCCAAACGGTGCGCCACCTTGGACGAAGCCCTGCAAGATACTGCGTTTTCTATGGCTTCTACCGCCATTAAAAACCGGGAAATCAAGCAGGAAATTGTCCCCTTGCCTTCTCTCAATGAACGCTTACAAGTCGCTCCCGAAGGGCGCGTAGCCTTGGTGTTTGGCAACGAAAAGAGCGGCCTCTCCGGCGAGGATATTGAACGGTGCGATGTGGTGCTGAATATTCCTACGGCTTCCAAACAGCCGTCCATCAATTTGGCCCAAGCCGTTATTTTAACCTGTTATGAACTTTCCCGGCGGCCCGGCTTTAAGGCTATCCGCCGCCCCGGGCAGGCGCCCGAAGCGCCTACGGACGCGCAAAAGGAAATTTTTATTTCGTCTGCGGACGTACTATTTGAAAAATCCGGCTTTAAGACCGATTTTTCTTCGGACCAGCGCAAAGCGCTCCTGCGTCATATGCTTTCCCGCCAAGGGTTAAGCCGGGAGCAGTTGTTTTTCTTAAAAAAATGGGCGGACAAGTTATCTTCCAAGTTGCCGTAAATCGTCCGGCCAAAGGCCGCTATATTTGTTAAAATATAACTAATGCTTACAGGGGGCGCAAATGGATTACAACATCCTAGTTATTAACCCGGGGTCCACCTCGGACGATATTGGCTACTACCGCGGCAATACGCCCGTGTTTGAAGTTACTGTCCGTTATTCGCTGACCGATTTGGAGCCCTACGAGGGTAAAAACGTTACCGAACAGTTGCCCCTGCGCCGCAAACTGATTTTGGATTACCTGCTAGACCACAAGGTTCCGCTCAAAGAAATTGATGCGGTCATTGGCCGCGGCGGCTTTATCCGCTCCGTAGAGGGCGGCGTGTATGCTGTAAACGACCAAATGGTAAGCGACTTGGAAACCGGCCGCTATGGTGGAATACACCCCAGTAATTTAGGCGGCATTTTGGCGCGCGAAATCGCCCAATATGCAGGATGCCCCAGTTTTATTGCCAACCCGGTGGTTATTGACGAACTCCAACCCGTTGCCCGCTATTCGGGTATGCCCGAAAATCCGCGTATTTCCATTTTCCACGCATTAAGCCAAAAACGCGTGGCGCGTTTAATTGCGGGGAAGTTGGGCAAACCATATGAGAAAATGAATTGTATCGTTTGCCACGGTGGCGGCGGCATTACCGTCGGTGCGCACCGCGAGGGGAAAGTCGTAGATGTAAACAACGGCTACGAGGGCGACGGCCCGATGACCCCGCAGAGAAGCGGCGGTACGCCCAACTCCGGCTTGGTGCAGATGTGTTATTCGGGCAAATATACCTTGCGTGATATGCGCCTAAAACTGCGCGGCAAGGGCGGACTGGTGGCCTATACGGGCACGTCCGACGTAAAAGATTTGGAAGAATTTATCCGCACGGGCGAAAAACGCCCCGGCTCCCTCATTTGCTGTACGCGCGAGGAAGCCAAACTGGCCGAGGACGCAATGATTTACCAAATTGCCAAATACATTGGGGCAATGGCCGTTGTGCTGGAAGGAAAAGTGGATTTTATTGCGCTTACGGGCGGGCTGATGAACAGCAAATATATCCCGCAGGCCATTAGCACATATGTCAGTTGGATTGCCCCGGTATATGTATTCCCGGGCAGCGAGGAAAAGGACGCCCTGCGCGAGGCCGCCCGCCGCGCGCTGGATAATCCCAAGATTGTAAAGAAATACAGTTGATTTAAAAGTTATTCTTGTAAGGAGATAAATATGAAATTCAAAAGTTTTGCCGATTTGATTGAACAAGTAAAAGGGAAATCAAACCGTGTAGTAGTGCCGGGCGCGAACAATAAAGAAGCGCTGACGGCTATCAAAATGGCCGATCAGAACGGTCTTATTTCCCACGGTATTTTGATTGGGCCGCTGGCCGCCGTCAAACAAACCGTAGCCGAAGTGGGTTTGAACGACAGCAAATTTGAATATATTGACTGCGAAGACGTCCCCACGATGTGCAAATTGGCCGTGGACCAAATCTTGGCCGGCAAAGGCGATTTTTTGATTAAAGGCCTCGTGGATACCAAGTATTATATGAAGGCGATTTTGAATAAAGAAGCCCACTTGGTGCCGGAAGGGGCGCTCTTGTCCCACTTTGTGCTGTTCAGCACGCCGAAATACCACAAACCCTTTGCGGTAACCGATTCCGCCGTGGTTATTGCCCCGACCTTGGAACAAAAGGCCAAAATCATCCAAAACGCCGTCAACACGATGCACAAACTCGGCTTGGAAACGCCGAAAGTGTCTTGCGTGTGCCCGGTGGAAAAAGTAAACGAAAAAATCCCCTCTACTGTGGATGCGGCCGCCTTGGCGCAAATGAACGCGGAAGGGAAAATCACCGGCTGCACGGTGGAAGGTCCGTACGACTTGTACATTTCTCTCTCGCCTGAACGCGCCGCTGAAAAGGGCATTAAAGGCAAAGTGGTAGCCGGAGATGCTGATATCTTGATGCTGCCAGACTTGGACGCCGCTAACCCGCTCTATAAAGCCTTGGCCTTCTTTGGCGACCATATGGAAGCCGCGGCTGTGCTCGTGGGCCCGAAGATTCCGGTCATCTTGCCTTCCCGCGCCGATGACCCGAAAGTGAAACTCAACGCCATTGCGTTGTGCTCTTTCTTAAAGGACCAAAAATAGTTTATCAGGGG
The DNA here is from genome assembly GCA_002432025.1 of Candidatus Avelusimicrobium stercoris. GTDB lineage: Bacteria > Elusimicrobiota > Elusimicrobia > Elusimicrobiales > Elusimicrobiaceae > Avelusimicrobium > Avelusimicrobium stercoris. The sequence goes on along the minus strand of DJFE01000027.1, from coordinate 52,792 downwards.
GCGGCTTAACGGCCGCCCCCTGCTGTGCTTATGAAAGAAAAATTCCTAGCCTTTATCCAGCAGCATTACCGCCGCTACCACGATATCTTGTTTTACACGCTCACCCTGTGCGTGATTATTGTGGCAACGGGGATGGCGTTGCACATTTCGCGCGTAAAAGACGAGCAGGAAAAAGAAAACCTCCGCGAGCGAGAAATCCCGGTGCAGGAATTTACCATTAAAGAAAAACCGATTTATGTAGCCTTGCAGGAAGCGGGTTTATCCAACCAAGAGGTGGCGCAAATTGTGGGCAAACTCTCCACGGTGGCCGATACGCGCAAACTGCAAAAGGGCGATGTTTATTCGCTCTCCGTGGATGCGGACGGGCACTTTATTATGCTACTGCTTACGCAGGGCTTTAAACGCTATTATGTAGCCAATGTGGCACACGTGGACGGCGCGCTGGTGGCCGGGGTAAGTGATGTGGAAATTAAAACCCGCATTAAAACCGCCGCCGGAAAGATTAAAGGCTCCTTGTTTAACTCTATGCTTTCCAAGGGGTTACAGGTGCCGCTTATTTTGGATTTTACGGATGCGTTTTCTTGGACGATTGATTTTAATACCGATACCCGCAACGGCGACGAATATGCCGCCTTGTGGGAGGAAAATTATACTTCCACGGGTGAAATAACCAGCCAGGATTTGCTTGCCGCTTCTTACAAAAGCGTTGAGGGCGGCACGACTTACGCCTTTTATTTTGAAGACGATTTCTATGACGAAACGGGCAAAATGAGCAAAAAAATGTTCTTAAAGTCGCCCATCAGTTTCCGCAATTACCGTATTTCGTCTCGCTTTTCCTATGGGCGGTTGCACCCTATTTTAAAAATCCGCCGCCCGCATTTGGGTATTGATTATGCCGCCCCCACGGGCACCCCGGTTCAGGCAGTGGCGGACGGAACGGTGAAAGTGGCCGGATACAAGGGCGGTTTTGGCAACTATGTGGAAATCCGCCACGCCAACGGCTATATGACCTCTTACGGCCATTTAAAGGGGTATGGCAAGGGCATTAAGGCCGGGGCCAAGGTCAAACAGGGGCAAACGGTCGGCTATGTGGGCAGCACGGGGCTTTCCACGGGGCCGCACTTGGATTTCCGCATTAAAGAAAAGAATAAATTTGTAGATTTCTTGAAGATGAAGAACCGCAATTCCACCGTGCGGGATATACCCAAAGAACAACGCAAAGAATTTGAGGACTTAAAAGTGCTATACTTAAAAGAATTAGAAGCAGCCCAAAAGGCGGCCCTTGCTCCCACAAAGGACGCCACGGAGGACAAAAATGAAGCATAAAAAAATCGCCATTACAGGCGGCCCCAACAGCGGCAAAACGACGGCTCTGTCGGTGCTGAAAGAAACTTTCGGCCCGCAGGTGGAACTCGTGCGCGAAGCCGCCACAATGATTTTTAGCGGCGGATTTCCGCGGCAGGACAACAGCCGCGCACATATTGAAGCCGCCCAGCAGATTATTTTCGTAGCCACTAAGGAAATGGAAGAATTGGCGGAACAAACGTCCACGGCGCCCCTTATCGTGTGCGACCGCGGTACGGTGGACGCGTCCGTTTATTGGCCGGACGGCCCGGAAGCGTTTTTTGCGCATATGGGTACGTCTTTGGAGGCGGAACTCGCCCGCTACGACGCGGTGTTGCACCTGTCTCCGCCGTCCAACCCGGCCTTTTACCAATCCACGCACGTGCGCACGGAAACCTTGGATAAGGCGTTTGAAATTGACCGCAAAATTTTAAAAATGTGGGAAAAACACCCCAACCGCTTGGTAGTGGGCGGGACGGAACACTTTTTTGAAAAGGCGGAAGCCATTAAGAATTTTGTAGAAAAAATCATTAAAGGATAACTTATGAAAAAAATCGTTTTAACCGGCGGCCCCAGCGGCGGCAAAACCACGGCTCTTTCTATTTTGAAGGAAACCTTCGGTAACAAAATTGCCCTCGTGCAGGAAGCCGCAACCCTGATTTACAGCGGCGGTTTTCCGCGTAAGGACAACAGCCCCGTGCACATTGAACACGCCCAAAACATTATTTTTTACACCGTGCACCAGTTGGAAGAATTAGCCGAAAAAACCTCCAACGCCAAGGTAATGGTGTGCGATCGCGGATCTATTGACGGTGCCGTGTATTGGCCCAAAGGCCCGGAAGACTTTTTTAAGTCTATGCACAGTTCGCTGGAAGCGGAACTTGCCCGCTACGATGCCGTAATCCACTTATCCCCGCCGCCGGAGAAGGATTTTTACCAAGCCACCAACGTCCGCACCGAAAACTTACAGCAGGCGTTTGACTTGGATGACCGCATTTTGAAAATTTGGGAAAAACACCCCAACCGCTTGGTTATCCCGCGGGAAAAACATTATTTTGAAAAGGCGGAAATCATTAAGAATTTTGTAGAAAAACTTATTTCCGAATAATTAGGAGTTGTACATTATGTGGAATCCATTTAAGAAAAAAGAAGAAACAGCGGCTACTCCGGCCGAACCGGCTAAAAACGGTAAAAAGGAGTCTATTGAGGAGCGCATTGAACGGGAAATTGATTCTCTGCCCTCAATGATTAAAAGCAAATTGCAGGACCCGACCATTAAAAAGCGCTTTATTGATATCGCCAAACGTATGGAAAAGGACGGCGTGGACTTTAAGAGCATCCGCCAAATGAAGAAGTGGATGAAGAACCACGAAGCCGAACTCCGTGCGGAAAACGGCACCGCGCCCGCCAAGGTGGAAACGGTTGTCCACCAAGGACCCAAAATCGGGCGCAACGACCCGTGCCCGTGTGGCAGTGGCAAAAAGTACAAAAAATGCTGTGGCGCCGGGAAATAACGGCTATTTAAGGTATTAAAACCGCCCTAGGGAATTTTTCCTAGGGCGGTTTTTCGTGGCTTGGGGGCGCGGTGGGCTCGGCAAAGGTTCTAGTATGGCTTTTATTTTTATAACGGCCTTATTTTATTGTTTTTTGCTGTCATCCCCGAGGAATTTAGTCGGGGATCTGTTGTTATTCAAATAAGAAGGTCATCCTGAATTTAGTTCAGGATCTACTGCTTGTGTAGTTAGTTGTGTACGTTGTTTTTAACAACCCGATCGGTAGATTCTGAAACCTATTAACAGACCCCGTACAGAAACCTTACGGGGTGCCGCCTAGCGGTAATGGCGGCAGTTCAGAATGACCCCCGATTTTTATAACAGTCTTTTCCCTGCCGTCATCCCGTAGTGTCTTTATACGGGATCTGTCGTTTCATAAGAGCACAACAACAGCAAAGACAGATTCCCGACTACGACCTTCGGGAATGACAACTAAAAGGAAACTTTTTATTATTGTTTCGTAGCGTGTGTCCTATTCGGGATATAGGATATACTGTTTGCCGTTGTTGTCATCCCCGAGTGTTTCTGTCGGGGATCTGTTGTTATTGTTGCCGTTTCGTTTGTTTGCGACATTGCCAAAACAGTGTGGCTCCATTAGTCAAAAGGGGGAAAAAGATAAGCCGTCCGCAGGACTTA
>DJFE01000027.1:17153-49098 GCA_002432025.1 Candidatus Avelusimicrobium stercoris | reverse complement strand
GGAGAAAAAATGAAAGGTTTTATTACTATTAGCCGTGCGGCCACTGATGCTAGTGGCGTCATTCTGGAAAGTTGGCCGGCGCGGAGCGTTCCAGAATCTGTTGTTGCGAAACGACGAGATTCCGTAACCCTGCGAGCCGCCAAACCTTACGGAATGACGTCTGCTTGGGGTGGCCGCACGGCAACAGCAGGATTTACCTTAATTGAACTATTAGTCGTTATCCTTATTATCGGTATTTTGGCGGCGGCCGCTATGCCGTCGTACCGGGTGGCGGTGGGCAGCAGCCGCGCGGCGACGATGTATAACCTCGTCCGAGCGGTGGACCTAGCCCAACAGCATTTTTATATGCAAACCAACCGTTATGCCGCCAATTTAGATTCCCTAATTATTGCTATGCCTGCCGGATTTAAAAAGGAAAACCCAAGTAAAATTTCCAGCACGGATGTTAGTTGCACTATTAGTGGCCACGGGGGAACTAACACTGCCTTTTTATGTGAGGATATTAAGGATTTAGTCCTGATAGAAAAATATCACAGAGATACCTTTTTTATTTGCTGGGCTGATATGGATAGCCAGATCTCCAATAAAATCTGCCAAAATCTGTCTGGACAGGACACTCCAACCAGTCAAGGCGACGGGGGCGGTGCCTGGGCGCATCGCCAATCCTATTTAATGAACAAATAAAAAACTCCCTAGGATTTACCTGGGGAGTTTTCTACACTTGTCTAATTTTATTTCTGCAATCTGTCCAAGCGGCCTTGGGCGCGGGAAGCCAACTTGTTAGTGGGGTGATTGATAATCAACCGTTTGTACATTTCCACCGCCTGCGTTTTTTTGCCCTGCTGTTCGTAGGCAGAAGCCAAATCAAACATAATTTGTGGGGCGCGCGGTCCGGCGGGATGCGCCACGAGGGCCTTTTCCAATGCCTGCATATATTTGGCTTGGTCGCGCATACGCTTTTTGGCCACATTGGCGGCTTCCAAAAGCGAGAAGGTGCATTTTTCTTCGTCCGAGCCAAATACATTGGCCGTTTTTAATAAGGTATTATATGCTTCGCCGTAGTTCTTGGTTTTTACATACACATCCGCCTTGCCGCGGTACGATTCGTACGCAGCCGCGGTGTTGCCCAACAGTTCAATGGATTTATCGTAATTGATAAGCGCGCTGTCAAACTGTTTGTTGTTTTCGTCCAAAATGGCCATATGCTTATACACTACGCCCGTTTCGGACGAACCTGGGAACTCCCTCAGTACGCGCGTATAGTACGCGGTGGCGTTGGCGGTGTCCTTTAAATTGTCGGCGTAAATATCGCCGATGAGGCGCAAACTGGCGGCTTTATACGGCGTTTGGGGATAAAGTTCGCCCGCTTTTTTGTATTGCGAAATAGCGGCCAAATAATTGCCGTTTACGCGGTGCAAATCCCCGTACCACAGTTCCACCTTATCCCCGTCTTCGTATTTGGGATGAAATGCAAAAAAGGTTTCAAACGCTTGCGCGGCGGGGGCATATACGGTGCGACCCGGCAATTTGGAAAGCGCATATAAGGCTTCGGCTTCACGGTCCGCTTCGGTATCGGCTTCGGAGGGGAGCGGAAGCGCAAAGAGTTGGCTGACTAAATTGCGAGAGTCCGCTTGCACGGCTTCGGCGGCTTGCGGCAACAGCGCTTTTAAAGCACTTGTATCAGCCGACGGAAAGACCTTGCGCAGTTTAAGGAGCGTAACGAGCGCATCGGCATTGTCTTCCGCGCGCAGATAAAGGCGCGTTTGGAGCAAAAGCGCGTCGGCTGTGGCGGCTTGGCCCGGGTTTTGCAAGGCCCAAGTGCCTAAATTATCCGCCAAGGCTTTGGCAAAGGCGCGGCCTTCCCGGCCGGGGTCGGCGGAAATCGTAAGCGCCTGCTTTTTATAAAAATCCAACGCGGCGGACATATCGGCCGCTTGCAGGACCGGGGCGGCAATCAAAGCCGCACTTAAAATAAGTAATAGTTTGCGCATAAGTTATCTGTAATTGGTGAATTGGAGTTCCACGCCAAAGTCGCGCCCTCTTAAAAGGGCCATCGTGTTTTGGAGTTCGTCCTTGGATTTGGACGATACACGCAACTGGTCGCCCTGGATAGAAGCGGAAACCTTCAATTTGGCGTCTTTAATGGCCTTGGAAATTTCCTTGGCTTTGTCGGACGGGATACCCTGCTGGATTTTTACCGTCTGTTTGGCGTTACCGCCCAAAGCGGCTTCAATTTTTTGCGGCAGCATATTTTTAAGCGGAATACCACGTTTGGCAATACGCGTAAAAATAATGTCGCGCAAGGTGTTTACCTTATATTCGTCGCTGGAACCGAGTTTCAGTTCGTTATCCTTTTGATTGAGTTCAATCGTAGAATTGGTGCCTTTAAAATCGTAACGGTTGGTGATTTCTTTATTTGCGGCGCTGACGGCTTCCGCAATTACGTTCAAATCCACTTTGGATACGACGTCAAAACTGTAATCTGCCATATGAAATTTCCTCCTAAAAACGGCGTTTTTCAATTTATTTCCTATATTATATCTTTTTTTGTACAATGGTTTTATCGGCGGGGGCAGTTGCGCCAAGGGCGTTTCCCGTCAATTCTATGGAGGTTTGCAGCCGGAGTTTCCCTGCTTCGGCGGTAATTCGCTTATGAACATCAAAATTCGTTTGACTGCAATGAACTTTCTCCAATACGGCGTTTGGGGTGCGTACCTTACTTCTATGGGTACCTTCCTGGCCGGTGCCGGATTGGCGGAAAATATCGGTTGGTTTTACGCGGTACAAGGCTTTGTATCGCTCTTTATGCCGGCTATTATCGGCATTGTGGCGGACCGTTGGATCCCCGCACAGAAACTGCTGGGCCTGTGCCATTTGTTGGCGGCGGCCGGTATGGCCGGGGCGGCTTATTTTGGTTCGCTCCCCCAAGTAAGTTTTGCGCTGGTTTTTGCCTGCTACACGTTTAGCGTGGCTTTCTATATGCCTACGATTGCGCTTTCCAACTCCGTGGCTTATACGGCCTTGCGCCAAGGCGGCTTTAATACCGTTTCCGCGTTCCCTCCCATCCGTGTATTCGGTACGGTTGGTTTTATCTGCGCGATGCTGACCTCCAACTTTACGGGCTTCCAAAATACCTATATGCAATGGTATTTCTCCGGCATTTTGGGCGTGATTTTGGGCTTGTATTGCTTTACCTTGCCCGCCTGTCCCACCTGCACGGAAAAGGCCAAATCGCTGGCCGAAGCCTTGGGCCTCAAAGCGTTTGCGTTGTTTAAAGAGAAAAAGATGGCTATTTTCTTTATCTTTTCTATGCTGCTGGGGATGTCCTTGCAGGTTACCAACGCTTACGCCAACCCGTTTATTAACGGCTTTAACTCCTTGGCGGGTTTTGCGGGCTCTTGGGGGGCCAATAACGCTAACGCGCTTATTTCCCTTTCCCAAATGTCCGAAACGCTGTGCATTTTGCTGATTCCGTTCTTCTTAAAACGCTTCGGTATCAAAAAGGTAATGCTTATCAGTATGTTTGCGTGGGTGCTGCGCTTTGGCTTCTTTGGTATCGGCAACCCGTCCACCGCGGGCGGTATTGTGCTGTTGGTGGCCTCTATGATTGTATATGGGGTGGCGTTTGACTTCTTTAACGTGTCCGGCTCCTTGTATGTAGATAAAGAAACCGACCCGGCCATCCGTTCCAGCGCGCAGGGCGTATTTATGCTGATGACCAACGGCTTCGGCGCGATGATTGGTACGCTGGGCGCCCAATGGGTCATTAACAAGTTGGTAAACGTCCACATCAACGCTTATACGGCGGCGAACGGCTTTTTGCCCAGCGGCGCGGTATATCCGGCGGATGTGTCCCATACCATTATGACTGGGTGGAGCGAGTCGTGGTTTATTTTCGCGGGCTTCTCTTTGGTGGTGGCTATTTTGTTTGCCTGCATCTTTAAATACAAACACGTCCCGGAAGCATAAGGTTTTGCGTGTGAAAAAAAGGCGCCTCTTACTGGGGCGCCTTTTTTGTGGGCAAGTTTTTAAATTGCCATATGGAGAGTGGAAAAATGCCATAAAAAACCGCCCGGTAAAGGGCGGTTTTAAAGGTTATTGCAAGACTTATTATTTGGCGGCAGCGGCTTTGTTAGCGGCTTTGGCCAAGCGGGATTTCTTGCGGGCGGCCGTTTTCCAGTGGATTACGTTCTTTTTGGCGGCCTTGTCAATGCAAGATTCGGCTTTTTTCAAGTCTTCTTTCAGCGTGGCGGCTTTCGTGGTAGCGGAAGCGTTCACAGTCTTGGTGGCTAAGCGGACTTTTTTAATCAAGCCCTTGTTAGCGGAAGTTCTTTTTTCGGCTTGGCGCTGCGCTTTGATAGCGCTAGTGTGCCGACCAGTTTTAAGTTTTGCCATTATATAGTTCCTCTAATAGAAAAATCGGGTTACTAATATTTTATCCTTTTATTGCCGCGGGGTCAACTGATTTTTTTCGTTTAAGCAGGCTGCGCGCCTGAAATGTTACAATACTTCTATGGACCCGCGCCTAGATATTTTACCAAATAAACCCGGTGTTTACATAATGCGCTCCAAAGAGGGCACGATTATTTATGTAGGCAAGGCCAAAAATTTGTCCGATCGGGTGAAACAATATTTCCAAGAATCTAACCTGTATTCCCGCGGGTGGAAACTGCCGTGCCTGCTGCCGATGATTGCCAAAATTGACTATATCACCACCGCCAGCGAACGCGACGCCTTGGTGCTGGAAGAAAAGTTAATTAAGCAGTACCAGCCGTTTTTTAATTCCTTAGGCAAGGACGGCAAAAGTTACCCTTATTTAAAACTGACAATGGGGGAGGACTTCCCGCGCTTGCATTTAACGCGCCGCGTGGTGCGCGGAAAGGACTTATATTTTGGCCCGTACCCCAAATCCAGTATTGTAAAAAGTTTAATGCGCTTTTTGTGGAAGAGTAAATACGCTCCCTTGCGCCCGTGCAAATGGAATTTTTCGCGCGAAAAGGAATTGGACCCGCGCAAAATTAACACTTGTATTTATTATCACACCGGGCAATGCCCAGCGCCGTGTGCGGGTAAAATTTCGTATGAAGATTACCGCAAAATTGCCGAGCGTATGGCACAATTTTTGGACGGACACTTTGGAAACATTACCGAAAATATCACGCGGCTGATGAAGGAACACTCCGCCAAGTGGGAATACGAACAGGCGGCCGTTTACCGCAATTTTTTGCACGCCTTGGCGCATATGCAGGAGCGCGTGCTCGTCGGGCGGTTTAAGGACGATAAAATTACTACCGCTATGGAAAATACGGACAAGTTAAAACGCTTGGCGCAGGTAATCGGTTTAAATAAACTGCCCGCGCATATTGAAGCATTTGATAACTCTCACTTGTTCGGGCGCGAGGCCGTGGGGTGTGTGGTGTGCTACATTAACGGAGAAAAGAACCACGAGCATTACCGCCGCTTTAAAATCCGCTCTAAACTGCCCGAGCGTGGGGGAAGTGATTTTACGATGATGGAAGAGAGCGTCTTTCGCCGCCTGCGCCAAATAAAAAGGGATCCTACCCAAGCGCCTGATTTAATTTTGTTGGACGGCGGAAAAAGCCAAATTACCGCGGCCTTAAACGCGTTTGACCGCGCGGGCATTTATATCCCGTTTATAGCCCTTGCCGAAACGCACGAGGGTATTTACCTGCCCGGCGCGGCGGAAAGCATTAAACTGCCCATTGGCGACCCGGCTTTAAACTTATTAATGGAAATCCGCGATGAGGTTCACCGCTTTGCCATTACGTACCACCGCACCCTACGCAACAAGGAAACGCTTTCCAACGGGCCTATGACCTCCTAGGTCCTTTGGCCCTTGTTTTGGGCCCTGGGCAAACTTATAATAACAGTATGAACAAAACACTTACGCTGATGCTAACGTCTCTTTTTATCCTCGCTTTTTCCGGCGCGGCGCAAGCCCAGCGCGGGAAACTCCCGGCCGTAAAAGTGCCGGCAAATGCTATGGAAAAGGCCGCCAAAAGTGCCTTTCCCAAAACTTTTTATAATCCCAGTATTGGTTCCGCCATTACCCAAGCCCAACATATGTGGAAACTGCGTGCCTTGCGCCAGCAGCGCGATTTAAACGCGGTAAAAGTATGGGCGGGGGAACAGAATTTGCTCCCGGATTCCAAACTCTACCAGGCCGCCACAAAGGATGTGTCCTATTTGCGTACGAATTTAAAAAAGGTGGACGTGCTGATTGACAGAAATGTCGTGCACGTTAATTCCGTGCCGTATGCCAAATTATTGCGCGGCAAAAACCGCATTTTTATTGCGACGGAGTGGAACGAAGGTGCTAAGTTGCAACTTTCCAACTTGCTCACGAATTTACGGATGTTAAACCCGGAGAAACAAATTGTAGTGGCGAGCCCATATTTCCCGGCGGCAGGAACATACAAATCTGGCTCATATATGGCTTTCCAGCAAAAAAATGGTTCCGATGCGTTTGTGAAAACCGTCTTGCGCGATTCCAACGCAATGCTAATTCCGCTGGCGACCGAAGAGGGTGCTACGGTGCAAAACACCTTGGCCTCTTGGAGCGATGAATTGCAGCCCTATTACGCGGCGGCGTCGTTCGGTAAGACGGACGAAGTACTGGTAATTATCGCCCAGCCGATGTTTATTGAAGGCGGCGCGGGTTCTCTGCGCCGGGCGCATATGCACTCCCCGCTTTTGAATAGGGACCAATCGGTTACGTTTTCTATCCGCACCAAGGACGAAAATAATTTGACCGATTACAAATGGGGCATTTTGGCTACCAGTGTAAGACGCCTGTTGCCACCGCCGTATGTTTCCGGCTGGACGCAAAACGCCTTTGTTGATACCGTTGCGCCGGAACTTTCCGATGCGGTAGGCACGGATATCTTTATCCGTGTGTGCCCGAAAGTGGTAAGCAACCGTCCTCAGCAATAAAAAATTTTACGGAAGAAAAAGCCGCCCTTTACCGGGCGGCTTTTTTGTGCGTTTTTATACATAAAAAACGGGGTTGCCCGAAAGCAACCCCGCAAAAGTAAAGAGGCTTTTATTTGAAACTGGCGGTTCCCAATTTCTGTTGCAAGTAGGTCTTCAAGCCGGACGGGTCGCCCGTGTGAGAAATAGCCTCTTGGTAACTGATTTGCTTGCGGATGTACAAATCGCCCAACGCCTGGTTCATTGTAATCATACCCATACCTACGCTGGTTTGCATCGTGGAGATAATCTGCTCGGCCTTTCCGTCGCGGATTAAACTGCGCACGGCGGAGTTGGCAAGCAACACCTCGCACGCCATTGCGCGCCCGCCCGTTAAGGTGGGGATTAACTGCTGGGACAAAATAGCCTCCAACACGAAGGACAACTGCGTGCGGATTTGCGGCTGTTGGTTGGCCGGGAAGACGTCAATAATACGGTTGATGGACTGCACGGCGTCGTTGGTGTGCAAGGTGGCAAACACCAAGTGCCCGGTTTCGGCCAAGGTAAGGCAGGCTTCCATTGTTTCACGGTCGCGCAACTCGCCGACCAGAATAATATCCGGGTCCTGACGCAAAAAGTGTTTTAAGGCATCGGCGAACGAAAGGGTATCGGCACCCACTTCGCGCTGGTTGACGATACTGCGTTTGTGCGGGTGTACGAATTCAATAGGATCTTCTACCGTCATAATGTGGTTGCTTTCGTTCATATTCAGGTAGTTAATCATACTGGCCAAAGACGTTGATTTACCGGACCCCGTGCACCCCGTTACCAACACAAGGCCTTTGTTTAACTTCATAATGTTATATACCACGGGCGGTAAGTTGAGTTGTTCAAAGGATTTAAATTCGTTCGGAATAGAACGCAAGGCCGCGGCCACGCAACCTTTTTGTTTATAGACGTTTACACGAAGACGCCCCAGCGATTTAAGGCCGATAGAGCAGTCCAACTCCAATTTATCTTCAAACTGCTGGCGTTGGTCGTCCGTTAAAATGGAATAAATTAACGTCTGGGCGGTTTCCTTGGTTAAGGCTTCAAACGGAGTGGCGTACAAGCGGCCCTGAATACGCAGCACGGGCGGTACCCCTACCGTTAAGTGAATATCGGAAGCGTTTTTGGCTTTCATCATTTTGAACAAGTCGTCCATCAATATCATATATAACCCTCGTAGTTATTGAATTTTGCCCAGCAAATCCAGCGCCACATTGTTTAGCGCGCCGGTTAAAGTTCCTTTTGAAACATCCGCCTGGAAGACATATACAATGGGTTCCATGCGGGTTTTGGTTAATCTGTATTTTACAATATATGCGTTTTTATGCAAAGGTTCAGCGGACCAATTCCCGGTGTATCCCTGGGAAAGTTTGTCCCGGTACAGGCGGTCCAAATACGCGGCCACTGTACCGCGCCCGCCGGAAAGCGTATAGTTTTGCACCGCTGATAAAGCCTTGTCCGCGGCGGAAACCGTTTGCGGTTTAACCGCAGGCGGCGGGGCAGGCGGTAAAATTTCCTGCTCTGTGGCAGATATGGTTTTTTCTTCCGGCACCAGTTCGGTGGATACCGGGGCGTTTTGCGCGGTTTTTTTCTGTCCGTCTGCGGGGGCTTGGTTAAACATTAATACCAGTCCTAGCGCAATTAAGGCCACCAGTACCGCTAAGGCCGCCATTGCCTTTTTGTTGTTGCGGGTGGCGGCGATGCGCTCGTTTTGCGTATCGGTTAAAAATTGTTGAATTTCCGGCGTGGGTTTTAGCCGCGGGCGCACTTGGTTGACTTCCGGTATTACGGGCACGCTTTTAATGGGTTCCTGTATTTCCGGTGTGGCCTTTACCTTTAAGGCACCTACCAAAATATCCTCTACGGGCTCGGTGCCGGGTTGAGCCAGTTTTTCCACCTCGCCCTCTTGGTTGGCGGCGGGTTCGTCGGGCGTTTCCAGCACGATAGTTGTCGCCGGGTCCGGCTCCGCCTTTGTTTCTTGCGGGGCAGGCGCGGGCTGGTCCGCGTGCGGCGTAACAGGTTCCTCTGCGGAAATTTCCGGCTCGTCTTGTGCTGGTTGAACAGGTGCCTCTGTTACAGGGTCGTGTTCGTTCCCCGTCGGGGCAGAAATTTCGTCAGTTAAAGGGGGGAAAACTACGGTTTCCACCGGGCCTTGCGGCATAGGCTGTAACTCGCTTTCGGGTTGATCCACTACGGGCAAGGTAAACGTAGGGGCCGCTTCCGTTTGTTCGTTTTTTTGTTCGGTGGATTTCGTCGGCTCGGTTTCCGTTAATTCAGGTTCCGCTTCTTGCGCAGGCTGGGCCGTTTGTTCCGTCTCGGCTTCTGCTTGCTCGGGTTCGGATTGAGCCTCTTCCTCGGAGGGCTCATCCGGTAAAATCTGTGTTTTGGCCCCGTGAACGGTTAGTTCCATTTCCTCTTCCGGCTCGGCGGACATAGGGATAGAAGCGGGTTCCGGCTCTTTTTCTTGTACCGGTGCAGGCGGCGGAACAGGCTGCTCTTTTGCGGGAGCAGCAGGAGCCTGCTCAACCTTGGCTTGCGGTTCCTCTTCCGGCTCCCCGGTAAATTCGTCAAAGGGGTCTTTATCCAACACCTTATCGGCGGGCGGAGTGGTTTTGTTAAATTGTTTGGCTAGGGCCCGGGCCAAGTTCATATCCGAATTTTCGTTCGGGTCCGGGATGCCCAAAATATTGCCCAAGTCGCCCCCTTGCATATTGTTAAAATAATCCTCAATCGGGCCGGGTTTTGCGGGCTTTTGGGGCATTTGGAGCGAAGACGGCGGTTCTGTGGGCGGTTCCTGCGGCTCGGACAAGGGGGAACGCTCCTTTAAAAGCGTGTCCATTTCCTTATCAAAGGTATCGGTGTCTAATTCTTCTTCGGCAGGCGCAGATGTGGTGGCTAACTCCTCAAAGGCGGAGGCCATTTTCCAACTGTCTTCTTGGTCGCTGGTGTTTTCGGGGCAGACTAAACTGGTGGGGGCGAAGCCGGGCCGCGCCGCAAGTTCCTGCGGCGTAAACGGCCCGACTACATCACTTCCGTCAAAAAGCCAATATTTCACGGCTCTCCCTGCCCCTGGGGCGGTGCTGTTATTTGCAGAATTTCAGCGCGTTATTTAAGCGCGCGAGGACTTTTTCCTTACCCATATATTCCAACATTTTGAACAAGGTCGGTCCGTGCGTGCGGCCGGAAACGGCCACGCGTACCGGGTGGAAGATTTGTCCGGCCTTCATCCCGTTGGCTTTGGCATAGGCGCGTGCGGCTGTTTCCAAGTTGGCTTCGGTGAAGTCGGTTAAATCGCCGTACACTTTAATAATGCCTTCCAACACTTGTTTGGCTTCGGGCTTGGCAAATACTTTATCCAGGGCTTCCTGTTCAAATACGGGTTCTTCAAAGAAGAAGCGGATTAAATCCGGGATTTCGGTTAAGAGTTTATATTTTTCCTGTTCCAAACCGATAATGCCTTCCAGTTTGGCGCGGTCCACGCCGGATACGTTAATGCCCGCTTTCTCAATAAACGGCATAGCCAAATCGGTCAAGCGGTTTAAGGGCGTAGCGCGGATATATTCCCCGTTCATCCAGTTCAGTTTTTCCGGGTCCATTACGGCCGGGCTGGGCTGGCAGCCGGAGATATCAAATTTCTCTTCCAGTTCGCCGGGTTTAAAGAGTTGCTGGGAATCGGGCGTAGCCCAACCGAGCAAAGCCAAGTAGTTTTTAAGCGCTTCGGGCAAATAACCCATATTGCGAAATTCCACTACGTTGGTTGCGCCGTGGCGTTTGGAAAGTTTTTTACCGTCCGGTCCGTGAATCATAGACAAGTGGGCGAAAATCGGTTCCTTCCAGCCCAAGGCGTGATAAATTTGAATCTGCGCCGGGGTGTTGGAAATGTGGTCGTCGCCACGGATGACGTGCGTCATACGCATTAAATGGTCGTCCACTACTACGGCAAAGTTGTAGGTGGGGTAACCGCTCGTTTTTTGGATGACGAGGTCGTACAAATCCTTGCTGGCAAATTTAACGTGCCCGCGGATCATATCGTCCCACTCCACGTCGCCTTCCTGCGGCATACGGAAGCGGATAACGTATTTGCGGCCTTGGGCTTCCAACTCTTTTTGCTGTTCTGCCGTCAGGTGGCTGCACTTGCCGCTGTATTTGGGCGGGCGGTGTTCAGCCAAGCATTTTTGGCGGTTTTCTTCCAATTCTTCCTCGGTGCAATAGCATTTATAGGCTTTGCCTTCGGCTAACAGTTGGTCAATGTATTTTTTGTAAATGCCCATATCGGCACGTTGGGCCTGGTAGTACGGAAAGTCCGGCCCCTTGTTGGTACCGTCGGGCATCGGGCCTTCGTCCCAGTTCAAATTCATCCATTGCATACCTTCAAAGATAGCGTCGGTAGAGGCCTGCGTGGAGCGTTCCTCGTCTGTATCTTCAATGCGGAGTAAAAAAGTGCCTTTATTTTTTTTAGCGAAAAGGTAGTTGAAAAGCGCGGTGCGCACGCCGCCGATGTGCAAGAAACCAGTCGGGGACGGGGCAAATCTAACTCTTACGGTCATAGTGTTGTTATGTCCTCTTTTAAATATGATACGTATATAGGTATATTATACTTATTATGGAAAATTTTTTAAAATATAAAAAAGAGTTTTTTAGAAAAAGGAGGAGTTTGTGGGAGCATTTTTTGTGGTATCCTCGGTGATTATGTGGCTGATGCAGGTAACCATTGGGGCTTGGTTGTTTACGTCGTTTCCGCAGATTGGGTGGAAATACCCGGTTGTATTATTACCTGTTTTATTCTCGGTACTGATGTTTGGGGGGCTTGGTTATACGCGCACGCATTGGGGCGTATGGGAAAGTTGGCTTTATTATTTTGCCTATGCTTGGATGGGGCTCGTATTTTTAGGCTTTTGCATTTGCGCGGGTTTTGCCGTACTGCATTGGATTTTAAATTTGTGCCATTTGCATTGCCGCGTATGGCTGGGGGTTTTAAGCGTGGGCACAATGGCTGTCGTATTTGGTATGGCAATTTACGGGGGAATTTCTTCCCCGAAGTTAAAACATATTTCCGTAACCGTGCCTGGTGCGCCAAAAATGAAACTAGCCCTCTTGTCCGATTCCCACTTGGGGATGGGCGTATCGTACAAGCGGTTTGATAAGGCGATGAGCCGTATTGAGGCTGAAAAGCCGGATGCTTTGCTTGTTTTGGGGGATGTGTTTGAATACGGCCCGTCGCGCGAAAAATACGCCGAACGCATTAAAAATTTAGTTACCCCACAGGGCACTTATGGCGTTTTTGGCAACCACGAGTATTATGTCGGGTACGAAAACTCCAAGGAATTTTTTAAAGAAGCGGGCATTACTCTTTTGGAAAACGACCTTGTCCAAATGCCTAACGGCATTCAAGTGGCGGGCATAAAAGACGCCAAAACCGTGCGTATGACCGCCCAAGAGGCCGAAGATGTGCTTAAAAAAGCGGATAACAAAAAGCCGCTTATCTTTTTAAGTCATACGCCTGTGTTTGCCGAAGAAGCCGCCCTGCACGGGGCCGCTTTAATGTTTAGCGGGCACACCCACAACGGGCAGATTTTCCCTTTCAAATATTTAGTGCTCTTGCAATTTCCGCGTGTGTATGGGTTGTTTGAAGTGGAACAAATGAAATTCTACATTACGTCCGGTATGTTCTATTGGGGAATTCCGTTGCGCTTTTTGGCTCCGGCGGAAATTCCGGTGGTAGAGGTTAATTACTGATGAAAAAACTCCTGCTGTCCGCGCTGCTTTTTTGTGTGTTACCGTTAGCGGCCGAAACGCGCTTTGAGGATTTGACCCCGCAGGAAAAACTGGGGCAGACCTTGGTGGTGTTTGTGGACGTGGACAGCGCGGAACAGGTGCGCCCGGCGATTGAGCAGGGCAAAATTGGCGGGGTGCTTATCCAATGGGGAAATTACTCGCTGGCGGAAACCAAAAAATTGGTGGATAAACTCCAATCTTGGACCGCCGTCAGCCCGCACAAAATTCCGCTGTTTATTTCTATTGATTACGAGGGAGGAACGGTCTATACGCCCATTACGTTGGGGTTTGACTATTTGCCTACCAATATGATGCTCTCCGCCGCGCGCGACGAAGAGGGCGCGGCCGCCATAGCCTATTTGGCAGGATTAGAGTTGCGCCGCGCGGGTGTGCATATCAATTTTTCCCCGGTGCTGGATGTAAACAGCAATCCGCATAACCCTATTATCGGCGTGCGCTCCTTCGGCTCCGACCCGGCCAGCGTAACGCGTATGGGCAGTGCGCTTATTAACGGCTTTAAGGCGGCGGATATCGTTAGCGTGGTAAAGCATTTCCCGGGCCACGGCGATACATCGGCCGATTCCCATTACGACGTGCCCGTCGTGCGGGCCAGTTATTCACAACTGCAAAAAATTCATTTGGCTCCGTTTGAAGCCGCCGTTAAACAAGGCGTGCCCGGCGTGATGACGGGGCACATCTTATACCCGGCGTTAGACAGCAAAAATGTAGCCACGTTTTCGCGCCCGATTTTGCAGGATTTACTGCGCGGGAAAATGGGCTTTAAGGGGCTAATTGTAACCGACAGTTTGGATATGAAGAGCGCCACCACTTATTGCACGATTGCCGGGTGTGCCGTGCGCGCGCTGGAAAGCGGGGCGGATATGATTTTACTCGGGCGGTATGTAAAGCCCGTATCGGTCTTTGACCAAGTGTGGCGCGATGTGCAAGCCAAACATTTGGAGCCCGTGGTGGAGGAAGCCGCCCGCAAAGTGTTTGCGTTAAAAAAGCAAATGGGGTTATTAGATAATTCCCGCGCGGTTCCTGCGCCGATTGAAGAGGCGTATCATACGGCGTTGGCCAAAATCAGCGCGGAATCGGTAACCTTGGTGCGCGACAGAAAGAAATTGCTTCCGTTTAAACCCGCTTCCAATAAAAAACCGACGGTGTGTGCGGTGTTTTTTGCTCCGGCTCGCTTTGCAGACCAACTGATGAATTTTTCCAAACCGTTCTTGCAAAAGGGGTGGACGATACGCAGTTACAATGCGGCCTTAACCCCGCGCAAAAAGGACAGCCAGCGCGCCGCCGCGTGCGCCAAAGGGGCCGATTTGCTGATTGTAACCAGTTTGCAATGGGCCGATAAAACCAATATCAACCAAAAAAACGCCATTAACGGCTTGATAGAGGAAAACCCGAACACGGTGTTTATCTCCACGATGAGCCCGTACGATATAAAAAATTACCCGGAGGCGGACGTGGTTATGGCCACCTACGGGTTAAATAAATATGTCTTGCAAACGGCTGCGGACATTATTTTGGGCAACCAATCCGCCCAGGGCGTATTGCCCGTTGCCTTGCCGGACGTACAGGATTAAGACTTCTTTTCCTGCCGTTTGGCGTTGATAAATTCATACACCGCGGGCAAAAGCGAAAGCACAATAATCGCTACAATTACATAGTGAAAATGATTTTGAACGACGGGCAAATCGGCAAAGAAATAACCGCCCAGCGTAAAGAGTAGCACCCACAGCGCGGCGCCGATTAAGTTAAACGAAGCAAAATGGAAGTACGTCATTTTGCCAATACCTGCCACAAACGGCGCAAATGTGCGGATAATGGGGATAAAACGCGCCAAAATAATGGTTTTGCCGCCGTATTTTTCGTAAAACGCGTGAGCCTTATTTAGGTGGTCTTTATTTAAAAAGATACTGTCTTTTTTGGTAAATACTTTGGGACCCAGCCATTTACCGATTTCATAATTGCAACAATCTCCCAATACCGCCGCCGCAAAAACGACAGGCATCAGCCAAGGCAGGTTAATTGCGCTGTCGTGCGAGGCCGCCAAGGCCCCACAGGCAAACAATAGAGAGTCGCCCGGCAAAAAGGGCGTAACCACAAGCCCCGTTTCGCAAAAGACGACCGCAAAAATAACGATATAGAGCCAAATACCCATCCAGGCGGCCCAAGTGTTCAAATGCACGTCCAAGTGCAAGAAAATATCTGCTAGTTGCGCTAAAAATTCCATATAGTAATTGTAGCAAAATAAATTTGTGCCCGACGGGCTCATAATATGGTATAATTTTTATAGTTACCTACCGGTAAGTAAATATAACGAAGAGAGAGGAAGAAATGAAAAAATTTTTAGCCGTTGCCGTATGCTTGTTGGGTTTTGCGTTTAGTGCGCAGGCCCGCGCCTATCAAACGGGTGATGTTTTATTGGGAGCGGCGTTTGTGGCCTCTCCGCTTGAATTAGGGACCGATTGGGGCGAGGTAAATGTAGATGACCAAACGGATAATATTTCGCACGATGCCAAACTGGGGCATCCGGGCCTTGGGGGCGAAATTTCCGCCTTGTACTTTGTGCATCCGCGCGTAGCCTTGGGCGTACTGGCGGAAGACCAAAATTTTGATACCGACCTTTCCAGCGGTTGGGAAATAAACACCAGCACCCGCCAGCGCAATTATATGTTGGCCTCGCGCGTGTTTTTGACCGATACGGAAAATTTGTATAAGGTTTATTTGCCCTTGGCCGTCGGTGTGGCTCGTACCGATATGACGGTGGATTTTGCCACGAACGAACATTTCCGCTATACTGGCTTTGCGGGGCATGCCGGTTTAGGGGTAGAACGCGCTTTAACGGACCGCTGGGCTGTGGATTTGGAAGTGCGCTACAACGTAAACCGCTTCCACGCTTCTAAACAGATTTCCTCGGGCCCGCACGCGGGGCACCACGTTACCATTTATCCGCGCGCGGCGTATGTAACTGCGTCCGCTCGGGTGTTGTACCGGATTTAAGTATCGGGGGGTAGAACCGATAAAAAGGGGCGGCTTTTACAAGCCGCCCCTTTTGCTATTTGTTAAAAAGTGTTAGCAAAATGCCCTTTAAAACAATTTTAGGGTCGGATGCCGTAGAAGATTTAAAGGCGCTGTCTGCGTCAATAATGCGGTTTAGCGCGTTTAAAAAATTTTTGGAAGGGGGGAACATCCGGGCCGAACTGACAAGTCGGTTTTCCCAGTACATTAGGCCTGCCGCGCGCAAAATTTCGGATGGGGCCATACCGGCTTCGGATAAGCGTTTAATGCGCGCCATTTTTAAAATAGGGAACGTCATTTTGCTCAAAATGCCCACAGGTTCCTCGCCGTCGTCCACCAGTTTATCCACCAGTTGTACGGCGCGGGTTTTGTTGCAGGCGGTAATCGCGTTAGACAGTTCAAAGGGGTTTTCCTCTTTGCTAAAACCGACACAGGCCAGTACATCGTCCTTGGTAATGGTCTTATTTTCCCTATCTAGGGTGTAGAGGTACAACTTTTCTATTTCGTTATCCAGGGCCGCCAGTTCTCCGCCAATGCTTTCGCACAGTAAATCCACGGAATCAAAATCCGCCTTTAAGCCCTTTTCCTGCATTTTTTGGCGGACCCAAGTATTTAAATCGTCTTTTTTGAGTTCCTCAAAACTAACCACGCGCCCGGCGTCGGAGCAGATTTCCGCCAGCACCTTTTCCGTCTTCATCTTTTTAGAATCGTTATGCGTTAAAATAAGCGTGGTGGTGGGGAGCGGGTTATCCAAATAGCGGATGAGGGCTTCCTTGGGCTCCTTGCGCAGTTTTTCTATGCCCGTCAGCACGATAAGGCGCGCATCGGAAAATACCGGGGCCGTATTGGCTAAGGCGAGTACCTCGCCGAGGTCCGCTTTGTCCGCTTCGCTTTGAAAAGCGTTAAAATCGTCCGGGTGGAGAATTTCGCGGATTTTCTTAATAATTAAATTTTTGCGATAGACATCTTCCCCCGTCAGTAAATAGACGGGGGATATGATATTTTGTGCAAGTTCTGCGGATAATTTTTCGGCGGTAATTTTAGGCATTTTTAGTGCGTAATGGTGGTATATTCCGGGTTGTTCATTACTTTCTTTTTGTTTTCGCTCATTACCGAGCCAAAACCGTCCACCGTGCGTTTGACGATGTCTTTGGATAGTTTTTCAAAGACCACATCGCGCGCCTGTACTTCCGTCATCCCGCCCGGAAGCGTGGATGCCGAGTAAATTTGCGTACCCAAAAAGGCGGGCTCGCGCCATACGGGGGCATTGGTGGTTTTATCCATAAACACCACATCCAGCCAAATATCCATACGGTAAACGGTGGGGATTAATTGGCTGTCGTACTGAATCGGCACGTTTAAATAGCGCGAAATGGTGGTAACAACCACGCCCTCGGCGTTGGAATTTTCGGAAACGATTTGATAGGAACCGTTGCGCAAAAATTCGTCGTAAAGTTCGTTGTAAAATTTATCTTCCAGCGCAAATACTTCCGTTTTGTTTAGAATAGGCCGTACCGCAATTTTTTTGATATGCTGCGGCATAATTTGGGCCTGCGGTTTATACACAGCCCCTTCGCTGGCGCAAGCGGCCAACGCCGCTACGGCACACAAGGCACAGATAAATTTCTTCATACAGACTCCCTTTATTTTTTAGGTGCGGCCACAATGCTTACCATACGGCCGGGCACGACGATAATTTTTTTGATTTCCAACCCCTCCAAACTGCGGGTAACCTTGGGGCTGGCAAGCGCAATTTTTTCAATTTCTGCGCGTTCGGCGTTTCTGGGTACGGACACGCGGTCGCGCACCTTGCCGTTTACCTGCACGCCGATTTCGGCGGTATCGTCCTGCATTAAGGCTTCGTTGGGTTTCGGCCAGGCCGATTTAACTACAAAGCCCTCGTAGCCCTTTTGTTGCCAGATTTCCTCAGTCAGGTGCGGGGCAAACGGGTGCAGCAGTTTCAGGAATGTTTGGAACATATCCTGGCTGATTTGCGGCAGTTTGCTGATGTCGTTAAACAACACCATTAAAGAGGAAATAGCCGTGTTAAAGCGGAAGTTTTCAATATCTTCGCCTACCTTGGCAATGGTTTTATTCTTTAAAATTTCGCTCTTGCGCGGGTCGGCTTCGGTTACGGTTTTGACCGTGTCCGCCCAACCGCAAACGCGTTTTAAGAAGCGCGTTACGCCTTCAATCCCCTTCATATCCCAAGGTTTGCTGGCCTCAAACGGGCCCATAAACATTTCGTACATACGGAACGCATCGGCGCCGTACTGCGTAAGGATATCGTCGGGGTTGACGACGTTCTTTTTGGATTTGGACATCTTTTCCACCATAGGGGAAAGTTCCTCTCCGGTGGTTTTTAAATAGGCTTTGCCGTCTTTAAAATCAATTTCGTCATAGCCGTGGTAGTTGCCCATTTTGTCGCGGTACGAGAAGGCCAAAATCATCCCTTGGTGGCGCAACTTGTGGAACGGTTCCTTGTGGCTGACGTAGCCCAAATCGTAGAGTACGCGGTGCCAGAAGCGGGCATAAAGCAGGTGGAGTACGGCGTGTTCCGCGCCGCCAATATAGCAATCCACCGGGCCGTAGGCTTTTTCAATGGCCGGGTCCACAAAAATTTTATCGTTGTGCGGGTCCATATAGCGCAGGTAGTACCAGCAGGAGCCTGCCCATTGGGGCATAGTATTGGTTTCGCGCTTGGCCGGGCCGCCGCAATGCGGGCAGGTGGTGTTGACCCAACTGTCCACCGTAGCCAAGGGGGATTCCCCGGTGCCGGAGGGTTCAAATTTCTCTACTTCCGGCAGCGTAAGCGGCAGCTGGTCTTCCGGCAACGGCACTACCCCGCATTTGGGGCAATGCACTATCGGAATCGGTTCGCCCCAGTAGCGTTGGCGGGCAAACACCCAGTCGCGCAGTTTATAGGTGGTTTTGGCCTTGCCTAAACCGCGTTCGGTGAGCCACTTAATCATAGCGGCTTTGGATTCTTTTACGCGCAGGCCGTTTAAAAAGCCGGAGTTAATGAGTTCCCCGTCGCCCGTGAAGGCTTCCTTTTCCACGCCTTGTTCGCTTTTAATCACTTCAATAATTTCAAGACCGAATTTCTTGGCAAATGCGTAGTCGCGTTCGTCGTGGGCGGGCACGGCCATAATGGCCCCCGTGCCGTAACCCATAAGCACATAGTCGGACGTCCACACCGGGATTTTTTTACCGTTTACCGGGTTAATGGCATACGCCCCTGTAAATACGCCCGTTTTAATTTTGTTTAAGTCGCCGCGTTCCAAGTCGCTCTTTTTGGCGGCTTCGGCCTGATAGGCGGATACTGCGGCTTGTTGGGCGGGCGTTACGATTTTTTTTAGAATCGGGTGTTCGGGCGAAACCACCATATAGGTGGCGCCGAAGAGCGTGTCCGGGCGGGTAGTAAAGACGGTTAAAGTCTCGTCCGCGCCGTCCACCTTAAAGGTTACTTCGGCCCCGTTGGATTTGCCAATCCAGTTACGCTGCATCGCCAGCGTGCTTTCCGGCCAGTCCAATTCGTCCAAGCCTTCCAGCAGTTTTTCGGCGTAATCGGTAATGCGCAAAATCCATTGGCGCAGGGCCTTGCGTTCAATTTCGTGGCCGCAGCGTTCGCACTTGCCGTTAAAGACTTCTTCGTTGGCGAGCCCCGTTTTGCACGAGGGACACCAGTTTATCGGTACGGTGGATTCGTAGGCCAGGCCCTTTTTAAAGAGTTGCAGGAAAATCCATTGCGTCCATTTATAATACTTGGGGTCCGTGGTGTCAATTTCCCGGTTCCAGTCGTACGCGAGACCGATGGATTTAATTTGGCGTTTAAAATTTTGAATATTTTTATGAGTGGTAATCCGCGGATGAATCCCCGTGGAAATAGCATAGTTTTCCGCGGGCAGGCCGAACGCGTCCCACCCCATCGGGTGCAGTACGTCGTAGCCGTTCATTAGTTTGTAGCGAACAAGGATGTCGGAAGCGGTGTATCCTTCCGGGTGGCCGACGTGCAGGCCCGCGCCCGACGGATACGGGAACATATCCAGACAATAAAACTTTTTGCCTTTCGGCATTTTGGGGCTGGCAAAAAGGTTTGCTTTTTCCCAGCGTTCTTGTTGCTTTTTATCAATTTGCGGAAAGTTATCAATACTCATAATACCTTTATTTTAACAATTTTTCAGGGGAAAGGGCAGTCTTTTTGCGGGAGAAACGCTTATTCGGGGCGGCGTTTTAAAAAGGCGGCGATTTCTTGCGGGTCGCCTAAAAAGTAATCTTGGGTTGCGTGATAGGTTTTATCTAACTCCATTACCCACGGGGTGGCGGGCGGAACAACCAGTTTTTCTACGGCTTTGGGCGGCAAGTTTTTGAAATAGACGGCAAGGGCGCGCAGTAAATCCTCGTGTGCGGCTACTAATTGGACGTCATAGCGTGCAAAGGCCGGAAAAACCACTTGGGTAAAAAAGCCAAGGGCCCGCTGTTGGGCTTGCTGTAAGGATTCCCCGTTAGGCGGTGTAACACCGGGCGGAACCAGTTGGTAAGCGGCCGCATTGTCCGCAGCGGGCGGTGGGGCACAAAAGAACATCTGCCGCCAAGAAAGCACCGCGGTAAGCCCGTATTTATGGGCGGCCTCTTGGCGGGTTTTATCTTGTAAATCGCCATAGTGGCGCTCGTTTAGCCGCCAATCGGTTTGTAAGGGGATTTTATAGGGCATCCCGGCCAAAACAGCCTGCGCGGTTTGGCGGGCGCGAAGTAAACAGGAGGAATAGGTAGCCTGTGGAAACAGACCGGCTTCTTTTAATAATTCCCCGGCTTGCGCGGCTTGGGCGTGCCCTTGCGTGGTCAGCGGGGCATCGGCCCAACCTGTAAAGCGGTGGGCTAAATTATAGGTGCTTTGCCCGTGGCGCAGTAAAATGAGTTTCTTCATAATTAGCCGTGCGGGTGATATTTTTTGTGCTTGGCCTTTAAGTCGCTTACGTCCAAGTGCGTGTAGATTTGGGTTGTCGTCAAATTGGCGTGGCCCAGCATTTCCTGCAAACTCCTTAAATCGGCCCCGCCCTGTAACAGGTGCGAAGCAAAGGTGTGGCGGAAGAGGTGCGGGTGGAGCGGCTGGGAGATATTGGCCTTGCGCCCTAAGGCGGCGAGGTCCTTCCATACGGACACGCGGCTTATCTTTTTACCGTTTTTGTTTAAAAACAGTTCGGAATCCACCTCTTTGGCCGCAAAGTGTGCCTCGCGCTCTGCCAGGTATTGCTTAATGCGTTCCACCGCGCGGTCGTGTATCGGCACAAAGCGTTGCTTCCCGCCCTTACCTAGTGCTAAAACCCACTTTTCCACCAGGTTTACGTTTTCCAGCCGCAGGTTGATAAGTTCGCTTACGCGCAGGCCCGCCGCATACAAAAGTTCAATAATGGTTACGGTGCGGATTTCGTCAAATTTTTCGGCCGGGTAGGAAAGGAGTCTATCCATTTCCTCGCGCGTGAGTTGGGTGGGGATTTTTTGCGCCAGTTTGGGCGATTTTAAAAAGCGGGTCGGGTCGTCCTTTATTTTTTCCTCAATCAGCAGAAATTTATAAAAGCATTTAACGGCTTCCATTTTGCGGAAAATGCTCGTAGCGGCCAGTTTTTCAATGACGCGCAACTGGTAGTTGTATTGGTCCAAAAATTCGGGCGTAATAGTTAAGGGGTCCTTTTCGTTGGCCTCGCAATATTCCAAAAAGTGTTCCGCGTCGCTGCCGTAGGATGCGGTGGTGTTGGGCGAGAGTTGGCGCTCAAAGGTTAAATGGTTTTTAAAATCTTCCAGTAAGGTTTGGTTAGTCATTTTCAATAATCCGTCCCGGTTTGGCGGATAAAATGCAAATATCCGGCGCAAAAATAAGCGGCTCTTGGGCTTCTTCCAGTCCGTAGGTGGTTTCCGTAAAAATAAGGTGCTGAACCGAGCAAACCGGGATTAACACGGGCAGTTTTTCACCCGTGAACGCAAGTTCGCGGTTTTGTAAGGTAAGCGGAATTAATTCCAACGCGTAATTTTTAGGCGCGTAAAAGGTGTACATCACTTGCAAAGCGGCGGGCGGATAGCCCGTTTTTGCCGTATCTACTAACAGTGTATGGCGTTTTTCCACCTGGGTTAAATGCGTGAGCGCGTTTTTAAGCCCGGTGGGCTCTTGCTTGGCGTTATGCACAAATTCCCAATGCTCGCCTATCCAACCCATCAGCAAAAGCGGCAGTAGGACAATTAATATTTTATGCCGCGCTTGCAAATGAAACAGGGCATAAGCCAGCAACAATAAAAAGGACGGCATTGCGGCCAAAAAGTAACGGTCTAGCCACAGGTTGTATTTGTGCGAAACTGCCGCCACCACACCTAATAAAATAAGGCTTTGGCCCAAGGGCAAAATAAAATCGGTGCGGAGTAAGAGCGTTTTTTTGTAGGCAAATAAGATAGAGGTGCCCGCCAAAACGGTTAAAATAACAAGCCCGCCCAAGAGCCGGTCCGAGCCAAAGAGAAATTGAGCAATTTCAAAACTGGCTTGTAAGGGAGGAGTAGCGTACCACCACGAGGAGCCGGGGGCGGACATTAGCGTTACCGTATGATACACCCACGGCAGCCAGCACGCAAAAACGGCGGCGGTTCCCCAAAAAACAGTTTTGCGTCCTGTTTTAAAATAGCAAGCATAGAAGAATATAAGTAGTGCCGTGATAAAAAAGAGCGCGGACGAAAAGTAATGCAGGTACGCGGCAAACAGCCCGGTAAGGAAAAACGCCGCCCAACGTTTTGCGGACGGTTTTTTGCGGGTGGACAATAAGTCCAAAAGTGAAAGCGCCTGCAAGGTAAACGCCGATACCGCCAGCACCGCAAACGAATAGGCGCGGATTACGCCCGCAAATTGCACCAAGGCAAACGAGCCTGCCATTAGCGCGGTGAAAATAAAGCGTTGGATAGAACTCCACCGTCTGGGCGCCAAAAACCAAACCAAGGGAATCGTAGCGGCCGAGACAAGCGCGCTTAACAGGCGCATATAAAAGGGCGTTAGCGGGAAGAGGTGGTTCCAGCCGTAAAGGATAAAGTTATAAAGCGGCAGGTTGACGTCTTTTAACAGCATTTCCCGCCAAATGTACGCCCACGAAAATCCCGGGAAAGCCGTAGCCATAGAGTAGAGTTCGTCATACAGCAGGCCCAAATGCAGGAGCGCGAAGCGTTGGCAGAACATATAAACGCCCAGCACGCCGGATACCGCGAGCGAAACGGCCGTGATAATGGAATAAAGTTTCTTCATACAGGTTATCCATATTATAGAAAATTCCGTTTGAGGGAAGGGACAAAGCGTGCGGACCGACGGTTCAGAATGCCCCCATTTTTATAATGGCCTTGTTTGTTTGCAACATTGCAAAAATAGTGTGGCTCTATTAATCAAAAGGGTGCGACCTAGTGGCGACCTGCACGGTGCGGCGCGCAGGGTCATCCCCGAAGGTTTTTGTCGGGGATCTGTCGGTTTGTAAGAGGGAGACAACAACTAACAACAGATTCCCGACTACGACACTCGGGAATGACAACGGTAATTTATAACGAATCAGGCCCCGCGGAAAGCGGGGCCTTGTGATATACAGATTATTTCTTTGTAACCTTTTTCGGTTCTTTGGCGGGTTCGGCTTGAGCTTGTTCCGCCGCGTCGGCTTTTTTGCCGTTGTAGTGGTGGCCGAGATATTTTACATACAATTTATCTTCAATCTCGGCGGCCAGTTCGGGGTTGTCCTTTAAATACTGGCGGGCGTTTTCGGCGCCTTGGCCCAGTTTTTCATCCCCATAGATAAACCAACTGCCACTTTTTTCAATAAATCCGGCCTCTACGCCCTTATCAATAATACAGGCTTCGCGCGAAATACCGTGGCCGAGAATCATCGTAAATTCGGCTTGGCGGTACGGCGGCGCCACTTTATTTTTGGTTACTTTGGCGCGTACGCGGGTGCCGATGACTTCGTCGCCCTTTTTTAGGTTTTCAATGCGGCGTACATCAATGCGGACGGACGCGTAAAATTTAAGCGCAAGTCCGCCAGGGGTGGTTTCCGGGTTGCCGAACATTACGCCGATTTTTTGGCGCAACTGGTTAATAAAAATAATGCTCGTTTTGGTTTTGTTGAGCAGGCTCGTCAGTTTGCGCAGGGCCTGGCTCATCAGTCTGGCCTGCAAACCCACGTGGGCGTCGCCCATTTCGCCTTCAATTTCGGCTTTCGGCACAAGGGCCGCCACAGAGTCCACCACGATTAAATCAATCGCACCCGAGCGCACGAGTTTTTCGGCAATTTCAAGTGCCTGTTCGCCGGAATCGGGCTGGGAAACCAATAATTCATCCACGTTTACGCCCAAATTAGCGGCATAAACAGGATCTAGGGCGTGTTCCGCATCAATAAAGGCTACGGTGCCGCCCATTTTTTGCGTTTGGGCCGCCACGTGCAAGGATAACGTCGTCTTGCCGCCGGCTTCCGGCCCGTAAATTTCAATCACGCGCCCGCGCGGGAGCCCGCCCACGCCCAAGGCCAAATCCAAGGACAGCGCGCCCGTGGGGATTGCTTCCACGTTCTTTACGCCGCCTCCGCCCAGTTTGCAAATCGCTTCTTTGCCAAACGCTTTTTCAATCTGGCCCAGGGCCAAATCAAGCGCTTTTTGTTTGTTTGCGTCCATACAACTCCTCCAAGTAGGTTTAAATGGTTACGGCGTCTTTTTGTTCCACCGCCGCGCCGTGAAAGGTCAACTTTCCGGCGGATGTATCAAAATCTACAATAATTTTGGTGTGGTCCGGGTAGCGGCTGATAAGGATATTTTCCGCCAGCGGGTCTTCCAGTTCGCGCTGTAACGTGCGAAGTAAAGGGCGCGCCCCGTATTTTACGTCAAAACCCTTTTCCACCAAGAAATTCTTGGCCTCTTTCGTCAGTTCCAAGGACAGGTTTCTGTCGGCCAGTTTGTCGTCCACCTCTTCCAAGGCCAAGTCCAAAATTGCGCCGATGTTCTCTTTGGTGAGCGAGTGGAAGACCACGATTTCATCAATACGGTTGATAAATTCCGGGTTGAAGGTTTTTTTGACCTCTTCCATTACGTTCTTGCGCATATCTTGGTATTCTTGTTCCTCGGTGTGGTGCGCGGCAAAGCCTAAGGTGTTGCCTTTATTGGTAATTTCACGCGCGCCGACGTTGGACGTCATAATAATCACGCAGTTTTTAAAACTGACTTTATGGCCCAAATTGTCGCTCAAAGCCCCTTCGTCCAGCACTTGCAATAAAATATTGTAAATATCCGGGTGGGCTTTTTCCAGTTCGTCCAATACCACCACGCTATACGGTCGGCGGCGGACGGCTTCGGTAAGTTGTCCGCCTTCTTCATATCCTACATAGCCGGGCGGCGCACCAATCAGGCGCGAAACGGCAAACTTTTCCATATATTCGGACATATCCAACCGGATCATAGCGTCCTCGTCGCCAAACAGGAAGGTGGCCAAACTCTTGGCCAATTCCGTTTTGCCTACGCCCGTGGGACCTAGGAATAAAAATCCGCCAATCGGACGGTGCGGGTTTCCAAGCCCAGTGCGGTTGCGGCGAATTGCCTGCGAAACGGCCTTTACGGCATCGTTCTGCCCAATAATGCGCTCGTGGAGGTGTTCCTCCATATGCAAAATCTTATCGGTTTCGCTTTGCGTCAGGCGTGTAACCGGGATGCCCGTCCATTTGGAAGCGACAAGCGCGATGTCCTCTTCGGTTACTTGCGGGACTTGCTTGTCGTGCTCCTCGTGCCATTTTTGTTTTAAATGGTCAATATAACCCTTTAAGCGGGCTTCGGTATCCTTGGCCGCGGCGGCTTTTTCAAATTCTTTATTCGCCATTGCTTCGTCTTTTTCCTGCACGGCCTGGTTGTATTCCAGTTGTTTTTGTTTGATTTCGGGCGGGAGCGCGGCGTTTTTCAAGCGTGCGCGGGCCCCGGCTTCGTCAAACAGGTCAATGGCTTTATCCGGCATAGCGCGGTCGGTAATGTAGCGGTCCGCAATAGAGGCCGCGGCGCGGACGGCTCCGTCCGTATAGTGCACCTTGTGGTGCGCTTCGTATTTGGAGCGGACACCCTTTAAAATGTTAATGGTATCTTCCACATCCGGCGGGTCGGCCACCACGGGCTGGAAGCGGCGTTCCAAGGCGGCGTCGGTTTCAATGGATTTGCGGTATTCGTCAAAGGTGGTCGCGCCGATGCACTGCACTTCCCCGCGGGCCAAGGCCGGCTTTAAAATGTTGGCCGCGTCAATAGAACCTTCCGCCGCGCCTGCACCGATAATGGTGTGGAGTTCGTCAATAAAAATAATCGCGTCTTTGGCGGCGGCCAGTTCGTCAATAATGTTTTTTAAGCGTTGTTCAAATTCACCGCGGTATTTGGTCCCCGCCACCACGGAGGCTAAATCCAACGCCAAAATGCGCTTGTTGGAAAGCACGTCCGAAATTTCGCCTTGGGCGATTTTTTGTGCGAGCCCCTCTACAATGGCGGTCTTGCCTACGCCGGGTTCCCCGATAAGCACCGGGTTATTTTTGGTGCGGCGGGCCAAGATTTGTACCAAGCGTTCAATTTCTTCCTCGCGCCCGATAACCGGGTCCAGTTTGTTTTGGGCGGCCAGTTTGGTAAGGTCGCGCGTGTATTCGTCCAGCGTGGGCGTTTTGCTCTTGCTGACGGCGCTTTCGCGTTCTTTTTTAGGGGTGTTTAAATTGATTTCCTGAGAAAAAACGGCGTTGTCCTCGTTTAAGTCGCCGGGTTCTGCGTCGCCAATAAAGTTAAGCACGGTGTCGCGTACGGAATCCAAATTAAGGCCCAAATTGGCCAAAATTTTGCCGGCCATCCCCTCTTCCTCGCGGATGAGGCCCAGCAAAATATGCTCGGTGCCGATATGGTCCGAACCCAACATTTGGGATTCCTCTACGGATAGTTCCAGCACTTTTTTGGCACGGGGCGTAAAGGGAATTTCTCCCAGCAGCATAATCGTATCACCGATGCCCACCATTTTTTCAATTTCTTGGCGGACCTTGCGGAACGTTACGCCCAGCCCGGATAAAATTTTATTGGATACAGTGCCTTCCAAGGCGGAAAGCCCCAGCAAAATATGTTCGGTGCCCACATAGTCGTGGTTGAGGCGTTTGGCCTCTTCTTGCGCGATGAGGATAATTTTTTGCGCATTTTCGGTAAATCTTTTAGCCATCTTATTATAAACCCCTTTCAAACGATTACTACCATTATATAAAATAACGTGCCCGTCCGCGGGGATTGCCCGTGCCAGCCAAAAAGGGGGCAGACCGTAGAGCACGGGGATATTTTGTATAATACCTTATATATGGAACAAGCAATAGAACGTGCCCGCAAAATCCGGGCCATTTTAACCGACGTAGATGGTATTTTAACGGACGGAAAAGTAAACTTTTTCGTACGGGACGACGGCAAAATAGACGAATTTAAATCCTTTAATACGCAGGACGGCTTGGCTGTAATGCTCTGCAACAGTACGGATATTGTGTGCGGCATTATTACGGGCCGCCGCCACCCGACCACGGTGGACCGCGCCCGCAACTTGGGCTACAAATATATGTACCAAGGGTTTTTGACCAAAATGGGGCCGCTGAACGATATTTTAAAGAAGGAAGGCCTTACGCCCGAACAAGTGGCGTATATTGGCGATGACATTACCGATATGCCGCTTTTAAAGGCTGTGGGCTTTGCGGCTACCGTGCCCAACGCGTTAGACGTAGTTAAAAATTGCGCGCATTACGTTACCAAGCACAACGGTGGGGACGGCGCCTACCGCGAGATTATTGATTTTATTTTAAACGCCCAAGGCAAATTGGCCCCGATTTTGGACCAAGTGAATAATTCCGCCTGGAAGGTAAACAAAAAATCTCAGTTGGAAATCGTTACGTCGCAGGAAGGCATTGCGTAATGAAAGGCAAGTTTATTGTTTTAGAGGGGCCGGACCGTTGCGGCAAATCCACCCAAGCCAAGTTGCTCTATAACCGGCTGGTGGAGTGCGGGCACGAGGTGATTTTAACGCGCGAGCCGGGCGGTACGCCCACGGCGGAGCGTATCCGGCAGATTGTGCTGGAACCGGGGCTGGATATCCGCCCAATGGCGGAATTAATGCTGTATGAAGCCTCCCGTGCCCAGCACACGCAGGAAAAAATTTTGCCCGCGCTGGAAGCGGGGAAAACCGTCATTTGCGAGCGTTATACAATGTCCACCTGCGCCTATCAGGGCTATGGCCGGGGCATTGATTTAAAGGTAATTGATGCTTTAAATAAGGTGGCTTCGCTTAATTTACAGCCCG
Organism: Candidatus Avelusimicrobium stercoris; assembly: GCA_002432025.1. Classification (GTDB taxonomy): domain Bacteria; phylum Elusimicrobiota; class Elusimicrobia; order Elusimicrobiales; family Elusimicrobiaceae; genus Avelusimicrobium; species Avelusimicrobium stercoris. The sequence goes on along the minus strand of DJFE01000027.1, from coordinate 20,978 downwards.
ATTTGACGCTCGTATTTTTAATGTCGGATAAGTATTTTACCGAACGCGGCGAATATTTATTTTCGGACCGTTTGGAACAGGAAGACATCGCCTTCCGCCAAAAAATGCGCCAAGGGTATTTGGAAATGGTTAAAACCACGCCCAACGCCTATTTGGTAGATGCAGATAAACATATAGACGAAATTCAAAACCAAGTGCGCCAACTGCTGTTGGAGCGCCATATTATAGACTAATGCCGTTTGCCGATATTTTGGGGCAGGAAAAAGCCTCCTCGTACTTAAAGCAACTGGTCCGGAGCCAAAAGGTTCCGGGGGCACTTTTGTTTTTTGGTCCGGACGGGGTGGGCAAACGCTTGGCCGCGCTGGAATTTGCCAAGGCGCTTAATTGTTTGGACGAAACCGCCCGCCAAAACGGTGATGCCTGTGGCGTGTGCGCCAACTGCGAGGCTATTGATAAAGGCACAAACCCGGATGTAACGTTTGTAGATTTTACCTATCAGGCAAGATTAGAAGTAAAAAAAGATTTCACCAGTAAGGGCTACGCCGAGGAGTTGGAAAAGGAAATTACCAAACAGCAGCACATCAGCGTAGATACCATCCGCGACGTTACCGCTAAATCCCAACAAAAGGCCGTAGGGAACGGGTGGAAGGTGCTGATTATTGACCAAGCCCAAACAATGCAGGGCGCGGCGGCCAATGCACTTTTAAAATTTATTGAAGAACCGCCCGCTAAAACAGTGTGGATTTTAATTACCAATAAGCGCGCGGCTATGTTGAGGACGATTTTGTCGCGCTGCCAGCCCTTATCGTTTGCCCCGTTATCCTTGGAAAACGTCAAAGATATTTTAACCAAAACGCAGGCCGATGTGTCCAATGTGGATTTATGCGCCAAGTACAGCGCGGGCTCGGTCTCCGGTGCGTTAAAGGCCGCGGAAGCATTGGATTTATTGCAGGCTGGCGGCTTTGGCACCCCGCAGGGACCCAGCGGCGTGGCGGCGGGGCTTTCCCGCACGTTGGTAACGGCCAGGCAGGAAGCGCAGGCTATTTTGGACGTGCTGATAATGGCCTTGCACCAAGCCTGGATAAACGAGCCAGACGAAAACAAGCAATATGCTTATCAGGCAATGCTAAAACGATTTGAAAATTATAAACGCAGTATCGGGCGGAATGTATCGCCCGCGCTGGTGTTGGAAACCGCTCTAATGAGTTTGGACGGTTTAAACTTGCAGATTTTTTAATACGGAGAGAATATGACTAAGAAATTCTATATCACCACCCCTATTTATTATGTGAACTCAGTTCCGCATATCGGGCACGCCTACACGACGATTGCGCAGGATGTGCTGGCCCGCTACAAACGCTTAAAAGGCTTTGACGTGCGGTTTTTGACGGGTACCGACGAGCACGGCGCCAATATTGAAAAATCTGCCGCCGCCGCCGGCGTAACGCCCAAAGAGTGGACGGACCAAGTTTCGGCCAAATACAAAGAATTGTGGAAATTGCTCAATATTTCCTATGACGATTTTATCCGCACCACCGACAAAAAACACGAGCAAGTGGTGCAGGCTATTTTTGAAAAATTGTTAAAGAGCGGCGATATTTACTTGGGCTCCTATTCGGGCAAATACTGCTTGTCTTGTGAACAATATTACAACGAAAGCGAAATTTTGGAAGGCAACCTCTGCCCCGTTCACAAAAAACCGTTGACCGAAGTGCACGAGGAAACCTATTTCTTTAAACTCTCCCGCTACGAAAAACCCCTCTTAAAATATTACGAGGAACACCCGGACTTTTTAAGCCCCAAATACCGTGCCAACGAAATTATTAACTTCGTTAAGGGCGGCTTGCAGGATTTATCCGTTACCCGTACCAAAGTGGCGTGGGGTATCCCGGTGTTAAGCAACCCCAAACATACCATTTATGTATGGTTTGACGCGCTTATTAACTATATTTCCGCCGCGGGCTACGGCACGCACATTTGCGAGGATAAAACCTTGCACGAAGCGCAGTTAAAGCAAATCAAGGCCGATAAATTTGAAGATTTGTGGCCGGCTGATTTGCATATGGTGGGCAAAGAAATCTTCCGCTTCCATACGGTTATTTGGCCCGCTGTGTTAATGGCGCTCGGGCTGCCGCTTCCTAAAAAGGTATTTGCCCACGGTTGGTGGACGGTGGAAGGGGAAAAGATGTCCAAGTCCTTGGGCAACATTGTGGACCCCGCCAAAGTGGCCGCCGAATACGGTGTGGACCCGCTCCGCGCGTTCTTATTCCGCGAGGTTCCCTTTGGCCAGGACGGGGACTTTTCTATGACGAGTTTCAAAAACCGTTATAATTCCGATTTGGCCAACAACATTGGCAACCTGCTTTCCCGCACGCTTAATATGGCGGCCAAAAACATTGGCGAATTGCCGGAAAAAATTGAAGGCGATTACAAATTGCTCGCACACGCCAACGAGGTGGACGAAGCCATTGATAAGGCGTATGACGAATTGGCCTTTGATAAAGTGCTTGAAAACATTTACGGCTATGCCAGCGAATTAAACAAACTGGTGGACGAGAAAAAGCCGTGGGAACTTGCCAAGCACGATGTGGAAGCCGCCAAGGCCGTTTTGCTGGAATTGGTGGCCTGCCTGCGCAAAGTGTCGGTGTGGTTGGAGCCCTTTATGCCGACGATTGCTAAGGAAATGCAGAGAAGACTCTTGCCTGGCAAGATTGAAAAGTATGCTCCGCTTTTCCCGCGTTTGGATAAATAAGTAGAGCAGTTTTTGGGGCGGCACGCTTATTAACGGGCGTGCCGCTTTTTTATTACTTGCTAATTGGGGTAAAATAGATTACACTAACCTTATGAGAAAATTCTTCCTCCTCTTGCTTGCTTTAACGTGTGCGGCGGCTGCCCGGGCGGACATTTCGGGCGCGTCGTTTTTTGCCGTGGTGCGTTCGGGCGATACGGATAAGGCGGAGGAAATGATTCGCGCGGATAAAACCTTGGTGTTTGTGGAAGAACCCGGCGGAATGACGGCCTTTTTGGCGGCGGTAAAGAATAAAGACGTCAAAATGGCGCAACTGCTGGCGGATAGTTTTTCCCGCTTGGACGTCCGTACCGCCGAGGGAAACGCTGTTCATTTGGCGGTTATCAATAACGACGAAGCAATGCTGCGTATGCTTTTTGCGTTTATGGACGAGGTGGAGCCGGATTTGTTTGAGTATTTGGCCAATGCCCCGCGTGGCAGCCGTACTTCGCCAGCCAGCGACCGTAACACGCCGCTCCATTTGGCCGCGTTAAATTGCAACCAGGCTATTTATGATTTCTTGGTTCAACACGGGGCCAGTGAAAAGGCCTTAAACCGCCGCCGTCAAACGCCAAAGCGGTTGCTCTCCTTTTGCAAACAAACTGTGGTCAAAAGCGCGCCGGCCCCTACTCCCGTTTCCGCGCCGAAAAAACCCGCCTTGCAAGAGCCGGTTTCTACTCCCGCGGCTACTGTGCATAGTTCCTATTGATGTCCTCCCGTCGTGTTTGGCGGCCCGCTAGGGTGCGGTCCGCTGGGCTCATAATCTGTACTTTCCCTTATTTTAATAACAACAGATCCTGGACAACGGCTTTCCAGGATGACGACAACAACTAGCGACACAATCGGTAGATTCTGAAACAAGTTCAGAATGACTTTTATTTTTTATAACGGCAAAAATGTAGTTGTTTATTGTTGGCGTTTCGTTGGTTGGCTACATTGCAAAAAGAGTGTTGCCCAATAAATCAAACGAGTGCGGAAAATCTGCCGCCCGCAGGGGGCGGCGCGCAGCGCTTTATAAAGGGGTTGTTTCGTTTTTT
>DJFE01000027.1:0-17038 GCA_002432025.1 Candidatus Avelusimicrobium stercoris | reverse complement strand
CGCGTATAAAAGGCCGTTTTGCTTAAAAATAAAGGCCTTAACAAGGAGAAAAAATGAAAGGATTTAACAACTTTTGGCGTTTATTGCCGTCATCCCCGAAGGTTTCTGTCGGGGATCCGTTTTTATCAAAAAAGAAACACGACAGATTCCCGACTACTACACTCGGGAATGACGTTACTGGCACAAGTGGTCGCACGACATACAGTGGTTTTACTTTAATTGAATTATTAGTCGTCGTGCTTATCATCGGTATTTTGGCGGCGGTGGCAATGCCGCAGTACGAACGGGCGGTAATGAAGAGCCGTATGGTGGAAAGCCAAACCTTGGGGCACGCGCTGGTACAGGCCGAACAGGTGTATTATATGGCAAACGGCGCTTATACCAGCCAAGTAGAGGACTTGGATATCGGCGTAAATTGCGAGTCCTTACCAAGCGGCAGTGGCTGGCAATGTAATAAATTGGCTGTGAGTGTTCAAGGAGAAAGTGAGGCAGGAATGCACTTTTGGATACACGGAACCAGCAACGAGTGGTATTGGGATTATTATTTTAGCGGTGTTACGCAATGTGTGGCCTTAAACACCAGTAGCAACGCCCAAAGCGTGTGCCAAAGTATAACAGGCGTTACAAACCCTACCTTGGGAAATGCTGTTTGGCTTTACTATGCTTTGAAGTAAGCCACTAACTTAAATCAATCAGGTGCCAGTTCTTTTGGTAGAGTTCTGTTAATTTTTGGCGGAATAAAAAATGTTCCGGCTTGGTGAGAGCAGGGTCCTGCGCCAGCAGTTCGTCGCGGTCCTCAATGGCTTGGTATAAAATATCCCGGTCCTGAAAAATATCCCCGGCCTTAAATTCCAGTTCCCCGCTTTGGCGCGTGCCTAAAATTTCGCCCGGCCCGCGCAACTGCATATCGCGCTCGCCGATTTTAAATCCGTCGCGCGTGGCGCAAATAATGTCCACACGTTCTTTGGCAATGCTTCCCGCGTGCTGGGATACTAAAATACAAAAACTTTCGTGCTCGCCGCGGCCTACGCGCCCGCGCAACTGGTGCAAACTGGCCAGCCCAAAGCGCTCGGCGTTTTCAATGACCATTACGGTAGCGTTTTTTACGTCAATGCCCACCTCAATTACCGGGGTGGCCACCAAAATATCGGTTTTGTGCGCGGCAAAATCGGCCATTACGCTTTCCTTTTCCGCTTGGGACATTTGCCCGTGCAAAATAGCCAGGCGGAAATCCGGGAACACCTTTTTTAATTTTTCAAATTCTTCCGTAACCGCCTTGGCGGAAACTTTTTCGCTTTCTTCAATCAGCGGGAAAACGATGTACGCTTGCCGCCCCTTTTCCACTTCCACGCGCACGCGGTCGTAGGCCAGTTTGGAAGTGGCCGATTCCGTTTTAATTGGTTGGCGGCCGGGGGGAAGTTCGCTTAATGTGGAAACGTCCAAATCGCCGTAGAACGCAAGGGCCAAGGTGCGCGGAATAGGCGTAGCCGTCATTGTCAAAAGGTCCAACTTGGCGGTTTTTTCTTTTAATTTACTGCGCTGTTTCACGCCGAAACGGTGCTGTTCGTCAATGACCGCCAAACGCAAATTGTGGAATTTTACATCGTCTTGTATGACGGAGTGCGTACCCACCAAAATATCAATTTTCCCTTCGGCCAGTTCCTTTAAAATTTTCTTTTTGGCCGCGGCTTTGGTGCTGGATGAGAGCACCGCCAAGTTTACCTTTAAACCCTTTAAAATGCGTTTAAAGGTTAAAAAATGCTGTTCGGCCAAAATCTCCGTCGGAGCCAACAGCGCGGCTTGATAGCCGTTTTCTACGGCGAGTAACATCGCGCACAGGGCTACCACCGTTTTGCCGGAGCCCACATCACCCTGTAACAGGCGGTTCATCGGGCGGGGGGAACACAAATCTTTAAAAATTTCGTTAATAACCTTTTTTTGGCTGTTTGTAAAATCAAAGCCCAGTTGCTCGCGGAACGGCGTTAAAAGATTTTTTTTGATTTCGTAGGAATAATCTTTTGCTAAAATTTTGGTCTGCGTGCGCTTAATGCCCCACGCCGTAGCCAAGAGCAAAAACTCCTCATAAGCCAGTCGCGCGCGGGCGCTTTCCAACTCGGCAATAGAGTTTGGAAAGTGGATAGCCTTTAAGGCTTGCGGCGCGCTTAACAGTTTGCGCTTGGCGAGCAAGGTGGGCGGCAAGGCTTCGGGCTCGGCCGCCAAAGAGGGCGTTTGCAGGGCCTCATACACAAATTGCCTAAATTGCTTGTTTGTCAGCCCCTCGGTGAGCCCATAAATGGGCGTTAAGCGGCCCGCGTGCAACTTGGTTAAAGCGTCATCGGCGGGGTAGTGTTCGTCCACGGTAACCTTGTTGCCGAAGAAATTATTTTTGTCCTCGCGCTTGCCGATAATCCACACTTCGCTGTTAATATGAAAATCTTTTTTGAGCGTGCCGAACGGGTCAAAGCGGAACGCCTTAAAGGTGCGCTTTTTAAACCAAGTGCACTCTATTTGTTGGCCTTTTTCGTCCTCTAAAAACGCTTTAAAAATCAGCACGCTGCGGGCCGGGATTTGCTGGGTACGCAGTACGCGGCCTTTAAAAACCACAAGCGATTCGGAATTGTATTCGTTGGGAGTGGAATTTAAACGGCGGTCCTGATACGTGCGCGGATAATAATGCAATAAGTCCTCCACGGTTTGGATTTCCAACCGTTCAAACAGTTTTGCCTTGGCCGGGCCGATGCCCTTTAAATATTGGATTTGCGTGCTTGTCGTCATACCTATATACTTATTTTACAAATAATATATGCTACAATTTAAAAAAAGGAGGACATTTTATGGATTTGGAATTGATTTCCGCGCAAGTTAGCGAACATTTATTGCAGGTAGGGCAGAGCAGTTTGAAGGTGCTGGGCGCGTTGGTGGGCGCTGTTTTAATTTTGGTGGTGGGGTTGTATATTTCCCGCTTTGTGGGCTCTTACGCCAAAAAGATTTTAAACAAAATTTCGTTTGATGACAAAACCTCTAAACTCGGGATTAACGAGTTGTGCGTGCGCTTTGGGTTAGGCAAATCCCCGACGTACATCATTTCGTTTGTGCTGGCTTGGGCGGTGATTTTTTACGCTATTGTGCTGGCGGCGGACGTGCTCCACTTGGCGATTATCCGCAACTTGTTTACGCAATTTTTGGAATTTATCCCCACGCTCTTTGTGTCCGTGCTGATTTTGTTTGCGGGCTTGCTGTTTGGTAAATTAATGGGGAATATTATTGAAAACTCCGCCAAAGCCAATAACTTAAAGGGTGGGTTTTTTATCTCCCGCGCGGTCAATGCGTTTATCGTATTCTTTTGTGCTCTCGTGGCGGTGGAGAACTTGGGCTTTGCCAACCAGTTGGTAAATAACGTGGTAATTATTGTGCTGGCCTCGTTAGGCTTGGCCTTTGGTATCGGCGTAGGGTTGGGCTCCAAGGAATTGGTGGCTGAATTTTTGCGCGACTTGTTTAAAAAAGAAGAAAAATAAATTTGTCTAAAAAAATCCCGGGGCGCATTTAACGCCCCGGGATTTTTTTGTCTATGCAAGTTTAAAACATTGTGGCGAGCAGCAAGATAAGCAGGCCCAAGAACACACAGCACAGCAGAAACTTGGTAAGCCCCAAATGCTTTTTGAGCCACTCGTTAAACGTGGCCGATTCCTTACCGCACAGCGTAAGCACAAACACGAGAACCAGCGGTAAGATAAACATTAAGTTGTAGAGGAGCAAAAACTCCGTGGCGCGCCAGAAATGCTGGTTTACTTCCTTTAAAATAACCACAATCGTCGGCAAATAAACCTGCCCGGTGCATACGGCTTCTACGCCCGACACCACAAAGCCCACAATAAACGCCGCCAGCAGGAGCCGCCACATAGAACTGTGTTTATCCTTTAAGAAGAAACGCATTACTTTATGGATGTAAACCTTGTAATTAGTGGGCAGTTGCAGGAGCATTTTTTCGGACTTTTTGGTGCGCTGATAGACCACAAAGTCGTAAATGCTCAGCAGTAAAAACACGCCGCACAGCCCCACCATACCCCATTGTACCACCAAGGTTACATAGCGGAAGGCCTTCATTGCGTACAAAATATGGAACGCACCGAGCCCCATTAACACATACGCCAAAAATACGGCAACGCAATAGGCCGAGCCCACGACAAGGATTTCTTTTTTGGTGTATTTATAAGCCGCCAAAAAGGACACAAAGAACACGATTACCGCAAACGCGCACGGGTTGACCCCGTCGGCCAGCCCCGCGCCGATAATGGCCCAGAGCGTAATTTGGCTAAACAGCGTTTCGTGTGTTTGTAGGGAGTCTTCCTCTTTTTGTAAACTGGGCACATGGGTTTCCTCGTTGTTTTCTAATGCCTTTTGCACGGCGGCATCGGCTCCGGGGCCGATTTGGGTGGGGTAGCCTTGCAAAACGGTCTCGCCCACGATTAGCATAGGAATCCCGGCATTATCTAGTTGATATGCCTCTAACGTCTGCGAAAAAATGACGTTGTTGGCGTCCTTGGTTATGTCATATTCGGTCAGGCGGACTTGGCCTTTGTATTTTTCCGTAAACTCTTTGGGGAATCCGTCTTGCTTTAAGTGGCGGCAATGCGGACAGTAAGGCGAGGTGAACAGTACGGCGTCCACCGGTTTGGCCCACGCGCCGAACGAAGCGGCAAAAAACGTGAGCGTAAGTAATAACGGCTTAATGATACGGCTAATCATTTCTCACTCCTAACATTGGGTCTGGCACGCGGCCAGCCCGGCTGATTGAATTTTTGAATTTTCGTCCAACAAGGTTTTGGAGTCTTGCTGGTAGAAATCGGGTAATTTTAAGCGGCAGGTTTTGCTGTGTACACACGTGGAATTGGTGCAAGAGCAGTCCGTCCACTTTTTGGTGCAAGAGCAGTTTTTGCCGTCGCAGGTTATTTCGGCCGAGAGCAAAAATTGCGTGCCGGATTTTTTGCATTGGAGCATTTGCGGTTGCGCAGTGCTGGCCGGTGCGGAATATTCCTTTGCGCTCCAATGTGCGCCCGTCAGGGCTCCTAACGCAAGCAATACAGCGGCGCAAACGCCCCACGCTACGGAGCGTTTCCAGGTGCGGATTGGATGCTCCTGTAAGCGTGCCCACACGCGTGCTTGGGCGCGGCCCTGCGGGTCAAAATCGGTTTGTGCAGCGCGTTCCTGCCAAGTTTGTTTAGTCATAGTTCTTCATCCATTTGCGCATTTTGGTTACGGCGCGGTTTACAATCGTGCCCACGTTGGATTCGCTTAATTGGGATAGTTGCGCAATTTGCCGGTTGTTTAAGCCAGCGTAAAATTTGAGTGCCACTAAATCCCGTTCCCGGGCGGATAATTTGCCGAGCGCCTTTGTCAGGTCTTGGCGGAAGGAATCCTGTTCCAGTTCTGTTAGCGGGGAGTTTCCCGCAGAAACGGGATTTGACTCCTCCTCCGCCAGCGAAAACACATTTTTTACCCAATACAGCCGCCAATACATATTGGTTTGGTTACGCGCAATCGTAAAAATCCATTGGGTAAATTCACCTTTTTGTTCGTCATACGAAGCCCAATGCTCGTAAGCGTTTTTCCACGATGCGGCGCATAAGTCTTCGGCTATGGCGTGGTTCCGCACGCGTGAAAAAATATACGCGTACACCCGCTTAAAATAAGTATTGTAAAGGTCTTCAAATGACGTCATCTATATAGAATATGCCTGACTAACAAAAGTATCACACTAAATATTTTATCTTTTATAAAGGCAAAAAAATCCCGGCCTTTTTAAAAGACCGGGAACAAAACTATTTTAAACCGTTTAACCAGGAAATCAGTTTATTGGTTTCGGCTTGGCGGTATTTATCGCCCACGTTATTAAAGGCTGCGCCCTCCAACACTTGGGCATTTTTGGCTTGCTTTTTAAAGTCCTCAAAATAGGAGCCGTAGTTGCTGCCTTGGGTGGAAAAGGGAACTACCTTTTTGCCCTTAAAGTCGGCTTCCTGCCAGAACTGCCAAACAGGCGTAGCCGCCGTGTACCACCAAATGGGAGCCCCTACAAAAATCACGTCGTACGCGCTCATATCGGGGGCGCCTTCGGCCAAGGTGGGGTATTCGTGGGTTTTAAGTTGCTTCTTTACTTGGGCATAAAAGGTCGGTCCCAACTTAAAGGTTTCCTGTGTTTGGATACGGTACAAATCACCGCCCGTAAAATGAGCGATTTGTTCGGCGATATTTTGCGTGTGCCCGGTCAGCGAATAATACATCACCAGCACCTTGCCCAATTTACCCGTGTAGGGGATTTGTTCCCCCGCAAAGGCGGATAAGTCCTTTTGGTTATGGCGGGCTACCCGGTACTGGTGAAAGCCCGCGATTGCGCCGCCGATGACGGCTAAAATTACCACAATATATAAGATTGCTTTTAACATTTTTTCTCCTTTAAATAAATATTTACTGCATAGTGTGTTAGCAGGGCTATGGCGGACAAAATGACGGCCAGCCGCATAAATAACCCTGGCAGGGTCATTTGTTTGGGTACGCTCAAAAAGAACGCTTGAAAGGCTAACCGCTCAAATAACCGGAACGAAATAAATTCGTATATTCCCGCCAAAATGACGCAGGTGGCGGCCCCGTGCATAAGCCTGCGCGCTTTTGTTGATAGTTTTAGGCCCAGCGGGCTAAAAAGTTGCTTTAAGTGCAGCCCCAAGTGTACGGCCACTAAGAGGAGCCCCCAGTAAGCAAAAAAAGTATGATACTGTTTGGCGCTCCAACTGCCGGATAATCCCAAGAAAGCAAACACGTCGCGCGAGAGCATTACCCCGCTGATACCTAACCCAACCATATCGGCCAGTAACAATAGATTAACGGCGGCCCAGCCGATGCGTTTAAGCGGCCACTCGCCGCGGAAAAGCGTTTTGTACCAGCCCCGGTTTAACAGGTTGTGCCATATAAAAAGGGCAAATAAACCAACGCCTAAAATTTCGTGTACCCGGTTGCTCGTGCGCGGATAGCACAGGCATAACAAAAAGAGAACAGTTATACTGATGTCCACAATAATGCGAATAATCCGTTGCATAACCGTTCTCCTTGTTTTAGGGTAGTTTATTTTATTACACTATTGACCCATTTTTCAAGCGCTTCTTGGGGGGCGCCCGAAGAACGGCCGGAGAAGGTAATCCCTTTTGCTACGGTAGAGCCCGCCAGTTGGCCGCGCATATCGCTTTCGCAATGCTGCATACCGCCGCCCCCGTGCGTAAAGAACGGGGCCACGTTTTTGCCTTTCAGGTCAGTTTGGGCGATAAACGATCCTACCGCCGGGGCAAAGGTGCCCCACCAGTTGGGCGAGCCGATAAAAACCACGTCGTATTTGGAAATATCGGCTACTTTGTTTTTAAGTTCCGGCTTGTAGCCTGCGTTAATTTCCTTTTTGGCCTGGTCAATCAGGTCATTGTAGGAAGCAGGATAGGTTTGAACGGTTTGAATTTCAAATAAATCCCCGCCCGTTAATTGGGCAATTTGCTTGGCTACGGCCTGCGTATTGCCCGAATAGGAATAATAGGCCACCAACACTTTATGTTCCTTTTGCGGGGCCGTTTTTGCGGCGGGGGCGGAAGAAGCCCCAGTGTCCGCCGTACCGTTGCCACAAGCGGCAACGGACAAAAACATCATCCCTGAAAATAAGATACTGCTTACTTTGTGCATATTTTCTCCTATTTCTTTAAGCAAGCGGCCGCATCCTTTACGATTAATTCCGGCGTTAAGTGGTAACGCGCATAGAGTTCATCCAAGGATACGCGGTCGGTAAATTCCTTCTTGGAGCCGAAGTTGAGCACCTTCATTTCGCTGTTTCCATAGAAGGAGGCAATCTTCTCGCCAAAGCCGCCGTTTACTTCGCCGTCTTCCAGCGTAAGCACCAGTTCGTGGTCTTTTTTAAGGCCGTTTAGTACCTTTTCGTCAAGCCCGGTTAAATAGCGCGGGTTGATAAGCGTAGCGTTAATGCCCAGTTTGGCTTTGAGTTCGGCGCAGACTTTTTCACCCAGTTGGAAGAAGGACCCCGCCGCAATAACGGCTACGCGGGAACCTTTTTCCGCCATTTCGTAGCGGTTCAAGACGGAATAGTCTTTTTCTACGGGGCGGGTGGCGTGAGAAATCGGCGCAAACGGCACACGGATAGCCACCGGGTATTGCGTTTGGTTGACGGACCAATCCAACATTGCCAAATATTCTTCCTTGGACGTAGGAGCCAAGTAAACCATATTGGGAATATTGGAAATTAAGGGAATATCAAAGGTGCCCAAGTGCGTGGCGTCCCCGGCGGAAATGCCGCCCCAATAAACCAAAATGGTGGCCGGATTTTTGTTAAGCGCCAAATCCTGCGACAGTTGGTCGTAGGTGCGCTGGATAAAGGAACTCAACACGGCCAGTACCGGTTTGGCTCCACCCGCGGCCAAGGCGGACGAAGCGGCTACGGCGTGTTCCTCAGCAATGCCCAAATCGGCAAACCCTTTGCCCAGTTTCGCGCGCACATCAGGAGTTAAGGCTACGGCGCCGGGCGTGGCCGGGTTCAGCACGATAAAGGAAGGATCCTCCGCGCGCTTTTTAAGCATATAGTCCACGGTTACGGAATCGTATGTTTCCTGCGGGGCCGGAGCGGGTTTGTGGTCCAAGGTGCCGGGCATAATCCAGTGGAAGGCTTCTTTATTGGCCACGGCTTCCGCGCAACCCTTGCCCTTTAAAGTGTGCAGGTGTACCACGGTGGGGCGGGTAGTATCTTTTACCTGTTTGAAGGCCGCAATCAAGGACGCTAAATCGTTGCCGTCGTCCACATATACATAATCAAAGCCCAAGGCCTTAAAATAGTTGCACTCGGCCTTGCCCTTGGTTTGGCGCAAGAGAGCCAAGTTGCCGTACAAGCCGCCGTGGTTGGGGGCGATAGACATTTCGTTATCGTTTACTACAATAATAATGTTGCTCTTTAAAGCGCCTGCATTATCCAACCCTTCAAAGGCTTCGCCGCCGCTTAAAGAGCCGTCGCCAATGACGGCCACGATGTTGCTCTTTTCGCCCTTTAAATCACGCGCCATTGCTAGGCCTACCGCCAAACTGGGAGCCGTAGAGGTGTGGCCTACCACAAAATGGTCGTGGGCGCTTTCCTGCGGGTTGGTGTAGCCGGAGATTTGTCCGTAGTGGGCAGGGTCCGTAAAGTATTGTTTGCGCCCGGTCAGCATTTTGTGCGGGTAGCATTGGTGCGACACGTCAAATACAAATTTATCTTCGGGCGAATTGAACACATAGTGCATAGCAATCGTGGGTTCAATAAAGCCCAAGTTCGGGCCAAAGTGTCCGCCCGTGGCGTTTACTTTGACGATTAAAGTTTGGCGGATTTCGTCCGCCAAGGCGGTCAGTTCCGCCAGAGAGAGATTTTTTAAATCCTTCGGTTCGTTAATTTTGTTTAATACGTTCATTGTTACAAATTCCTTACTTATATTCTTCATCCGTTACCGGGTCCAACCAGGCGGTGGAGCCGTTTTGGTGTGCGTTGGTTTCCACAGAAATATGTACAAACCAACTGTCCGGTGCCGCGCCGTGCCAATGGATAACGCCGGGCGCAATGCGCACAACATTGCCTTTCTTTAATACGCGGATTTCGCCACCCTTTTCCTGGTAGCGGCCTTCGCCGTTTAACACGAGCAGAATTTGACCGCCGTCGTGTTTGTGCCAGTTGGTGCGTGCGCCAGGCTCAAAGGTTACGTTGCCAATCGGCGCGTTAAAGGTATTGTCCCGCCCGCTTAACATCGTTAAGTAGGTGGTACCCGTAAAATATTTACCGTAGGGGTTCACTTCCCCTTGGGCAAATACGGTATCAATTGGTGCTTTCTTTATACTTTCATCCCCCGGTTTTCCCGGCGTACAGGCGGCCAATACGAGCAGCCCCAAACACCCGGCAAACCTTAAATTTTTAAGTAAGTTCTTCATTTCTCTATAAAGTATATACCTTGGAGTTCGCTCCAAGTCAAGGCCTATTTTCCGGCCCGTGCGGCAAGTACGTCGTTCATTGCCTTTAACCCATAAACCGCAATTTTTTTGCCTACGCTGTCCTTTACTACGGACATAATTCCCGCCATTTCCTTGGGGGTAACGCCCACGTTAAGCGCCAAATTCATATGCGCCTTTAACTGCGGGGTTACGTTGGCCAGCGCGGACAAGGCTGCTACCGTGCCGACTTCGCGCTCTTGGTAGGTCAGTACGCCGCGGGCAAAAATATCCGCGAACAAATGTTCCTTTAAAAAGGTGTCCGTATCTTGGATAAAGGCGGCCGGGTGGCTGGGAAGCGGCCCCGCAGCCAGCACTTCCAAGTTCTTTTTGCCAAGTTCGTATTTATCGGTTCCGGCGGGAATTTTTTGCGGTTCGGGCCCGGTTAAATCCTCTTTTCCGGCGGCTTGGCGGGCTTTAACCACTTTTTCCAAGGTGGCGGACGCATTTAAACAGCGCGGGAAACCCGTGTAAGCATACAGTTGTAAGACAAGTTCTTTGAGTTCATTTACGGCTAGTCCGTTATCAAGGGCGTTGTCAAAGGCTTTTTCCAGCCCGTTCAAATCGCCCACCGCGCTGAACGCAGCCACAGCAGCCAAACTTTGGCGTTTGGCGGTTAAATTTTGGCGGGCTTCGTTCCAGTCATACCCCTCGGCATTGGCGGCGCCTAACAAGGTGGCCGCGGCTACAATTCCTGTAAGATGTTTATTCATTTTATCCTCCTAGCAATTCTTTCCGGCTTCGTAGGCTTCTTTAAATACGGGCAGATTTTTCACTTCGCCCTTCTGCCAAGCGCCGGTGCCGTAAATAATGCCCTTTTCGCGGGCACCGTCCAGGCAGTCCTCGGTGAATCCGCGCAAGGCTTCCAAGGTGCGCTGCATATTTTTGTGGCTGGTGTCGGCGGCGGTAACGATAAAGTAGAAATCTTTATTGGAAATTTCAGTATAGCGCGGAACGGTGCGGTCAATAAACGTCTTTAACTGGCCGTCCATACTGTAAAAGTAAACAGGCGTAGCCAAAACGATTACGTCCGCTTCCACCATTTTGTTTAAGAGTTCGGACATATCGTCTTTTTGCACGCATTTGTGCGTGGTATTGCAGACGCCACAGCCCAAGCAGTAGTTAATTTTGTGCTCGCGCAAGGCAATTTTTTCAGCGTGGTGCCCGGCATCCAGGGCCCCCTGTAAAAATTGGTCGCACAACAAGTCGGAGTTGCCGCCCTTTCTGGGGCTGGCGGAAATAATTAATACATTTTTAGACATAGTTCCCTCACTTTAAAAGTTTTTTCTCACAAGCGACAATTTTGTCCTCGTAAACAGAAATCTTGTAGTTTAAACGTTCCAGCGTTTTTTGCATTTCTTCAATGCGTTGTTTTAATCGGTCGCGCTCGGCAAGCAGCAGGTTCTTGCGTTTTTGCAAGGTGCGGTTGCCCTTGCGGTAGAGCGCCACATATTGCGTAAGTGTTTCTATGGATAGCCCCGCACTGCGCATACATTTGATAAACTCCACCCAGCCGCAATCGCTTTCGGTGTAGTCCCGTACGCCGCTTTCCTTGCGGTTGACCGTGGGAATAAGCCCGGCTTTTTCGTAATAGCGCAGGGTATCCACCGGCAGACCGTATTTTTCGCTCACTTCCGAAATGGTCATCTTCGCCTCCTTTACAACTGTACATATATTGTAGTCCTTGGAGTTGGCTCCAAGTCAAGGGGTAATTTAAAAATAAAAAAGGCTCCCGACGGGGAGCCTTTTTCAAAGAGGGTATTTGTTAGGCGGGATTAGTGGCGGCGCTTTGTGCGGTGCTGGCTTTTTTGGTACCCAGTAAGCCGCATATTAAGGCCCCAAGCGCGCAGATAACAAAGGCAATTCCAGCGGAGTGCATCATATTGCCAAGGCCTACCAAGGGGGAAACAATACTGCCGAATAAAAATCCTGCCGCGCCTAACACGGCCGAGCCTGTTCCCGCTTGTCCGCGCACGGCGTCCATCGCAAGCGTGGTGGACGAGGTAAACGACAACCCCGCCATAAACAGCAGTATAAAAAGCAGGCCCTCAAACAGAAGAATAGAAGCGTCCGCAAACAAGGCCGCGCTCAATAAAATACTGCAAACCAGCATCCCCAAGCAACTGGTTAAAATGCAGTTCTCCTGGCGTTTGAATTTGACCGACAGCCCCGCGCCTACGCCGATAGCCACCGCATTGGCCGCAAAAAACAGGCTGAACGCCAGTGGGCTAAATCCGTAATGTTCCTGTATGATAAACGGCGAGGCCGCGATATACGCAAACAAAATCCCTAGTGCAAAGGCCTGTTCCAAGACGCAAAAAATATATTTGCGGTTTTGGAAAACATTTTTAAAGAGGCCAAAGGTTTTAGAAAGTTTTTCCTTAGAGCGTTTGGCGTGGGA
The DNA here is from genome assembly GCA_002432025.1 of Candidatus Avelusimicrobium stercoris. GTDB lineage: Bacteria > Elusimicrobiota > Elusimicrobia > Elusimicrobiales > Elusimicrobiaceae > Avelusimicrobium > Avelusimicrobium stercoris. The sequence goes on along the minus strand of DJFE01000027.1, from coordinate 4,593 downwards.
TAAAGATTCATTAAAGTGTACGCACGCCCCCGTCAGCAGAAGGCCGATGACCAAGAGCACGACAAACACTCCCTGCCACCCGGTTACCTTTAAAATACCCCCGCCAATAACAGGCGCGGCTACAGGCGCAATGCCGTTAATCGCCCCGATGACGGCCAAGGCTTTGGCTAAACTGGCGGATTTGAATTTGTCCGTAGCGATAGAACGGGAAATAACAATTCCGCCCGCGGCGGCCAAGCCCTGTATCAGGCGCAGGGATACAAAGATTTCTATGGTCGGCGCAAAAATGCAGGCCACCGTAGATAATAAGAACAATACCATAGAGACTAACAAGGGCTTTCTGCGCCCGTATTTATCGCTTAACGGGCCGAAGATAATTTGCCCGGCGGCCAGCCCCAGCATAGAAAACGTCAGCCCCAACTGCACCATAGAAGCGTTGGTGTTAAAGAACGACGTCATCGCCGGAAGGCTGGGTAAGTACATATCGGTTACAAACGGGCCGAAGGCCGTCAGCATACCCAGAAAGACAAATAAAAAAAAGGCCGTATTGTGCCTTTTTGTGGAGTTTCCCTGCCAGGTTTTGTTGTGTTTCATACTTATATTGTAACTTTTTTGGAGCCAAAATAGAGCCGTTCAAACTAATCCTTTTTTGGGCTTGGCGGGGGGAGAAACGGCAGGTATAATAATAATTTGCAACCGGTTATCTCGGTTAGGAGGACTTATGCAGAAATCCGGCGATAAAAAGACAAACGCTATGGAAAAAGAAATTTACCTTGTACAAAGTGCCCTTAGTGCCAAACAAACCGTAGCGCGCGTGCGCTGTATCTTGCGGGAAAAAAGTATCCCCATTAGTTTAATTATAGACCACGCCCAAGAGGCCGCCGCCTGCGGCGTTAAACTCCGCCCCACCTATACTATTTTGGCGGGTTCTCCGGCGATGCGCGCCCAACTGCTTTTGTTGCAGCAGGCCTTATCCGTATTGCTTCCGCTGCGCATTAACATATGGGAGGATGCGGACGGCAAGGTATGGCTTGCGTACCTGCGAGTGGAAAGCGTGATGAAGCGTTACGGTGTTAAAAAAACGGTACCTTTGGTGTATTTGGAGCATATTATGGAAAATATTTCCCACCGCGCTTGTAAGCCTGCCCCGCGCAAAAAGTAGCCGTTTTGGCTTGCCGGGGGAAAGCGGAAACAGGTACAATATATATATGAAGCGTACCTGCCAATATCTTGCGGTTTTTACCTTGCTGGCTTTCTGTGCCCCGATTGCGGCGGCGCAGAAGCGTTTGCCGTCCGTGCGTTTGCCGGGCAAAGCGGCGACGGAAATGATTCCCAAACCGTTCCGTTTCCCTGGGGTGAAAATTCCGTCTGTACCGCTTCTGCGGTTCCCGGTCGGCCCGCAAGTATCTTCTTTGCTCTTGCGCCCGGTAGAAATTCCGTCTGTAACGGTGCAAACGGTACAAACGCCGTTTCGCCCGGTGATTTTCCCCGGCAAGAAGGACATTGACGCCGTTATTTTTGACTTGGACGGAACACTCTTGGATTCTTTATGGGCGTGGGAAAATTCCGGCGTAAATTTTTTGCGCACGCAAGGGATTAATCCACCCGAAGGGTTTAACGACCAGTTGGCGCAACTGTCGCTAATGGACGGGGCCAAACTCGTTAAAGAAAAATATAACCTGCCCCAATCGCCCGAGGAAATTTTGCGCCTGACGTTAGCCCCTATCCGCGAGCGGTATTTCCATACCATTATGCCCAAGCCCGGCGTGCCGGAACTTCTGCGCCGCTTGAAAGAGCAGGGCGTGAAGATGTGCGTGGCAACCGCTTCGGATAAAGAATTAACCGTGGCCGCTTTAAAGCGCACGGGATTATTGCCGTATTTTGATTTTATCTTAACGTGCGACGAAGTCGGAGCCGGCAAAAGAACGCCTGTCATTTACGAAGCCGCCCTCAAAAAATTAGGCACGCAAAAAAAGCGCACTTTGGTGGCGGAAGATGCCCTCTATGCCTTGACGACGGCGCACCAAGCGGGCTTTCCGACGGCGGGCATTTTTGATGCGCACTCCGCCAAGGACCAGCCGTCGGTGCAAAAACTTTCCACTTATTATATTCCGTCTTACACCGCCGTGCAGCCGTAACGCTAAAAAAGTATAATAAAGCATAACTTGTATGAAAGGAGCCGCCTGTGCGCGCACAAGCCAAAAAATGGGTCGTTACCGGGGGAGCGGGGTTTATCGGTTCGCATATTATTAAGGAACTGGTCTCCCGCGGGCAAGAAGTAGTGGCGGTGGACGATTTTTCAACGGGCTCTCTTTCCAATTTATCTTCCGTTCAGCAAAAAATTAAAATTGTTTCAGCCGATATTTGCAACTTTTCCGCCCTTTTAAAAGCCTTTCAAGGGGCCGATTATGTGCTCCACCACGCGGCGCTTGTTTCGGTGCCCCGCTCGGTAGAGGAGCCCCAATTAACTTGGCAAATTAACGTGTCCGGCACGCTTAACGTGTTGGAAGCCGCCCGCCAGGCAGGCGTGAAACGCGTAGTGTTTGCTTCGTCCTGCTGTGTGTATGGTACTTCGTCTAAACCGTGCAAGGAAACCTCGCCCAAGCGTCCCGGTTCGCCCTATGCGCTTTCCAAACAAATCGGCGAAGAATTATGCCGTTTTTATACGCAAATGTATGGGTTAGAAACGGTTTGCTTGTGCTATTTTAACGTCTATGGGGCAGGACAAAATCCTAACGGCGCGTATGCGGCTGTCATTGCCCAATTTTTACAGCGCGCCCTAAATGGCGAGCCCGTGCGCATAGACGGAACAGGAAGGCAAAGCCGCGACTTTATCGCCGTAGAAGATGTGGCCCGCGCCAATATTTTGGCGGCCCGAAAAGGCGTACCCGGCGAAACGTATAACGTCGCCTGCGGGAAAAGTTATTCCCTGCTTGCGTTGCTGCGCCTGATAGAACAAACCACGCACCAAAAATTGGCCCGCACCTTTGCACCCAGCCGCGCGGGTGATGTGCGCACTTCGTCTGCCGATATTTCCAAAATTTCCCGCTTGGGTTTTACGCCGCGCGTAACGCTAAAAACGGGGATTGCCCGCCTGTGGCGCAGTCTTAAAAAATAATCCTTTTGTACGCTTCCGCTCCGCCCCGAATTATGCTATATTATGGGGGAAGAAGTAACCATATTAAGGAGGGGAAAGTATGTGGGAAAAGGACATTAATATCAACGAAGTTCGCGAAATCCGCAGCCGTACGTTGGTTTATTTTGGCGTGGGTGCCATTGCCAAAATTGCCGATATCTGCAAAGATTTAAAAGCGCGCGGTATTAACAAAGTGTTAGTAATGACCGGGCGCGGCGCCTATAAAAAAACAGGCGCGTGGGACCACGTTACCAAGGCCTTTGAAGCCACGGGGATGCAGTATGTGCATTACGACCAGGTAACGCCGAACCCGAATACCCACCACGTCAACGATGCCGTAAAAATGGCGCACGATTTCGGCGCGCAAGCGGTTATCGCCATTGGCGGCGGTTCCGCCATTGACGCGGGCAAGAGCGCGGCCATTTTGCTCAAATATCCGGGCAAAACCGCCGAAGACTTATATACCTTCCAATTTACGCCGACCGAGGCTGCCTCGGTTATTGCGATTAACCTCACGCACGGTACCGGCTCCGAAGCCAACCGCTTTGCCGTGGTCAGCATTGAAGAAAAGAACTTCAAACCGGCCATTGCGTACGATTGCATTTACCCGCTCTATTCTATTGACGACCCGGCCTTGATGACGGGCCTCGCCGAAAATCAGACCCGCTATGTGTCTATTGACGCGGTCAACCACGTGGTAGAAGCCGCCACCACGAAAGTGGCCTCCCCGTATGCGATTGATTTGGCTATTTCCGTAGTTAAATTGGTGGCCGAATACCTGCCGGTAGCCTTGAAAGACCCCAAAAATTTGGAAGCGCGCTATTTCTTGGCCTATGCGGCTTTGGCGGCCGGTATTGCGTTTGATAACGGGATGTTGCACTATACGCACGCGTTGGAGCATCCGCTTTCCGGCGTGAACCCGAACTTGACGCACGGTTTGGGCTTGGCGATGTTACTGCCTGCGGTGTTAAAGAATATTTATCCCGCCCGCCCGGCGACCTTGGCTGATGTGCTCGCGCCTATCGTGCCCGGCTTGAAAGGGTGTGGCTGTGAGGCCGAGAAAGTGGCCGAAGGCGTGGAAAAATGGCTCTTCTCTGTGGGCTCCACGCACAAACTGCTGGACGAAGGCTTTAAGGCGGAGGATGTGGATAAACTCGTGGAATTGGCGTTCAATACGCCGTCTTTGGACGGGCTGTTGGGCCTTGCACCGACGGATGCCACCAAGGAAGCCGTCCGCGCGATTTACACCGAATCGCTTAAACCCTGCCACAAATAAGTTTTACCTGGCACCAAAAAGCCCCCGTTTCCCGGGGGCTTTTTTGATGTCTGATTTCTGTTGTTTGCGGTGGGTGTTATCCCATAGTGCTTGGCGGCGCGCTAAGGTACGGCGCTCTGCCATTATTAAAAAAGAAGGTCATCCTGAATTTATTTCAGGATCTACCGATTGTGTCGCTAGT
>DJFE01000033.1:11706-35420 GCA_002432025.1 Candidatus Avelusimicrobium stercoris | reverse complement strand
ACTACAACGACAGATCCCGTATAGAAACATTACGGGATGACGGCAAAACAACAGGAGGCCGCACGGCGAATACTGTCCGAATTGCACTTGCAGGTTTTACCCTTATTGAACTATTGGTAGTTGTACTCATTATTGGTATTTTGGCGGCAATGGCGTTGCCAAATTACCAGCGTGCGGTGGAAATGAGCCGTGTGGGTGCGGCGTTATCATTTAGCCGTGCATTTAGGGATTCGGTGGACCGCTATTATATGGCTCATAACCGCTTTCCAGCGAGCCCGGATGTTTTGGATATTGGGTTTAAAAATTGTCCTAAGAATTTTGGATGTTTTTATGGTCAGATATCGGAGGGAAAAATTAGTGTGTATCGGCAAAACGGACCTTTCTATTATGAAATTATTACCCGCTCTTCCGTTTCCCCCTATTTGCCGAATACTATTTATTGTGCGGCTCACCGCAGTAATACAAAGGGAGTGGAATTTTGTCAGCATTGGGGGGATGACCAAACTCCGTCAGCCACAGACTATTTTCGTTCACTAGTGCAATAAAAAATCCCCGGAGCAATATTAAAAAGCCCCGGGGATTTTTTTCGCTACCTTTTATTTGTAAAGTCTTTCCAACTCTTCGGCTAGTTCGTCGGGCGATACATTGCCGATTTTTAATACCTTATTGTGGAAGTCCGCCAGCGAGAACTTTTTGCCCAGTTTCTTGGCGTATTTGGCGCGCGCACCTTCCAGCGCATCCAAACCCGCCGCGTATCCCACGGCTTTGCCGGGGTTCAACGCAGACTCCTTAATAAGGGCTTCTGCGTCCTCTTGGGTAAATCCGTTTTCGCCGACTAAAAAGTCCATTGCGTCATTATAAGAATACTGGCGGCTTTGCAGGCGCATATCCACCAAGGCCGCGGCGGCCCGGCGGTAATTGTGCCACGCTAAAAACAGCAGTTCGTCGTCGGCTACAATATACCCGGCTTCACTTGCCAGTTTGAGCGCGTATTCGTTCCAGCCGTCCGCCATACTTTGCGCCGGATAAAAGCGGCGAGTGGAGGATAATCCCGCCGTTTTGGCGGTTTGGTAAAAGCGGCCCGGCACCAATTCCTGTGCGGTTAAAAGTTTGCGCGTCGGCGTGTTGTAATCACGCACGAGTTGCTCGGCTTTTGCGCGGCGGTTGCCGAAGGGAAGCCTAATGAAAAAGTCGCTCCGGCCGTTGTTGCCAAAGGGCGGCAAGAACAAATTGGCCTGCGTATAGGCGTAATATTGCGGAAGCGGCTTGACCGCAAACGCTACCTGACCCGCGGGCAGAACGCCGTTATCTGCCAAAAGGGCCGATAACTGGTTGGCTTCTTGCGTGAGTAAGGCGGGCAAATCGGTCTCCTCGGGCGCTTGTGTAATGCGTTTGGCTACCGTGTAAAAATCCTGCGCGGTCGGCGGAACAAATTTACCTTTTTTCGCCTTTTTTTCTTTTTTGACGGGTTCTTGTTTTTGTTCCTCAATGTTTAAACCGTCAATCACCGTTACTTCGGCTTCGTCCGCCGTTACGCCCTGCGCAAAGGGTTCCAAGGCCTTGGCCAGTTGCTTTTGCGAAGCCAAAAAATCTTGCGCAAAACGCTTTTCCAGTTTAGCCAAGGGTTCCGTCGTTTGGTAGCGGTTTTTTAAAATTTCGGCGTAGATTTCTTTGCCTACGCGGAAATCGGCGGCCGATTCCTGCTGCGATTGTTCCTTAAATAAATCAAACATTTTTTTAATGGAGCGTTTGGCTTCGTTCGCTTGGTTTTTGATTTGTGTGGCGGCGATATCGTCCTCGGCGTCCTGCACTAAAATATCTACCAGTTCGTCAAAGGAAATATACGCGTAATATGTTTTTTCCATAGCAAGGCGCGCCAAAAAAGCGGAGGGGTTTACCAAATTTTTTTCCGCTTGGTCCGCCACGTTTTTTAAATCGTTGAGCCTAGCGGTTAAATCGGCGCGTTGGCGGCGGGGGGAGGAAGCGGGTTTTAAGACCACGTCGTACACCGCATCTAACGCATCGGCGTAATACAGCGGGTCGCTCTGGGCGCGGTGTTGTTGCAAGGAGAAAATATCGTCGTCCATTGCCTGCTTTAAAAGGGTAAAATCGGCCCGTTTGGAGGGGGATAACTGCTTGGCGGAAAGTTCGTCCAAGGTATTGCGCACCGCACGCAAGGCGGCCAGTTGGGCGGCTTGGGCGCGGGGGGAGCGGTCGTTTAATTTGGCGTTGGCCGAAGTGTAGCCTAACCGCCCGGCGCGTTCGGGGTCTGACGTGAGCGTAACGGAGGCGTAGCGGTTGGCCGCATCGTCTAGGGCGTTGTCTGTTAAAAGGAAATCAATATTCCCAAAGTCAAAGCCCGTTTGGGCGTTGGCGGCGGAAAAAGCAAAAAGCCCGCAGGCGCAGCCCAATACAGCAAAAAATATGTTTTTTTTCATAGATTCCTGTTTGCGAGTAAGGTAAAACGCTCCCGGGGAGCGGACAAAGATATTGTATTTTTTGCGGGCGCGCTTTGTCAATTTAAAAAGGTTTGCTAAACGCGGTGAAATTTGTTACAATAAATTATCTTCAAACGGCCGTACATTTAATAAAGGTTTACCCGCAAGGCCGTTTTTGCTATAATCTAGTTATAACCCTTTCCGGGCCATTAGCTCAGTTGGTAGAGCAGACGCCTCTTAAGCGTAAGGTCGTGAGTTCGAGCCTCACATGGCCCACTTTGGATTTTCAAACATAAAAGAAGTGAAAAAATATAGGACGGGTGGCGGAACCGGTAGACGCGTACGCCTTAGGAGCGTATGGAGCAATCCGTGAGGGTTCAAGTCCCTCTCCGTCCAGATTTTCGGCTATGCCGATACAACAGGAGTGAGTACGATGTCCATCTTCAAAACTGCCCAGGCCGGGGAAGTAAAAACCAAACAATTAGGCAAAGAAGGCTGCCGCGTTACGTTGTCCGTGGAAGCCGCCCCCGAACTGGTAACTAAATGCTTTCAAAACGCCGCCGTGCAGGTGCAATCCCGCGCGCAAATGCAAGGTTTCCGCGCCGGTAGAGTGCCGCTTGACCTCGTTAAACAAAATTTTGCCGGACATATTAAAGAACGCGCCTTGGACTTGACTGTTAAAGCCGCTATCAACGCCGCTATTGCCGACGCCAAGTTGGATGCGGTGGCCGTTCCTACCCTCACCAAGGCCGATTTCGCCAATTTCAACGAAGGTAAATCCTTCCCGTTTGAAATTGCGGTAGATGTCGCCCCGGAATTTGACGTAAAAGATTACAAAGGTATTGAAATTGCCAAAAAGCCCGAAACCGCCACGGACGCTGACGTAAACGAAAACCTCGCCCGCGTGCAGGATGCCAACGCCCGCTTGGAAAGCGCCAAAGACGGCGCCGTCATTGACGATAAATGCTATGCGGTCGTGCATTACAAAGGCCAGCGCAACGGCAAAGACGATTACAAATTGAGCGCCGACAGCGAACTGGTGGATATGGCCGCCCCGCAAACGATGCCCGGCTTGGCCGAAGCCATTAAGGGCCTCAAAAAAGGCGACGAAAAAGATTTTGAGTCCAAAGACGGCCAGGATACGCTTTCCTTCCACGTGGTTGTGGACGATATTAAAAACAAACTCGTGCCCGCGTTGGACGACAGTTTCGCCAAAGATATGGGCTTTGACACCTTGGACGCTTTGAAGGCCAAAGTAAAGGAAAGCCTGGACGAAGAAGCCAAGCAAAACGCCCGCCGCGACGAAATCGCCCAAATTGAAAACCACTTGGTGAAAGCCAACGATTTTGCCTTGCCGCAAAGCCTGGTGGAAGAATATACGGAATCTTCCCTCAACAACTTTGTGCGCAGTATGACGCAAATGAAGCCCGAACAATTAAACGCTGAACAGCGCAAAGCGTTTGAAGAACGCATCCGCCCCAGCGTGGAAAAGGACTTGCGCATTGGCTACATCGTGCACGCCATTGCCAAAAAGGAAAACTTGGAAGCCACCGAGGCCGACTGGAAAGCCGAATTGGATAAGAGCCTTGCTTCCAACACGCAAAATAAGGCGGACGAAAAGAAAATTAAATCTTTCTTTGACGAACGCAAAGCCCACATTTTGGCTACGCTTTCCGAACGCAAAGTATTTGATTTCTTGAAAGCCGAAGCGAAATATAAATAATTTTGCTGAAAAAATTGAAACTATCGCCCCGCTTGGATTTTATTCCCGGCGGGGCGGTGTTTTTTGGGGTGCGTGCTGTTTCAGGCATCCCCGAAGCATTTGGCTGCCCGCAGGGCTTTCAGAACCTATTGCTTTTGCCGTGTTTGTTGCCGTCATCCTGGAAAGTTGTAGTCCAGGATCTGTTGTTATTAAATAAGGAGTAGATACTGGACAGAAACCTTCCAGTATGACTATTATTTTTATAAACGGCAAACTACCCAAGCGGTAGATTCTGAAAACCCTGCGGGCCACCAGTTCAGAATGACCTCTTTTTTCATAAAGTCGTCATTCCCGAGTGTTGTAGCCGGGAATCTGTTGTTGCTGTTATTGTTATTCTATTTTATAACGACAGATCCCCGACTAAATTCCTCGGGGATGACAACCAAGAGATATAGCCGTCATTCCCGAATGTAGTAGTCGGGAATCCGTCTTTTGGTGTTTTGGCACGCAACAGCAGATCCCATATAAAACCTTATGGGATGACGGCGCGTTATTCGTCGTCTACAATCAAGTATCATTTTCCCTTCTTTTCTAATCTAATTTGGCCCCTTTACCTTGCACATCGTAAAAAACTACAATATAATAAACCTTTTTATGGACTTTTTATGCTAAATTTAATCAAACCCGAAAAAGAAACTATCTATATGAAGATTATCCGCGTGCTGCTGGCGATGTGCTTCCTCGTCGTGCCGCTCGTGTTTTTTACCGACCTTACCGCCAACCCGTTTTTTGTGCAAAATACGCTGTTATATGTGCTGTTGGCCCTTATTTACGGTACCTTGGCGTTCCGCTTTTTGCGCTTAAAGGATATTGATTTTACTAAAACATTTTTTGATTTGGCCTTTTTTGTCTATGTTATTGCGTGTGTTGTGGGGTGGCTTTCTGCCGTGTCGTCCGCACCGCAGGCCTTGCGCCAAACAATGTTTTACGGTTTGCTCAATTACGGCACGTTGCTGGGTATTGTGGCCTTGGGGGCGTATGTAATCAGCAAAAATGTGGTTTTTTCGGGTGTGATTGAAAGCAAAACCAACTATATTTTGCTCTTTCTGGCGTGGGGGGCGTTGTGGTACTTCTTGCCGATGCTAAAAACGAACATCGCTTCCGATGGCCTTTTTGCGCAAATGTTTGACTGGTACGCGCTCGTGTTGTGGGTTTTAGGCGTTTATTTAGGCGTGCGCGTGCTAAAAAAACTCACGCAGGAAAATATTTTGGTACTGATGTTTGTTGCCGTATTTTTGGCTTGCTGTTACGGCGTTTTGCAGGCGCTTGGACTTGAATTTTTATGGCCGTTTGAAATCAACCAGTTTGCCACCAAGGCCTTTTCCACCTTTGGCAATCCGAACTTTTTGTCTTCTGCGGTGGTAATGCTGTTGCCGTCGTTACTCGTGTATTATATGCGCACGGACAGCAAAAAGGATTTTGTCGTCTATGGCCTGTTAGTGCTTGTATATATTTTGTTCTTATCCTTCGGCGTGGCGCGTTCGTGCTGGCTGGGGGCCTTGTGCGGGCTTATTATGATGTGGATGTTCGGTACCTTGCGCTCACTTATTTGGCAGCGCAAAGGCCGTGTATTCCTGCTTGCCCTGCTCGCCGTAGGCGTAGGCTGGGGGTCTGTGTATATAGACGGTGCTTCGGCTACCCGCCCGGTGGCCACGCGCGCCAAGGAACTATCCCTCGTTACGCCCTCTAACATTACGCTTAACATTGATAAGGACCATATCTTCCAGTCGCTCCACCAGCGTTTGTTTATGTGGGATGTTTCCAAGGAAATCTTTTTGGACCGCCCCGTAATGGGCAGCGGTTTGGGAAATTTTCAAATGGCTTTTGAGCAAAACCAGCCCAAAACCTTGCTCCATTATCCCAATTTGCGCGAACTAAAAACCATTACCCACGCGCCGCACAACGAACTGTTCTTCCAACTGGCGCAAGGGGGGATTGTCGGTTTAGGCTTGTTCCTCTTTATGTTTATGGTGCTTTTTTTGGAAGTGCGCGACTTTGCCGCCCATAAAAAAGAGGGCGATAAAAAGCAACTTTTGCAGGCGCTATTTTGCGGCATTTTGGGGATGTTGGCGGACAATATGTTTAATATTTCCTTGCACGCGGTGGTGCCAGCGTTTATCTTTTGGTGGATTGTCGGGGCCGAAGTCAGCGGCGTAGGCAAGGAAGAGCGCAGCGTGGTGATTACCGTCAACCCGGTTACCAAAACCGTTGCCTTGGCCGTTTTGGCCTTTTGCGTGGCCGTTATTGCGTGGCAGGGGTTGTGGCTGGCAAGCGAACACCGCGCGTTTTTGGGCCAAAAGGAAATTGCGGCGAAGAATTACCCCGCCGCCGTGGAGAATCTTTCCCGCGCGTTAAAGTTGTACCCGGCCAATACCGAGGCGGGCTTCCGCTTGGGCAATGTCCTTTTGGCACAAGGCAAATATAAAGACTCCTTGGCCGCCTTTGAAAAGACGATTGCCGCGGCTTCGTATTACGAAGAGGTCTATTTCCACGCCGCCTTGGCCGCTTTGGGCACGCACGACAACAAAAAGGCCGTGCATTACTTAATGGATAATTTAAAATTGCACCCATACAATTTGCAGGCGTATCAAATGCTTTCGCAACTGTTGGATGAAGATGTTATCTATGCGGACGAAACCGCCTTGTCGTTGGTGGAACGAGGTTTAAAACTCTTCCCGTACGAGCCCGTGCTGTGGCGTATGGCGGGGGAAATCCATCAAAAATTGGGCGATACCGAATACGCCAAAAACGTCTATAAGCGCGGCCTTACCGTGGATACTTTGGATAAGGAACTACTCGCGCGTTTGGACGCGCTGTATGGCAAAACCAAGGATAAACCCGCTATTTTGGCGCAGGCGCGTCAGTTGCAGCGCTACCAGGAAAAGGCGGACAAGTTTGAAAAAATGTCCGAATTTTACCAGCACCGCTTGCGCAGTGATGTAGAGGCGTATATCAAGGAATACCCCGAGGACACCAACGGGCCGATTTTACTCGCGCGCATTTTGTCGCTTTCCGGCAACGACATTAAATCCAAAGAGGTTTTGGACCAATTGCTCGCCGAACACCCGGACGATTTGTGGGCCAATATCGCGCTTTCCACCCTCTACCGCAAGGCGGAGGACGTGAAAAACGCCAAACGCTGTTTGTTGGATGCGCTGTTTTATTACCCGCAAAACGCGGTGGCTACGGCGCGTTTAAAGGCGCTTGAATAACGGCAATTTTCCGCGTTTATAAAAAATGCGCTTTACAAACCGCGCTAAATTGCTATAATTCTATTATCTGTGTGTTGCAGGGTGAACCCATTATTATCGCAAGGGACAGGAAAATCAATAATGAAAACAAATAAAATATTCAGTTATTTGACCGTTTCTTTCTTATGCTTTTTATTGACGGGGGGAACGCTGGTTTATGCGGCCTCGCCCGCCAAGCAGTTGGCAAAAGGTATCTCGCTGTACGAAAAAAATAAAGACAGCGAAGCAATGGACTATTTTATTGACGTGATGGTTCACGGCGATAAAGACCAAGTAGCCGAAGCCAATAAATATGTGGAATTAATCCATAACCGTATCGGCGGTATTCAAACCCCGGTGGAAGTGGATGTTAATTTTAAAGAAGGCGAAGTAAAAACGCTGGACGACGTAGCCACCGACGCTGTGGCCGAAGCCCAACAGCAGGCACAAGCCGCCGCGGCCGAAGCGCAAGCCAAAGCCCAAGAAGCGCAAGAACAGGCCGCCGCAGCCAAAGAAGGATTAGTAAACGACGTAAACGCCCAACAACAGGCGTTGACGGACCGCATTGAAGCGCAGCGATTAGCCGCCCAAGAAGCCGCTGATACTGCGCGCCAAAACGCTTTGCAGGCCGCCACGGATGTGAACGAAGCCGCTGTGGAAGCCTCCACCGTGGCCGGGGTCGCAACTGTCGCCGGAACAGCCGTTCAAAATGCGGATGAGCAGGCTGTTGCTAATCAAACCCAGGCAGTAACGGATGCCGCCCGCCAAGAAGGCACGTTGACCTCGTCGGCTGATTCCACTTTTACCGATTTAACGTCTCCCGAAGCGGTGGAAGCGCGCGATTTATACACCAACCAAAAGTTGGATTCTATGACCGCCGCCGCCATTGAAAAAATCAATGCCGCCAAGGGCGTGCACCTTTATTTCCGCGACAATATGCCCGATGCCTTGGATATTGACGCCGACGTGCTTTTTGACGGAAACAAATTCCGCCCCGAAGCCTTGCCGCTCTTAAACAGCATTTACGAAATGTTGGCCTTGGTGCAGGGCGCGGGCTATGTTATTTTGCCGCCCGGTTCTTACACCGACGACGTAACCCTCTCGGGTATCCGCCAGGCGATGGCGCTTAATTCTTATTTTGTAAACCGCGGCATTTCCCAAGGCAAATTGCATTACAACTTGGGTCTTGCCGACCAGGAACCGCCGGCCCGCTTTGCCAATTTGAACGGTCTTGCTATCGTGTTTGACTACACCGCCAAATTGCCGACCCGTATGGAAAAGAACGAAGGCAACGAAAAAGCCCCGCTTCTCAGTATGGCGATTGTGCCCCAATGCCACGCCATTGACCGCGCGTTGGGCGAAGCGTATGCGGTAGATTTTTCTGTGTTGGAAACGGTAAACCCGATTGATAACTGGCTCTTGCAGGTCGTCCAGCACGGCCGCGACGGCAACTATTATGTTGTCCGCCAGTTGGAAGGCTTTACGCCGGTTTATCACCAGATTTTGTGGAACGGCCGCAAAGGTATTATCGGGCCGGAACTCCCCTGCGGTAAATATACTTTGGTATTGACCGCTACGGATTTGAAGGGCCAAAAACAAACCTTGCGCCGCCGCGTGATTGTGAAATGCTCGGCGCAAAAGAAAACCGCTTCCGCTTCTTGCGGCACCTCTGCCTGCCAGACGGCGGTAACGGGTGATGAACTTTGCCCCTCTTGCAATTATAAAACGGAACGCTTGTGGACCAAACCGACCCGCACGATGACCGCTTCTCACGCGCCTGCGGAACAGCCAGTAGAAACCCAAGCCCAAACGGAAACGGCGGCTCCCGCTGCGGACGTAACCACGACCGTTCCGGTGGATACGCCCGATACGCTCGGCTCGGCGGCTTATCCGTCCACTCAGCAGCCTTATTCTCCGTATGATACCCCGACGAATGCTCAAGCCTATACTACGCAGCCGTCCACCGCTCCAGTAAATAATCCGTACGATATGCCGTATGAAGATTACGGCACTGGAAGCGCTAACTAAACCCCGAGGTGAGTATGAATAGCAATCTTGCTAGTATTACGGAAGCGTTAATCGGCCAAAATATGAATGCCCACCCGGATTGCTTGGGTATTTACATTGGCATTGACGAAATGTATGTGGCGCAAACCACCAAAAAAGACAGCGGAACCGTGCTGGAATCTTTGGTGCGCGTGCCGATTAATTCCGTAGATAAAACTTTATTAAAACCGTTAGATTTGAACGAAACGTTCTTTTCTATGGACAGTTGGTTGGAATCCCTTAAAAAAGTAACGTCTAAAAAGAAATGGAAAACTAACCGTGTGGTGGTCAGTTTGGCTTCGTCTTTCTGCTTACTGCGCCACTTTGTTATCCCGGCCGCTATTGAGCGCAAAATGTGGAAGAGTTCCATCCCGCTCCAAGCGCGCAAGTATATTCATTTTCCGTTTGAAAAAGCGGAATATGCGTATCACGTCTATGAATTTGAAACCGCCGCGACCAAGCAAAAACGCCTGGGCGTGGTGTTTGCGATGACCACTAAACTGATTATTGAACGCCTGCGCAAGGGGTTGAAATCGGTGGGGTTGGAACTCGTGTCCGTGGAACCGTCCAGCCTTTCTTTGGGCCGCGCGTTTAACGACAGCGACAAAGAAGCCGTGGGCAACGGCGGCCGCATTTATTCCTTCTTCGGCAAAGACTTGGCGAGTTTTGTTTTCTTAAACGAAAACGCCCCCGTCCTTTTGCGCGAGGTGGAAATTTCGGGTTCTCTGCCGGCGGAACGCCGCCGCTTTGAAATCACCAACTGCACGGAATTTGTGGCCAAACAGTTGGAAAAGGACCCGTTTGAAGAAGCCGTTATCGTGGGTACGGATGTGGACCCGTGGATTCCCGCGCTGGAAGCCGACTCCAAAAAGCCGGTCCGCAAATGGAATTTAAGCGAGGTTTACGGCATTGAAACGCGCTCGGCGGGGGAAATTGCCGCCATTGGCGCGAGCATCAAATTCCACGACCATAAAACCCCAGATTTGGACTTTACCAAAGGCAACCGTTTGAGCGATTACGAATTTAACGCCAGCCTGACCGCTTGGAAAGTGGCCGCGGTGCTGATTGTTATTTTGTTGCTCCTTATCGGCAAAGGCTATTTGGGTGTAAAGAGCGCCGAGAAAAATCTCCGCCAAACCAAGGCTTCCGCCACGCAGACGATTGCCGATTTTGACGGTTTAACGGCCAGCCAAATCCAAAGCAATTTGAGCAAAATGAAGAGCCAAAACTCCAACTTACAGCAAATGTTGCAGTTTGACCATACCATTACGCCTGTAATTATGGAAGTGGTGGACACGATTCCGCAGGAAATGTGGATTACCAAATTTTCCTATACGGACCCGTTCCCGTCCAAGGGCGGTGAAGCCCGCAGTATTGTGTTGGAAGGGGCTATTAAAACCGGTAAAGACGGCCGCGCCGATTTGGCCTTGGGCAACCAGTTTAGAGATAACCTCGTACAACAGCCCAATTTCAAAAAAATCTGCGGCGAAAAAGCCAACATCCGCTATCCGAACGTAGCGGGTACGGCGGGCGGTAACTCGTCCAGAAGCGGCGATTCTTCTGCCGCTACCGGCACGGAAACCAGTTTCGTATTCACCTGCGGACGTCAGCAGCAGGAAGGAGGTCGCTAATTATGGCAGCAGATATGAAGGAAAAAGCGGCTAAAATGCAGGAAAACCTGAAAAAGGGTTTCCAAGATATCCAAACGGTGGCGCAGGAAGGGAACGTAAAACTCTTCGTCAAACAGTTTGTAGCGGTGCTCGTGGTATTTTTGCTGTTGCGCTATGCCAACGGTAAATTTGACGAAAAAATCCGCAACTATAACGGACAAGTGGATGCTATCCGCGTCCAGCAGACCAGCGAACAGGAATACCAGGCTAACAAGACGAAACTTTTGTCCTTGGAGCCGAAATTCCCGGACATTGAGTCTAAAAACGAGTGGTTGCTCAGCCAGATTTTGGGCATTTTCAAGGCTGCTAACGTAACGCCCCAAATTGAGGGCCAGCAGACCGAAGATACCAGCAACTCTACCTTTGTGGCCGCTTCTTTGCGGGTAAACAGCGAAATGGGCTTTACGCCGTTTGCCGAGTTCTTGGCGGGCATTGAAAACTTGGACGAATATATTAAAGTTACCGAGTTTTCCATTGCCAAACAGCAGGAATCCAGCAAATTGGGTGTAAATAAAGTGTCTATGCGCTTTAACACCATTTTCCCGAAGGAAAAAATTGCTAAGGGTCTCTTTAAAGATTATGATAAAATAATCAAAGAGCAACAGGCCCAAAAAGCCTCCAAGAGAAAGGGGGGTAAAAAATAATGAAGAAACTCATTTGTTTATTTACGCTTTTTGCCTTTGTCTGTGTGCCGTTTGCACAGGCGCAAAAAAACGCCCGCAAAGGCCGCCGTGCCGCCAAAAAAGATTTGACGGGTACGGTCGCCCCGCAAGCGCAAAAGGCCTTGGCTGCGCAGGCGGATGTGTCCGTGGAGGCCTTGCCGCAAGAGGCTCCCGTCGCCGTGCCTACGGCAATGCCGGAAAGCGCACAACCTGTGCCGCCTGCTGTGGGTGAAGCCCCGGTGGCTCCGGCCCAAGAAGGGGAAGGCTTTGTGGCACCGCGTGAGGAAGTGGCCGAACAACCCGAAGAAGCCGCGGCCCCGCGCGTGGTGTATAACCCCAAATCCCGCCGCGACCCGACCTTGTCGCCCGACGACTTTTTGCTCTTGCAATACCGCGAGCAGCAGCGCTTGGCCGCTTTGGAAGCGGAACGCCAGCGCAAATTGGCCGAAGAAAGACGCAAACGCGAGGAAGAAGAACGCTTGCGCCAGTTGGAACTCGCCCGCATTAAAGACCCGACCCGCGAGGTGAGAAACCGCATTAAAATCGGCGGTATTATCGGCCAGGAAGTGTTTATCGGCAGTAAGATTTACACCGTAGGTAAGAGCATTTACGGCGCGCGGATTGTGGAAGTCCGCCCCGATTCCGTAGTGTTTTCTTACAAGGGGCATAAATTTGTTCGTAAAATGAAGTTGTAATCAAATCATTTAGGAAAAATTATAGGAGGATAGATGACAAATCGTTTAGCAGTTGCGCTGGCGTGTGTGGCGGTTGTGAGTTTGGGCGGCAATGCTTTTGCCCAGAAATCCCGGCAATCCCTGCCTAGCGACAACACTATCGCTGTAACAGAAGATACGACGGTAAAGTTGAATGGCGAAACCGATCTGTACAAAGAAACCGAAGAACCCTCTCCTTTGGACCGCAAGGTGTCTATTCGCGTTTCTAACGTACCGATAGCGGCGTTCTTGAACAGTATCACGACGCAAGCCAAAATCAACTTTATTATGAGCGAGGAATTCGCCAATAAAAAAGTAACGGCTTCGCTGACGCGTGTAACGGTGCGTGAAGCGTTGGATACGCTTTTGCGCGTGCAAGGGTTGGCTTATCAGCGCATCGGCAAGAGCGACAGTTACGTTGTAACCAAACGCTCCAACGATGCCCCGGATACGATTACTAAGATTTATACCCTTAGTTACATTTCCCTGCAAGGTGTTGGTTCCGCGCAAAGCGAACTCAATAGCATTATGCCGCAGGACGTATCTTCCAGCAGTTCTTCCAGTTCGTCCGATTCTACCGGGGTGAACTTGGGAAGTTCCTCCTCCGGTACGGGTTCCGACTCTTACAGCGGCGGTGCTGAAATTACGGCGATTGTAAAGAGTATGCTCTCCCCCGTGGGTAAAATTGCCGTGGATCCCCGCACGAATAAGTTGATTATTACCGACGTGGCCGAAGTCTTCCCGCAAGTGGAAAACATCTTGGCCGAGTTGGATATTAAACCCCCGCAGATTTTGATTGAAGCGCAAATTGTGGAAGTCAGCAAGACGAGCGGTTTGAGCCTCGGCTTTGAATACGGCGGAACCGACGGAGCGATGGTTTCTATGACTGGCCCCAAACGCAAAGTGGACTTGGAATATATTAAAGGCCAAGGTGTGAAAGGTTGGAACTATATCTTCCCAAGCAAGGATCAGTTGAATAGCGATTCTTCCTCCGGCTCCGGTTCTGGGTCCGGTTCCTCTTCCAGCGACGAAGGCGAAGATGAAGGCGGTTTGTTGGACTTCTCGGCCTTTAACATTGTGCTGAAAAGTTTGTTGACCCGCGGTGAAGCCAAATATTTGGGTAAACCGAAAGTGGTAACCTTGAACAACAAAACGGCCACCATCACCACCTCTACGGACGCCACCGTCGGCCAGACGATGAGCCAATCCGGCAGCGGTTCCGGTGAAGGGATGACGACCACCTCGGCGGAAAGAAAACGCGTCGGTCTTACCTTGCAGGTTACCCCGCAGGTAAACCGCGAAGGTTATGTAACGCTTTATGTTCAGCCTTCGTATTCCGACTTGGTGAGTTCCGGCTTTGACTTTTCCAAAGACACCACCACCCGCGCAGCCTCTACCTTGGTTCGCGTGAAGAACGGCCAAACGGTCGTTATCGGTGGTTTGCTCACCTCGCGTGAAACGGACCAGACCCGCAAAGTACCGCTCTTGGGCGATATCCCATTGTTGGGCTGGCTGTTTACGAGCAAGACAAAATCTAAAAGCACCACCGACTTGGTCATCTTCATCACCCCGACCATTTTGGCGGAATAGTTAATATCTTTAACCTGCCCCCGGTTCCTGCCGGGGGCGGGCAGTATCAAAAGCAACCAATACAGAGGATTAGGAAATGGCAAAACAGTTAAGTGAGATTTTGGTAGAACAGGGCACGTTAAACGAAGAACAAGTCAAGCGTGCGATGTTGTTCTCCAAACAAAACAACGTAACGTTCCCAGAGGCTGTAATAAAATTCGGCTTTGCATCTGAGGAAAAAGTAACGGCGGCGCTCTCCAAACATTTTGCGGTTCCCTACGCTTCTAAAGAAAACGGCATTTTGGTGCCGGAAAAAGAGCAGAATTTGCAGGAAATCATCCCTGAAAAATTTGCCCGCGAAAATATGGTTATCCCTCTGTTCGTGGAGGACGACTCCCTCGCCGTAGCGGTGCTGGACCCAACGAACGTATTCTTGCTGGAAAACATCAAAATGATGTCCGGCAAGCAAGTGCAACCCTTTTTAGCCAGCAAAAGCCAACTTTTAAACGTAATTGATAACTTCTACTCCAACAAAAACCTGTTGGAAGAAGTAATGAACGAAGCCGCCAAACCGCAGGTAGAAGTTTCCGGCGAAGACAGCGACGACGATGTGGATGTTTCCGGTTTTTTGGACTTGGATAAGGTTTCGCCCAATGCATCGCAATACGTAAAGCAGGTAAACGCTATTTTGCGCCAAGCCATTACGGAACGTACATCTGATATTCACTTGGAACTGTTTGATGCGCGCGTGAGTTTGCGCTTTCGTATTGACGGTTCCCTGTACGAACGAACGGCCCCAGCCAAAGAATCTGTAAACGCAATTATTTCCCGTATTAAAATTTTGTCCAAATTGGACATCGCGGAAAAACGCTTGCCGCAGGACGGCAGTTTTACTATCCGCTACCAAAATAGATCCATTGAAGTTCGTGTATCTGTCTGTCCGACGGTATATGGCGAAAAACTGGTGCTTCGTATCTTGGATAAAGGTACGAGCGAAATGAATGTGGATAAACTGGGCTTTGAACCGGACCAGAAAAAAGCCTTCTTGGAAGCGGCCAACCTGCCCCACGGGCTGATTTTCTTGACGGGTCCTACGGGTTCCGGTAAATCTACCACGTTAAATGCGGTGCTTACCACCATCCGCACCCCAGAGTTAAACTTTATGACGCTGGAAGATCCTGTGGAATACAAACTGGCTGGTATCAGCCAGGTGCAGGTAAAGCCGGCCATTGGCCTTACGTTTGCGGCGGGTTTGCGTTCGTTCTTGCGTCAGGACCCGGACGTAATTCTGGTGGGGGAAGTCCGCGATAACGAAACCGCCGAAGCCTGCTTGAAAGCGGCCTTAACCGGCCACTTGGTGCTTTCCACACTCCACACCAACGAAGCCTTGGGCGCCGTGCCCCGTTTGATTGATATGGGTATGGAACCTTTCTTGCTCGCGTCTTCCTTGGCGTTGGTGGCGGCGCAGCGCTTGGTGCGTATTTTGTGCCCGTACTGCAAGGTCCCGCACATCCCGGATCCGGCCACCTTACAGCGTATTATCAAGGAAGGCCATTTGAATCCGCGCGACCAAAACTCTTGGACGTTCTTTAAAGCGGTCGGCTGCCCCAAGTGCTTCGGCACCGGGTTTATGGGCCGCCGCGCTATTTACGAAGTATACCGTATGACGGAGGAAATGCGTAACATTATTTACAAAACGCAGGACCTCGTGGAATTAAAACGGGCGGCGGAACGCTCCGGCTCGCTTAACTTGCGTGCAAACGGGTGGCATAAAGTCATCCGCGGGCAAACGACGGTAGATGAAATTTTGAGTATTACGACATCAGACGAATAACAGAGGGTTTATGCAAAAATATACTTATACAGTCAGAGATGGCAACGGTAAAACCATTAAGGGTTCCGTATCGGCAGATAACCGGGAAAAAGTAATTCTCGCCCTGCAAAACAAAGGCTATTTGGTTTTGGACGTGCAGGAAGGAAGCGGCGGCCTTTTTGGCGGCGGCAGTTCTTCCAAAAAGAAAGGCGGCAAGGTCCCCGGCCACGTTTTGGCGTTCTTCGCGGAACAGTTATCCACGCTGATTGCCGGCGGTGTGCCGCTGGTGCGCGCGGTATCGCTGCTCGGTGAATACGCTTCCAACCCCACCTTGGGCTATGTGCTTACGCAGGTAGCCAAGGATATTGCGGGCGGGCAGTCCTTGCACTCGGCCCTTGCCCAGCACCCCAAAACGTTCAGCCACATTTGGCTGTCCTTGGTGCAGGCGGGCGAAGTGGGCGGTCAGTTAGCCGATACCTTGATGCAGATTTCGCTCTACACCAAAACGCAGGAAGGGATGAAGAGCAAAATCATCACGGCTGTAACGTATCCGGCTATCTTGATGTTAGCCTCTGTCGGCGTGCTTATTTACTTTATTTTGGGCATCGTGCCGACCTTTGCGCAAATCTTTAAGGACTTTAACATTGACTTGCCGATGATTACGGTCGTCGTCTTAAATGTGTCCAGTTTGCTGATTAACAACGGTATTTTGATTATCGTGTCCGCGATTGCCCTGTTTGTGGCGTTCCGCTTCTACATCAAAACCGTGGACGGCAAAAAACGCTGGCACGCATTTTTGATTTCTATGCCGCTGTTCGGCAACTTCCTTAAAAACATTTACTACGACCGGATGCTTTCTACGCTGTGCACCTTGCTTAAAAGCGGTGTAACCATTTTGAACGCTATCTTGGTATTGGAAGAATCTTTTGACGGCAACGTCATCATCCAAAACGCCTTGAAGCACGTCCGCACGGAAGTGGCGGCCGGTAAAGCCATTTCCGAATCGTTCCGTGCTACGGGCGTTTTCCCGGGCTTAATGACGGAAATGATGTTGATGGGTGAAGAATCCGGTAAACTCCCCAGCATTATCGGCACGCTTTCCAAATTCTACGCCGATAACGTGGACCAGTTTATTGCCCGTTTCTCCGCGGTTATTGACCCTATCTTAATCTGCGGCGTCGGTGCGCTTATCGGTATTATTGTGGCTTCTATTTTCTTGCCTATCTTTAAATTGTCCCAAATCGGTGGCAACTAAGGGAGGAGAAAATGAAGAAAGGTTTTACATTGCTTGAAGTGCTAATTGTAGTGGTGATTGCGGTGTCCGTTGCGGTGTTTGCCGTGCCGGCCTATAAAAAAACGCAAGATAAAAACCGCTACTTGGCTGCCCAAGGCGTGCTTATGGACTTGGGCAACGGTCTGCGCACCTTGCAGTCGGAAGGATATGCCTTTCCAACCTCGGCCCAGCAGGTAACTTCCTCTAATATGAGCGGTACGCTGGGTACGGACGCAGAGGTAACCAATTCCAACTATCAAAAGGCCTTGGCGGTGCGCAAATATATGTCGCCTATTCCGTTTGATGACACCTCCACCAGTGTTTATAAGGGCTACAAGTTTTATGCCTGCCCGGTGAATACGGCTACCACTACCGCTTGTTGCAATAACAACGCGGGAGTAGTGGCCTGTATGGAAGACAGCACATTTAAATCTGTGGCGGACAGTCCGACGGCTGGCCAATATTACCGGGCGGCTTTCTTGCGCAGCGGTACCATCAAGCGTATTCCCAAAAACTAAACTTGACAAAGGTGCAAAACTGCGCAATACTGTATTAATGGGGAGTTTTATGAAGAGAAATGGTTTTACCTTAATTGAACTTTTAATTGCGGCTACGATTATCGGCATTTTGGCGGTGTTTGCTACGGTGGCTTACCGCAACAGCGCTTCGGATGCGCGCGCGGCCAGCGCCAAGGCCTACGCCAACGCCCTCGCCCAGGCGGCCCAGCGGTATTTGCTGGACCCGTCGGCCTGCTATTCGTCCAATGTCGCTATTACCTCTACCCCGACGGTGGGTGCCTTGGTGCAATGCGGTCTGTTGGAAACGGACCGCTCTGGTGATAACTCGGAATATTTTTCCTATGCGTTAAATACGTCCGATTCCTCCTGCTTTGTAAAAATGACCCCCAAATCAGCGTATTTAGGCAAACTTTCGGATCGCTATAAAAAGTATTCCTATTGTGTGTCCGACGCCGGAGTGGGCGTGGAAAGTTTTTAGGAGCCTTTATGACGAATAAAAAAGGTTTTACGTTAATGGAAATTTTGGCGGTGCTGCTGGTTATTGCTGTGGTGGTGTCTATGGCGGTGCCGGTGTTGCGTTCGGTGCGCTATGAGGTAAAAAACAGCCAAGCCAAAACCGCCGCCCATAAATTGGCCCAGGCCGTGCGTGCTTATTATCAGGTCAGCCGCGGCGGGGTGCCCAAGGGCCAATCCTTTACGCCCACGGTGGACGCCGATAAAAACAATGTAGTTTTGGCTGCGGCATCCGATTGTGTGGCCCCGTCCGAAACGGGTATTCCGCTTCAAAAAACCACGGGCACGGTGGAAATCAAACAGTTGTTTGCGTGCGGTTATTTGTCGTTTAAAGATTTTATTAGTTTACCTTATACCTTTACGGTGTGCGACCCGCGCCCGGGGCAAGTGCCTAATGAAACTTGCCGCTTGACCGAAGCCACGGGCACCAATACCCCTATTGTAGTAGTAAAGGGGGCGGACGGTTCCGGCGATAAATATGACGTAAGCAAAAATAGTGCTTACCATATTTATGTGGACCAGTCTATGAAGGCAAAGGATTCCTCCAAGTAGGAGTATATTATGGTGCAATTTTTAAAACGTGTTTTAACTAAAAAGAAAGGTGTAACCATTTTGGAAGGCTTGATTGCCTTGGGGCTACTGGCGCTGGTGGCGGCGGGAACCTTTGGCGTGTTACTTTCTGTGGCGCGCAAATCGGGTGCGCCGGATATCCGCGAGGAAATGGTTTTAGCAGTAGAACGTGCCAACGACCAGTTGCAAATGTACCCGTCGGGTATGGTGTCTGGTATGAGCGACAGCAAACTGTACGAACAATACGCTAACGGTATGTGCGGGGGGAGTTTGATTCCCTCGGATGTACGCGTTTCGGACAGCGCTCCTCTGTCGCTTGGTACGCATAACATCAAGTGTATGTTACCGCCCTTGTGCGATTACAGTACTTCTCGTTTTACTTATACGGTGGTGGAATCCAGTTTCACTACGCACACTTACGGCACGGCCAATATGGTAACGGATTATGCTTCGGCGTTCCCGACCAAGGGCCGCCAAGTTACCTTTGATATTACTTGCAATGGGTTTACGTTATGACAAACAAAAAGGGTTTTACCTTAACTGAAATTTTGTTAGCGGTGATGATTGTAGGTATCATCGGTGTGGCGCTTGCTTCCTTGACGACGGCCGCCTCGCGTGAATCGGGCGTAGGCCGCAGTAAAGTAATGCTGCGCAACAACCTGTCCATTGCCTTGCGCCAATTGCGCCAAGATGTGCAGGAATCTACCCGCGTGCTTTATGTCCGCGGAAAAATTGACAGCGCTACGGCCGGAACGGCAATCCCGCTTTTATCCTTGGCTAAAAACGAGGATATTGACGGCAACGCCATTGGCTCGGGTAACTCTTACGTTACCTATTGTTTTGTGCCGGGCAGTAAGGCGGCCGCGCCGGACAAAAAAGCCCTCTCGGGCGGAACGATTTACCGCCACGAAGGGACGGTATCTTGGAGCGGAAGCGCGCCGTCTTGCAGTTATAATACCAATACGGACGTTTTTCTTTATAACGTAAAATTTATTCCGCCGATTGGTTCCTCCGGTTCGGACACCTATTATCCGGTGCCGTTCTTTGGCCCGGAAACGTATAGCGTAAAGGATACCAGCGCGTCGGCCGTTTCCGTGCGCCGCAAGGATTTGGGCAGTATTTTACAGGTGCGTTTGATTACTGAATTGGACAGCACCCCGGTGGTAAACGACGCCGTAGAACAAATTTTTATGTTGCCTAACGGTTACAGAGTAAAGGCATAAGGGGTCTTATATGATTTTGAAAAATAAAAAAGGTGCGGCTTTATTGCAAGTTTTGTTGGTTACCGTTATTTTGGCGGGTATGGCTACTATGCTCCTGCGCGCCAGTTTGTCCCGCACGACCGCCGCGCGCAAAACGCGCCGCACGGTTTCTGCGCAGATGCTGGTAAACTCTTGTATGGCGCAAATAAACAGTATGTGGGCCGCCAAAAGCCCCGAAATGTTCGCGCGCGATATGAACCAGTGCATTATGTATTGCAAGGACGCTTCCACGGGTACCTGCCCTACCGCCCAAGTAGAAAAAACATACAAATGCAATATTTCGCTTAACGGGCAAACCTATACCGTTACCGCGGCGTTTGACTCTACGGGTACCGACGCTATAATGCAGGATAACAAGTGTAAACTGACCTATACGATTGATTCCAGCGTGGACGTAATGTAAGCGGTGGCGGGGTATGAGAGCGATTTTTATTTTACTGGCGGCTTGCCTTTTAGCGGCTCCGGCGTATGCCCAGCGGGTTTCGGTGCAGAACCAGCCTGCCCCTGTGGTGGTGGACGAGCCCGATTCCAATATAGACTTATTAAAGCAATCTATTGAGGCTTCCCAGCCGACGGTTTCGGCCCCTAAAACGGCGGCTCCTGCGGCAAAAACACCTGCCCCGGCAGTAACAGCGAATACCCCGACCGCAACGGCTCCGGCCAATTCCGCCAATACCTTGGATATGCCGCTTTCTATGGGCGGTACGGTAACGTCGGTGCAAACCTCGGTGGCTCCGGCTAAAAAAACGCTTTCTCCGGCCGCGGCTAAACGCGTGCAGGCCGCTAAATCCAAACGCCGCACCGCGGCCCAAACCAACACGGCTAAAAAAGCCGCTTCTGCGCAAAAGGCCGTAAAACCCACGCAACTAGAAAAAGATATTGAAAAAAATAATGCCCTTTTGCCGCCTGGCGAACAGGCCGAAAACGAAGCCGAAGCGGAAAACACCGAAGAGGAATCCAGCGAAGAAGCCGCCGCCGACGCGGAACTGGAATACGCGGTGCGTATGTTGGAAAAATCCAAAGAGGCCGCCGAATCCGCCGGACGGAAAATCCCGGCGCCCGCCTCGCAAAACCGCCCGAACAAGGTTCCCGCGCCCAATAAAAAATTTAACCCCAATGCCTTCCGCCCCGGCGTAACGTGGGTGCCCTCGCAAAGTACGCACTTTGAAATTTATACCCAAAAACGCACAGGCAGCGGGATTAGTTCGTCCAATATGTCTATGACGTTTGAAAACGCCTATCAAACCTTGCGCCGCTTTATCCCGTGGATGATGTCCGGTAAGGTGCGCGTGTTTGTGTATCAGGACCACCAATCCTACCTGCGCTACGAACCCAACGCTAAGGCGTGGTCCGGCGCGCTTGCGTACCCGACGCGCGGAGAAATCGTAGTCTATGACACGCCCGGCAACAAACAGGGCCAAAATTTAAAGGAAAGTTTTACCCACGAATTGACCCATATTTTTACCCAGCAATTTTTTGACAGCCACAAAACGGGCCGCATTATGACGCCCACCTGGTTGGATGAGGGCTTGGCCGTTTTGTTGGAAGACCAATCCTATCCGGGAGGGAACGGGCCGTGGAATAACGATTTTAAAACGCTTAATTTTCAGCGGGACCCCGCCAATAAACCGGGTTTCGGCAGTTTTTCCTCGTCCAGTTCCTTTGGCAAGACTTTAACCGCCAAACGCCAAGGCCCGCCGCAATATTTGGTGCCGTTTGACCAGTTTATGGAAGAGGGCTCCTTGGAAATGGCGGAAAGCCGCAACAAAACGCAGGATTGGTATTTCCAGGCCTACGTAATGGTGCGTTTTTTGTTAAATCCGGCGGGGGGAACATCACCCTCTAACCGTATGCAGTTTGAACAGTTTACGCGCCTTTTGGCGCAAGGGGAAGCCGTTCGCGACCCGGCGACGGGATTTTTGCAAAAGGATTCGCGTGGCAAAACCGTTTACCAGCCCTACTCGGTGGAAAAGGCCTTGGGCCGTTCGTACCGCTACGCCACCACATCAGCGTTTGAAGATGCCTTTTGGCGTTGGGCTAACCGGTAAATTTTAGCGGAAAAAGGATTGCGTTTTCCGTTAGATGTGATATAATTTAATTATAGTAAATCGTGCAGTTTGATACCATTTATTTATAAAAATTAAATAAATACATAGAGTGGCTTATGGAATTGACAGAACTGGTATATTTTACAACGATTGCGCACACGGGCAATATGTCCCGTGCGGCTGCTAAATTAAAAGTATCTCAGCCCGCATTGAGCGTGGCTATCAGAAAATTGGAGCGGGATTTGGATATGCCGCTCTTCGTCCGTGCAAATAACACCATTATGTTAAATGCTGCCGGCAAGAGAGCCGTGGTATTTGCGGACAATATTTTGAACCAAGTAAACGAAATGCGGCAATTCTACCGTGCTTACGGGGAACGCAACACGGCGGCGACGCTGGCGTTTACGGACCCGGGGCCGATGCGCCTGGTGGTGCCTTTCTTTCAGAAGTATTGCACCCAAACTAAAATTTCTTCCTTGCAACTGCACTCGGATAGCGAAGTGGGGCAAACCTTGGAGGAAAAAAAGGCCGATGGCGTCGTGTGTTTAGCGGGTCCGCGTAAAAACAAAAAAGATTTTGAAAAAACTTCCGTAGCCAAAGAAGGCTTATATTTGGCGGTGCCGAAAGACCACTACTTGGCTAAACGGAAATATATCCGCTTGGATAAAGAAAAGAATTTGGACCTGGCCGTGCTGGCGGAAGACGGCGCGTATGCGCAATATTTGGTGCCGTTTTGGGAGAAGTTTTCCAAACGCCATAAAATCGCTATTTATAAGGATTACGAAGCGTTTAAGAAAGCGGCTTTGGAAAACCCTCATCAGCCCTTGGTGCTTAGCCGTTTGGCCCGCCGCTATTATCAGGAAGATTACGGACGTGTGATTATGCCCATTAACGATAAAGGATTGAGCGTGTTGTATTATTTGGTGTATCTCAAAAATAATGCAGAGTGCTTGTTCCCTATTTTGCATTGGGCAAAAACGCGGGAAAACACCTTGTTAAATGTTATCCGCCCGTATTCCAATATGTAATGTAATTCTAAAACCTAAATAAAAACCCCGCTGGGTGCATCCCCGGCGGGGTTTTTGCTGTTTTAGAGGAGCGCGACTTTATGAAGAGCGTCTTGCTCAATACATCAAAAGGGCGCGGACAATCTGCCGCCTGCAAGGCGCGGCCCGCAGGGTGCGGCGCTCTGTCGTTATTAAAAAAGAAGGTCATCCTGAATTGCCGCCATACCGCTAGGCGGCACCTCGTAAGGTTTCTGTACGGGGTCTATTAATAGGTTTCAGGATCTACCGATTGTGTCGCTAGTTGTTGTCATCCTGGAAAGTCGTAGTCCAGGATCTGTTGTTATTAAATAAGGAGTTGATACTGGACAAAAACCTTCCAGTATGACCTTGATTTTTATAATCCCCTTTTTTTATTGTGTTGTTATGCCGTCATCCCCGAGAAATTTGGCGCTCCGCTAGGGTTCTGGGGAACTGTCGTTGTCGTTTCGTCGTTTATTTTAAAGGGGTTGTTTTGTTTTTTTTGTTAAAATTTTGATAAATTGAGGTGGCCGTACCCCGGATGTATCCGCCGTATAAAAACGCGTATAAAAGGCCGTTTTGCTCAAATATAAAGGCCTTAA
>DJFE01000033.1:0-11668 GCA_002432025.1 Candidatus Avelusimicrobium stercoris | reverse complement strand
CTTAAAAAGGAGGAAAAATGAAAAAAATATTTATAGGGTTGTGTGCTTTATTGGTCTCTACCGCGGTTATGGGGGCAAGTGCCAATAAAATGACAATGGTAACATATTTTCCCGTAAAATATGTGGCATATAGCCAAGTAGATGTAACGAAGCAAATGGATATCGGCTTAACATCAGCCTGCCAAATGAATTTGGGTTGTACAACAGACGAGGGGTTTAATACAGGTAAATCCTTGCGCGTAAATAATCTTTTAAAAATAGCGGGGGGAAGACTGGAACTTAATGACGC
Source organism: Candidatus Avelusimicrobium stercoris (assembly GCA_002432025.1). Taxonomy (GTDB): domain Bacteria; phylum Elusimicrobiota; class Elusimicrobia; order Elusimicrobiales; family Elusimicrobiaceae; genus Avelusimicrobium; species Avelusimicrobium stercoris. Next base: position 11,379 of record DJFE01000033.1, on the reverse strand, counting down.
ACCCGCGATTGTAGGCACTATGGCTATTATGGGTAGCGGAAACGGCACGGCGGACTTTGACTTTGAAACCAATTTGCGCGTGGCCAACTATAAGCAAGGTTACACACTCCAAGCGGACAATATGTATTTGAGCGAACTTAATTTGTTTGGCTATAAGTTCCCGGCTTGTAGTGGGGAAACGATGAGTTGGCAAAAACTCAAATTAAAGAACAAGGACGAGGTGTATTTAGTCTGCGGAGAAGCGGAAAAAACGACCCCTGATACAACTCCTAAATCGTGTCCGGGTGGATACACTTACGAGGCCTCTACTAATAAATGTTGCCGTTCGGATGTTCCGCAGTCTTCTAGTCAACCATATGCTTGGGGGGCTCCAAGTGGTTGCACGCTTCCAAATACTGATACTTTATCTTATCCCGGGTTGGCACGGTGTACTTCAAATTGCCCCCATAGCACTTGCGTAAGAATGATTAACAGTATGCGTGCCCAACTTTCCACGGGGACTTCTGAAAAGAAAACTCCGCAGGTGAGTGCTTTAACTTGCTATAACGGAAGATGGGTCTATAAAGAAAATGGCGTAATTTATGATAAGTTAGATACGCTATTGGTATCTTTCGTGATTGAACGGTGCCCGACTACTTGTGTGGATCCTAAATAAAAGGGGAAAAATATAATTTTTAAAAACTTATATTGTATTTTCAAACGAAAAACCCCGAGCGGATACTCGGGGTTTTAAACTTTTTAAGTGCTTAAATTATTTTTCGGCGGGATGATATTTTACCGGTTTTTCGGGGGTGTTGCAGCGGTGCTGCATCCCGTGGTAACGTACATCAATATCGTATTCTTCACCGCATTTGGGGCAGTGTGTTTCCTCTTGAACGGAAACTTTGCCCGTGTTAGGTTGCACGCCTACGGTGCTACCCGCTTTCGGGGCAGGCGTGCAGACTACATCCGGGTCTTCCGAGCATCTGACGGAAGCGTTGGTGATGTCTTTACCGCACCAGCGGCATTTTTCTACTTTGGCATTTGCCTTAAATTGATTGGCCACTTGTTGATAGTAGTATTCAAAGGAATGTTCGGCTCTGCCGTTGTGGTCGTCGCGGTCTTTTTGTAACAAGGTTTCCGCTTTAACGGCGATATCATCATCTAACCCTTGCGAATACGGCAGTTCCGGTACCTCAATAAATTCGTGCTCGTGCTGGTAGCGGAAATTAGAGTGGTTCAGCGTAGCACCTTTGGTGGTGGAAACTTCTACTTCTTGTTTAGGCGCATTTGCCTCTGCCGCACAGCGGTGCGCAATATTGTGGTAAAGTTCATCCACATCGTATTCTTCGCCACATTTGGGGCAATATCTGCTCTCGTCGCGGGTTTGTTGTTGCTTCTGGGCTTTTTTTGCAGCCTTTTTAGCGGCTCTATCTTCTTTGGATACAAAATTCTGCTCTCTCTGGATAGCATCTACCTGGTGGTAGTTGGCCGCGCAGAAGCGGTAATATTGCGTTTCCGGGCATTTTTGCCCTCTGGTAAATTTCTGCCCACAGCGGTAGCAGGTTTCGTTGCCGGGGTTCGGTTCCGGCGTGCAATACACATCCGGATCCGCCGGGCATCTTCTGGACAAATCGGTAATTTGGTTACCGCACCAGCGGCACTTGGCGGCTTGGTGGTGTTTCTTTTGCTGTACTTGAATTTGGCGTTGCAATTTAGCGCCCAAATCCTTATTGTTTTGCGCCATAAGCGGCGTACAGACGGTAACGGCTAATAATGCGGCTAACATCCATTTGACACTCTTCATTTGGTCTCCTTAATGGGTACGTCTTGTTATTTAGATTGATTTGATACTTCCTTATGTTTAGTGTAACTATTTTATGGTTTTTAGTAAAGGGCCTTTGGACCTAGACCCTATCAGAAAAAAGACCTATATACGCTTGGGCCCTTTTGCATTAAAAAACCCCCGCTTTTGGCGGGGGGAAAATCTTTTTTGCCACACTATTAATTAGTGGTTAAATCCGCAATGATGCACTCCGTGGAAATAGTAGTCATCGTCATATACGGCGTGGCATTCCGGGCAGGTTTCATAATCTTGCTTTACAGTCTTTTTTGCGGGTTTGGCTTTTTTGACCTTTTTTCCCGCTTTTTCCGCTTTCGGGGCTGGCATACAGGTTACATCCGGGTCATTGGGGCAGCGTTTCCATTCGTCCGTAATTTCGTTACCGCACCAGCGGCATTTGCCCAAAGATTTGGTTTCTTTTTCTTGCGTTTTTGCAGGAGCGGCTTCTTGCTTTTTGGCCTGCGGCTTAGCCGTGGGTTCATTTTCCGGCATACAGGTTACATCGCAGTCCGCTGCGCAGCGTTGAAACTCGTTCGTAATTTCATTACCGCACCGCCAGCATTTGCCCAAAGATTTGGTTTCTTTTACTTGGGCTTTGGCCGGAGCGGCTTCTTGCTTTTTGGCTTGGGGTTTGGCTTGTGCGTCGTTTTCCGGCATACAGATTACATCGCAGTCTGCTGCACAGCGTTGGGATTCATTCGTAATTTCATTACCGCACAGACGGCATTTTTGCGTTTTGTTTTTTTGACTTTGCAGTTGAATCTGGCGTTGAATCTTGGCGCCCAAATCCTTATTGTTTTGCGCCATAAGCGGCGTACAGACGGCAACGGCTAACAATGCAGCTAACATCCATTTGACACTTTTCATACAGTCTCCTTTTATAGGCACGGCTTTTAGATTGATTTTACAGCTTACTTCCTTACTTGTAGTTTAACTGTTTTCTTATTCAGGGTAAAGGGCCTTTGGACCTAGGCCCTATCAGAAAAAAGACCTATATACGCTTGGGCCTTTTTGCACTTAAAAACCCCGCCGTTGGGGGCGGGGCTTTTTAAAAAGGGGAAAAACTATTCTCCCTGTTGGGTAAATCCTTGCAGCATAATGGCCTGCAATTCGCCGTTTAATACTTTGGCGGATGTTTCGTTTAAGAGGCCCTTACCCTGCGTATAGGTAATGGCCGTAATGAACGTAATAAAAGTGGCCGTGTCCGTATCAACCGCCGTTTTGGGGTAGGCCGGCTGGTTAGCGATTAACAAGCCGCTTAATTTGCTTAAAAGCGGTTCTACTTCGTCGGCTACTTCGTCCGAAGTCGTTTTGATCTTATTAAAGACCGCCGGGATATCCTTTTCCAAAGCCTTTTCAATGGCTTTGTCCGTTTCGGTCATTTGGTTCAAGTCGCGGTGTGCATCAAAAATCATAAGCCCCAACTGCAACGCCTGCTGGGTGTTCTTCAAGGTCTGCTGGCTGACTTCGCCTTCGCCGACGGCTTGGGCCCCAGTGGCAACGGATTCTTCAATCAGCGCGCTGTTGCTGGATGCGTTGGCGGCAAAAGCGGCGGTGGATAGCGTTAGGGCGGTGAGTAAAACGAACAGTTTTTTCATAAATCCTCCTAAAATTCTTTACTTATATATATAAGATAGTAAATAAACCGCAAAAAAACTAGGGCCTTTTAGGGCCTAGGCCCCTAGGTCCTAAGACCTATAAAATGGCGGGCCGCCGGACCGGGAAATATACTACAATATACAATATGATTATACCTACCATTATTGAAAAAAACGTTGGTTATGATATTTTTTCCCGCTTGCTCAAAGACCGCATTATCTTTGTCGGCGGGCGCGAGGGCGAAGTGGATACCGCCAGCGCCAATATGATTATTGCCCAACTGCTGTATTTGGACGCGGACGATTCCAGCCGGGAAATTAACCTCTACATCAATTCTCCCGGAGGTATGGTAACGGCGGGCTTGGCTATTTACGATACAATGCAATTTATCAAGGCCCCGATTACCACTATTTGTATGGGGCAAGCGATGAGTTTCGGCGCGGTTTTGTTGGCCGCCGGCTCCAAGGGTAAACGTTATGCCTTGCCGCACGCGCGCATTATGATTCACCAACCCTTAATTTGGGGCGGCGGTATTTCTGGTCAGGTAACGGATATTGAAATTGAATCCAAGGAATTGCGCGACAATAAGGAACATTTGTTGGATATTTTAGCCAAGCACACGGGGCAGGATAAAGAAAAAATCCGCCGCGACAGCGAACGCAACTATTATATGTCGGCGCAAGAGGCCAAGGAGTATGGGCTGATTGACGAGGTATTGCCCCTTAAAAAGTAACGGCTTTTTCAGTTGTTGCGAAATGCGTACGGGGAACAAAGAGTAAATCTTTGTTCCCCGTTACTTATAAGGGCCAACCATTTGCCAAATTCGTTGCATTTGTGCGCCTTTTTTATTTACTTTTTGTGCCGACAAAAAGTAAACAAAAAACTCGCCGCCCAACGCGTTATAAAAGGCAGGCTTAAACGGGTATTTTTACAACTCGCCCTATTGGCTCAAACAAGTAAAAATACTTTTCCGTTTAAACCGCCTTTTAAAGCCAACGCAAAAGGGCGACACGAACAACAAGTGTCGTTGCCGTCATCCCCGAAAAATTGGTGGCCCGCTAGGGTGTGGCCTGTTGGGCTCGGGGTTTGTTGTTATTAAAAAAGGCAGTCATCCTGAACTTGTTTCAGGATATACATTATGAGTTGTTATCTAAAAGGGCATACTGGACGGTGTGCAGGCGCGGAGCGTTCCAGTATCCGTTGTTTTCCTTTTTTATAACAACAGATCCTGGACTACAACTTTCCAGGATGACAACAACTACAATACAAAAGATAAATACCTTGTCATTCCCGAGTGTCGTAGTCGGGAATCTGTCGTTTCGGAAGAGAAAAACCCCAGCAAAAACAGATCCCCGACAGAAACCCTCGGGGATGACGACAACTACCCAAGCGGTAGGTTCTGAAACGAGTTAAGGACGGTGCCCTTGTTTTATTTATTCTTGTCCTTGGCCCCACTTTATCAAAATTAGCAACCAAATAACACAGTTGCTAATTTTAACCTAATTTGCTACAATCTATAAAAGCCAAAAGCGGGGGTTTTGATATAAGACGCTTTTGGGAAACCTTTTATCCGTTACAGAGAGGGAAAAATTATGGCAGAAGAAATTAAAAAACAAACGCTTTCGTTACCGACGGTAGTGCCGGCTGTCGCCATACGCGATGTGGTGATGTTCCCGGGGATGTCGCTCCCGTTGTCGGTGGACCGCGAAAAGTCTGTTTCCGCGGTGGAACTTGCGCTGGGGGAACAGGGCAAATATATTTTGGCCGTATCGCAGAAAAATGCGGAAATTGAGGACCCCAAAGAATCCGATATTTACCATTTCGGCGTGATTGCGCAAATTACGCAGAATTTAAAGATGCCCGACGGCTCTATGAAGATTTTTCTGCAAGGCTTGGCCCGTGCACGCGTAACCAAATTGGAAATGAACGACGTGGCCGGGGCTTGGTTTGCTACGGTGGAATATATTGAGGAAGAAGACGATAATTCCCCGGTAGTACAAGCCTTAATGCGCAAGGTGTTGGACGAGTTTGACCATTATGCCCGCGTGTCGCACCGGATTGCGGTGGAAGGGGTTTCCTTCCTGCGCCAAATAAACGACGCGTCCAAACTGGCCGATACGGTGGCTTCTAATATGCTCGTAAAAACCGAGCAACGCCAAGAAATCTTGGAAGCGGTGCATATTAAAGACCGCTTGGAAAAAATCTTAAAACTCATTACCAGTGAAGTGGAAATTTTGGGCTTAGAAGAAAAAATCCACTCCAAGGTCCGCGCGCAAATTGAAAAAAACCAAAAAGAATATTATTTGAACGAGCAAATGAAGGCCATCCAAAAGGAACTCAGCCAAAAGGATGATTTCCAAAAGGAATTGGACGCCTTGCGCGCGAAAATCAAAAAGAACGGGCTTCCTCCGCAGGCTAAAGAAGCGGCGGAAAAGGAAATTGACCGTTTGTCCAAAATGGCGCCTTTCTCGCCGGAAGCGACGGTCTCGCGCACCTATTTGGATTGGCTCGTCAATATGCCTTGGAACCAAACGACCGAGGACGTATTGGACTTAAAAGAAGCCAAAAAGATTTTGGATGAGGACCACTTTGGGCTGGAAAAACCCAAAGAACGCATTTTGGAATATTTGGCGGTGAGCAAGTTAAATAATTCCTTGCGCGGCCCGGTGCTCTGCTTTGCGGGTGCGCCCGGCGTGGGGAAAACGTCGTTGGCAAAATCTATTGCGCGCGCTATCGGCCGCAAATTTGTGCGAATGTCCTTGGGTGGCGTACGCGACGAGAGCGAAATCCGCGGCCACCGCAGAACGTATATCGGTTCTATGCCGGGGCGCATTATTCAGGGTATCAGCAAGGCCAAGAGTATGAACCCAGTCTTCCTGCTGGACGAAATTGACAAAATGGGCAGCGACTGGCGTGGCGACCCCGCGGCGGCGTTGCTGGAATTATTGGACCCGGAGCAAAACAAAGAGTTTACCGACCACTTTTTGGATGTGCCGTTTGACGTATCCAAGGTAATGTTTATTACCACGGCGAACTCCTTGGCCAATATTCCGTCCACCTTGCGCGACCGCTTGGAAATCATTGATTTTGACGGATACACCGAATACGAAAAACACGATATCGTGGATAAGTACCTTTTGCCCAAACAAATGAAGATGCACGGCTTGAAGGAAGGCCAGTTAGAGGTTACGCACGACGCGGTCGCCCTGTTAATGCGCGACTATGTGCGCGAAGCGGGCGTGCGCAACTTGGACCGCGAAATCGGCTCCCTGTGCCGCAAAGCCGCCAAAAAAATTGTGGAAGGCGCTAAAAAGGTAGTTGTTACCAAGGAAAACCTGCACGAGTTTTTGGGCGTGCCGCGCTATTCCAACTTTGCGACCGAGGAAAACGGCGTAGGTATTGCTACGGGCCTTGCGTGGACGAGCGTAGGTGGAGAAACCCTGTCTATTGAAGCCACTAAAATCCCGGGCAAAGGCCAACTGATTTTGACGGGTATGCTGGGCAACGTGATGAAGGAATCCGTCCGCGCCGCGCTGACGTATGCCAGAAGCCGCGGCTATGGCAAGGATGTAGATTTTGACAAGACGGACTTCCACGTCCACTTCCCCGAAGGGGCCGTACCGAAAGACGGCCCGTCCGCCGGCAGTGTGATTACGACCGCCTTGACCAGCCTTTTGACGGGCCTGCCCGTTAAAAAGCATTTGGCGATGACGGGCGAGGTAACCATTACGGGCCGTGTGCTTCCCGTCGGTGGCATTAAGGAAAAATTCCTAGCCGCTTACCGCGAAGGGGTCAAAACGATTCTTTACCCGCACACCAACGAGAAAGACGTGTCCGAAATCCCGGAACGGGTCCGCAAGGAACTGACCTTAATCCCGGTGAAGCATATGGATGAAGTGTTGCCGCTGGCGTTGGAAGGATGGAAAGAGTTTGAAGCCAAGTTAAATAAAAAACGCGGTTCCAAAAAATCCGCCAAGGCGCATAAAAAATCGGCCGCGGCGCGTGTAACGCCCGCCAAAAAGACGGTTAAAAAAGCCGCTCCCAAAGCGAAGAAAGCCGTTAAAAAGGCTCCCGTGCGCAAGGCTGTTAAAGCCAAAGCCAAAAAACGCAAATAAGCCGTTTTTTAAAGCCCGGTCTTTTTAAAAAGGCCGGGCTTTCTAATCTAATAAAGCCCTTGCCCCGCGCTACGGGGCCCGTTATACTTTAAAGAGGGGGAAAACATATGATTAAAAGAGTACCGTATAATTTTAATGCGCAAAAGAACTTGGATATTCTTTCCAAGGCCGCTTTTTTAACCACGAAATCCGGCAATAAAATAAACACAATGGTTATTGGCTGGGGAACGATTGGCGTTTTGTGGCGGATTCCCGTGTTTAACACGGTGGTGCGCCAGAACCGCTTTACCTACGAACAAATTGAAAAATCGCACGAGTTCACCGTTACAATTCCGTATGTAGATTTACCGCAGGCGGTGGCCATATGCGGCACCAAATCCGGGCGGAATATGGATAAATTGGCCGCGTGCGGATTAAAAACCGTCAAGGGGCAGAAGATTGCCACTCCGGTTTTAGTTGTACCCGGTATGCACTTTGAGTGCAAGGTGGCTTATGCGCGCTTAATGGGCGCGGAAAATTTGAACAAGGCGCTTAATGAACTGTGGTACAACAAGGAGCCGAACGATTACCATATGTTCTACTTCGGTGAAATTGTGGACAGTTATATCACCGAGTAGCGCGGAGCGTTGGCGAACGGACAAAAAATAAGTACAATACATCTATGGACGAAAAAAATTTTAAAAGCGGTTTTGCCGTATTAGCCGGCCTGCCCAACGCGGGCAAATCTACCTTGCTTAACAACCTGGCGGGCGGACTTTTGTCGCCCGTTACCAACAAGCCCCAAACCACGCGCCAAAACATTTTGGCTATCGCGGACGGGGACGATTACCAAGTGGTATTTGTAGATACGCCCGGGTTTTTAAAGGCGCAATACAAATTGCAGCAAACAATGGTGGGCTGCATTGACCGCGCGGTGCGCGAGGATGCCGATTTGGTAATTTTTTTGGTGGATGCAATGGCGGATTACGCGTTAAACGCGCCGTTGGTGGAAAAATTAAAAACCGTTTTTTGTCCTATCTTTTTGGCGATTAATAAAATTGACCTCGTGAAAGATGTTGCCGCGCTGGACGCGTTGGAAGCGCGCGTGAAGGCCGATTTAAAGATTGAAAAGACCTTCCGCATTTCCGCCGCCAACGGGACGGGGACGGACTTATTAAAGCAGGCGGTTATCGCCGCAATGCCCAACAGCCCGGCCTACTTTCCGCCCGGCCAATGGACGGACCGCTGGGAACGCTTTTACGCGGCGGAATTTATCCGCGAGCAGATTTTTAAACTCTATCAAAAGGAAGTGCCGTACAGCACCTTTGTAGAGATTGAAAAATTTACCGAGGACCTCGGTCCCAAGAACTACATCCGTGCCAATATCCACGTGGAGCGCGAGAGCCAAAAGCCTATTTTAATTGGCAAGGGCGGCAGTGCGATTGCCGAACTGCGCAAGCGGGCGCAAAAGCGCATTGAAGAGTTTTTAGGGCGCAAGTACCGCTTGGAACTTAATGTAGTGGTATCGCCCAACTGGCGCAACGATACGAAAGCCCTGGAAGAATTTGGCTACATCGTGCGCGACGAAAAATAATTTAAGTTGCTTTGATATAAAACACCCCCGGGGCCAAAAACTCCGGGGGCACTTTTTTATATTCCTTACGCCTTATTTGTGTTGGGCCTTTAATTGGCGGACGATGTCGTCCACCGTGTCGGCCAGTTTTTTGTATTCGCCCGTGCCGTGGATATCCACAAACGGAAAGCAGGAAATGCGCAGGGAGTTCTGCTTGACCGAGGAATATTTTTTAATGCCGTCGGCCAGGTTTGCGCGGCCCGTAGCCTTTAAAGCGGCGGATATGTCCGCATCCTTTATGGCGGGGTCAGTTACTTCCAGCGTAAGCGTGGTGTAGGAGCGCAATTTTTCGTCCTTAATCAGCGGGGCCAAATAATCGGTTTTTTGCGCCCAGTCCAGCAAAAATTGCGCGTGCTGGCGGCACAGCGCATCCATCGCCTTTAAGCCGCCGTTGGTGTTCATCCATTTGCAGGCCTCGTTGAACATCCAAATATTGGTGGTGCAGGGGGTATTGACCGTTTGATATTTTCCTGCCTGAACAATGGCCGCAGATAAATCCAGCACATAGGGCACGGAGCGGTATTTTTTAACCTCTTCGGCGCGTTTGACGGCGGCCGGGCTCAAAATAATAACGCTGGACCCGGCACCCGCGCCAAAGCATTTTTGCATAGCAAATACCATAACGTCATATTTGTTTTTTGGCAAATCGCGCCCGCCCGCACAGGATGTACAGTCCCACGCGATTAAGGTATCGGGCCCCTTTTCCTTCCAGGCTTGCTCCAAATATTCATTTGGGATTTGCACGCCCGTAGAGGTTTCGTTCGGCGTTAGAAAGACAAGGCTGGCGTTGTAGTCGGGCTTTTCTTTGGGGAAAAACTCGCCCTCTGCCGCGTCGCGCACGGAGCGGATGACGTTCGGCTCCAAGCGGGATAGCATTTCGTGCCCCCAGCGTTTGGAAAATGCGCCAAATGATAAGCCGGAAACGGAATTTTTGACTAAACTCCACATTACCGCATCCATAGCGGCCGAAGCCCCGCCCATAAAAAAGATGACGGTGTAATCCTCTGGCAGAGAAAAAAGTTCGCGCAGGTTTTGCACGGCTTCTTTATATAAGCCGTCGGTGGAAATATCACTCGCGCGGTGGCTGCGTTCAAATAAAGTTTTGTAAAGCGGTGTTTCGCGGATGACGGGATGCCCCTGCCCCGGCCCGCAGGCAAAGGTGGCGGAGGGGAGTTTGGTAAAGTCCAATTTAATCATTTCATACGCTCCTTAATTTTTTTATTGTAGCAAAGTTTACAAGTGGTGGAACACAATTTTTTGCCTTGTGGGTGCGCCACGCACACTAAAATGCTGTCTTGTTTGTCATTCCAGGGCCTGCATACAAGCGGGAACCTGGAATCCAGAAATAAAATAAGGAGTTTTTCTAGTAAACAAACTGGATCCCGGGTCCACGCCCGGGATGACGGCAAAAAGCGAAACAACAAAGCCATTATAAAATAAGCGGACATTCTGCACTGGCGGCCCGCAAGGTGCGGCCCGCTAGGGTTTTTAGAATTTACCTCTTTGGTCGTTGTCGTCATCCTGGAAAGTTGTAGTCCAGGATCTGTTGTTATAAGAATAAGGAAAACGACAGATTCTGGACAGAAACCTTCCAGAATGACCTTTATTTTATAAACAACTAACTACCCAAAAGGTAGGTTTTGAAAACCCTACGGGCTGTCATCCCCGAGGAATTTAGTCGGGGATCTGTTGTTATCAAAAAAGGGAAACAACAGATTCCAGACTACGACACTCGGGAATGACAAGGGAAAGGGCCTTAATAAAATAAGAGGTCATAGTGAACTTGCGGCCCGCTAGGGTGCGGCCCGCAGGGTTCGGGGATTTGCTGTTTTCACTCCACCCCTTGCATTGCGGGCGTTTGTCCATTATACTAATAGAAAATCTTGTATTTGGCTGTATTTTATGATACATTGGATATATTCAGGCCTGTGTCTAATGCCTGAAACCAATGTATCACGGGCCCTTGAAAGGGTACTTAACTGTAAGGGATATAGTATGAAGAAACTTATGTTACTTTCCGCTTGTTTGCTGGCTGTGCCTGCCTTGCACGCGGAACAAATGCAATTTGTAACCACAATGTCCGCCCCGGTGGGTAACTTTGCCCATTTGGACGCAGCAGATTCCACGCACGTTACTTGTGTGGGAAAAAAAGATGGGGATAGTTGCATTGGTGGGTATCTTAACTTTTGTAATACCCGTTCCAATGTGGGGAATATCGTAATCAAAGGGGC
>DJFE01000001.1 GCA_002432025.1 Candidatus Avelusimicrobium stercoris | reverse complement strand
GCATATGAAACTCCCCGAGCTCACGCTCGGGGTTTCTTTTGCTCCAAAATTTCAGCGTTGCTTAATTTTGCCCGCTACTAAACATAATGAGAAAACAAAGTTTTCTAGTAGCGGGTTCGCACACTCCATCCCTCGGACTTACGCCCGGGGTTTATTGTGAGCAGTAGTTATAAAAATCCCCCGGTTTTTGTACCGGGGGATTTTCAATTCTAACAGCCTTAAAGCAATTTAGAAGCCAAATCCGCCAGGTGGCTGCGTTCCGTCTTGGTAAACGTAATGTGCCCGTGGCTCTTTTGGCCTTTCAAGCGGTCCACCAAATAGGTAAGCCCGTTGGATTCCACATCCAAGTATGGCGTATCAATTTGGTACGGGTCGCCCGTAACAACAACCTTGGTGCCTTCGCCCGCGCGGGTTAAAATGGTCTTCATCTCGTGCGGAGTCAAGTTCTGGGCATCGTCCACAATCATATACTGGCCTGGGAGCGAGCGGCCGCGCATATGTGTAACGGAGGCGATTTCAATCTTGCCGCTGTCCAACAGGTAATGGGCTTTTTCTTCGCCTTCGTCCGGGTTGCGGCGGTCTGCCAAGAAAGCGAGGTTGTCGTAAATGGCACCCATCCACGCTTCCAATTTTTCTTCCTTGGTTCCGGGCAGGAAGCCGATGTCCTTGCCGACCGGGACGATAGAGCGGCACACCACCAAGCGGCGATAGGCGTTTTCGTCCATTGTGCGCTGTAAGCCCGTGGCCAGCGTGATAAGCGTTTTACCCGTGCCCGCCGTACCGACGAGGGTTACAATGTCCAAACTGTCGTCAAGCAGCAGTTCCATTGCAAAGCGCTGTTCTTTGTTTAGCGGTTTAATGCCCCAAGCCGTCGGTTCCTGGGCGGAAAGCGGGCGCAGTACAAATTCCCCGCTGTTGGCCACGCGCCCGATAGCGGATTTTTTGCTCCCGTCGGACGCCTTTAAAATAATAAACTCGTTGGGATAATAAACCGCCGGGTCCACCGGGAGTTTTTTGTCGCGGTAGAACGCGTCAATCTGTTCCGCCGGAACTTCCAGTTCCGCTACGCCCGTGTACAGTTCGTCCACATTTACCTTATCGGACGTGTAGTCCTGTGATTCTAGGCCCAAGGCCTCGGCTTTCAGGCGCATATTAATATCCTTAGTTACCACAATTACGGGCGCGGCGTTCTTACGGTAAGAGCCTTCCTTTTTGCTTAACGTATAGGCAATGTTTAAAATGGAGTTATCCGCCTTGTTAAACGCCAAGGACTGCGGCAAAATGTTGGGTTTATCCAATTCAATTTTGAGGATTCCGCCCTTGTCCAGTTTTACGCCTTCGTTCAGGCGCCCGTGGGAGCGCATTTCATCCAGCGAGCGGGACACCATACGCGCGTTTTTGCCGCGGGTGTCGCCCTCGCTTTTAAAGGCGTCCAACTCTTCAATTACGGCCATAGGGATAATAATGTCGTTATCCTCAAAGGCGTGCAGGCAGTTTACATCGTGCAGAAGCACATTGGTATCTAGTATGAATGTTTTTTTCATAAGCCCCTCTTGTAGTGGCCCGTTGTAGGACGGGTTAATTATAGTATAGCCTTTCTTTCGCCGTAGTCAAGGGCTTTTCTCGTCGGTTGGAGCAAAAAATGTATATTTTGGCTAAAATATATATATGAAATATCTTTGCATACACGGACACTTTTACCAACCGCCGCGCGAAAATGCGTGGCTGGAAGAAATAGAAATTCAGGACAGCGCCGCCCCATATCACGATTGGAACAGCCGCATTTGCGCGGAGTGCTACGCGCCGAACGCCTTGGCGCGCGTGCTGGACGGCAATAAAGATTTAATAGATTTAACCAACAATTATTCCCGCATTAGTTTTAACTTTGGTCCCACCCTGCTCTCTTGGATGGAAAAGGAAGAACCGCAGGTGTATCAGGCGGTGCAGGAGGCCGACCGTATCAGCCGCAAACGCTTTGGCGGCCACGGTAGCGCGATTGCCCAAGTATATAACCATATGATTTTGCCGCTTGCCAACGCGCACGATAAAGTAACCCAGGTGCGCTGGGGCATTGCGGATTTTGAAAAACGCTTCGGCCGCAAACCCGAGGCTATTTGGCTGGCGGAAACGGCCTGCAATACCGAAACGCTGGAAGTTTTGGCCGCCGAGGGGATGAAGTTTGTTATCTTGGCCCCCGGCCAATGTGCCCGCGTGCGCAAAATCGGCGAAAGCAAATGGCAGGAAGTCGGCTCCCGCGTGGACCCCAAGCGGGCGTACCGCTGTAATTTGCCCAGCGGAAAAAGTATTGCGCTGTTCTTTTATGACGGGCCCGTGTCGCAGGGAATTGCGTTTTCGGACACCTTATCTTCGGGCGAAAAATTTGCCGCCCGCTTATTAGGCACTTATAACGCCGGGGACGAAGCGCAGTTAATGCACATTGCCACCGACGGCGAAACGTACGGACATCACCAAAAATTTGCCGAAATGGCCTTGGCCTACTGCCTTAAAAAGGTAGAGGAAACGCCGGGGGTGGAACTGACGGTTTACGGGGAGTTTTTGGAAAAATATCCGCCGCAATACGAAGCGCAGATTGTAGAAAACACCTCGTGGAGTTGCTTCCACGGCGTGGAACGCTGGCGCGCTGATTGCGGGTGCAATTCGGGGATGAAGCCCGGTTGGAACCAAAAATGGCGCGGGCCGCTGCGCGATGCGTTAGATTATGTGCGCGACGAAATGGTAAAAACCTTTGAAACCGTTGGCGCGCAGTATTTTAAAGGCCCGTGGGCCGCGCGTAATGATTATATTGATTTGATTTTGGACCGCTCGCTAGACGCCCAGCACCGCTTTTTCTTAAAGTATGCTACGGAAAAGGCGTGGCGGGACCGCCCTACGGCGCTAATGCTTCTGGAAATGCAGCGCAACGCTATGCTGATGTACACCAGTTGCGGGTGGTTCTTTGACGAAATCAGCGGTATAGAAACCGTGCAGATTATGCAATATGCCGCGCGCGCCATTGAACTTAACCGCGTAATTACAGGCGTGGATTTGGAGCCGGCCTTTATGGATAAGTTGGCCTTGGCTCCCAGCAATTTAAAGGAACTTAAAAACGGCCGCGTGGTGTATGAGCGGTACGTAAAACCGCAGGCAATGCCGATTGAAAAAATCGCACTGGAATTTGTGGTGTCGGCCCTGGCGGACGAAACCGCCAACCCCAAGCGCGCCTACGAGTGCGATGTGTTAAATTACACGCCTATCCGTTTGTCCGTGCCCGGGGGTCACTTGTCCTACGGGGATATTACGCTTAAATCCCGCACGACGCTGTTGGAACGCCAAATGCACTTTGCCGTTTTCCAGCGCGGTTCGGCGGAGTTTGTCTGCGCGGCGGGCGAAGCGGGCAAAATGGACCGCAACGCGGTTTTTGCCCAAATGGAGCGGCTGTTTAAAGACGGGAAGTACGACGAGTGCGCTGAATTTATCCGCCAGTCGTTTGAAAAGACTTATCCGCTTATTTCTATGTTCCAAGACGTCCGGCGCAAGGTGGTGGACCTCGTTTTGCGCAAAATGGACGAGCAAATGGACGCCAAATTTACCGAAGTGTTTGAACGCCAATACCCGGTGGTGCGCGGCCTGCAACTCATCGGAGCGCCGATTCCCAAGCCGTTTTTGCGCGTGGCGGAATTTGTGCTGTCGGCGGATTTAAAGGCCGAGTTCCGCGCCGCCAACGTAAATGTAAACGCGGTAGAGGAATTAATGGAGGACGTGAAAACCCTAGGGTTGGACGTTTCGCGCGGCCCGGTGCGGGATGCGGTAACCGAAAAGTTGACCTTCTTGGCGTTTTCGTTTGCGCGCAATCCGGCCGATAAAGCCTGCGCTCTTAAACTGGTGGAATTTTTAAACTATGCGGAAATCTTCGGCTTTGAGCCGGACACGGTGAAAGCGCAGGAGTTCGTGTTCTTTGGCTTAAAGGCCTTAGGGGCGGAAGCCAAAACCAAGGATATTTTGCGCGCCTTGGCGCGTAAGTTAAAAATTGCCCTGTAAGTTTTTGGACAGTAAAAACGGCCCCACGCGAGATTGGCGCGGGGCCGTTTTACATTAAGCCAAAATTACATTGGATCGCGTTTTAAGGGGAGTTTTTCCATAGCGGCTAATTTCTTTTTAGCCAGCGGTTCCCCTTGTGCTACGGCCATTAAATAATAGTGAAGGGCTTGGCTCGGGTTCTTTTCCACTCCCACGCCGCGTTCGTATAAATCGCCTACTAAGGTTTGTGCCAAAGGGCTCTTGTCCTCGGCGGCGGCCTTCATTAGTTCAAAGCCTTTTTTTTCGTCCTTTTGCGTGCCAATACCGTGCAGATAGCAAATAGCCCAGTTCACACGCCCCTCAAAATCGCCCGCTTCCGCCGCGGCCTTATACCATTGGAAGGTTTTACCCAAATTCTGCGTGCAGCCGTGCCCGGCGTTATACAACCCCGCCAGGGCCGTCATCGCGCGCGTATGGCCGTTTTTTGCCGCCGTATCAAACCAATTAAAGGCTTGTCGGTAGTCTTGAATTACCTTTTTGCCTTGGTAATACATTAGGCCCATTTGGTATTGGGCTTCCGGGTCTCCCTGGGAAGCCTTTTGCAAGGTTTGCTTAAAGGGATTGTGGGCGTATTGGCGCAGGAAAAATAAAGCCAGCGCCAAAATAAAAATAACCGCTAGTCCCGTGTGCGTTTCAATCAGTTCCATAACGCTCCTATTTGGTTTTTGCCAATTTGCGGTTGGTTAAGGTATAGACTTCGTCCGCATAGTCGGCGGCGCGGACGTCGTGCGTAACCATTAAAACAGTAAGACCTTTGTCCTTACTCATTTTGGCAAAATCTTGGAAGACCTGCTCCTTACGGGCCGTATCCAGGTTGCCCGTGGGTTCGTCCGCCAGCAAAAGGGCGGGCTCGTTGCGAAGTGCGCGCGCAATGCTGGCGCGTTGTTTTTCGCCGCCCGACAGGTCTGCCGGCAGTTTGTGGCTGATAGCGCCCAAGCCCAAATTTTCCAAGAGCGCTTGGGCTTTTTTCGGGTCCGGTTTGCCGCGCATTAAGGCGGGCATATCCACATTTTCCAAGAGGGAAAATTCGGGCAGCAACCCGTCAAACTGGAAGACAAATCCCATTTTTTTAAGGCGCAAGGCCGAGCGGGCGGCTTCGCTTTTAAGCGCGGTGATTTCTTCGCCGTCCACAAAAATCTTGCCCGAGGTTGGCTTGTCCAGCATAGCAATTAAGTTTAAAAGCGTGCTTTTGCCCGAGCCGCTGGGCCCTAATAGAACGGTAAATTTGCCGCGTTTAATGGTAAGCGACACATCCTCCAATACGCAGAGGTCTTCTTCGTCGCCTTGTCCGTAAATTTTGGTTAAATGTTCTAGCGTAATCATATCATCCGTACCGTATAGCGTCCGTGGGGTGTACGCGCGAAGCCTTTACCGCCGGGTACAAGCCCGCCACGAAGCAAATTAAATAACTGCCGCCTACCACGGCTACAATGTCCCATAGTTGCATCCGCACGGGGACCTTGGTTAAATAGTAAATGTCGCCGGGGAGTTCCACAATATTAAAGGTGGCGATTATCCAGCACAGCAGGCACGCCAAAAGCAGCCCCAGCACAATGCCCAGCGTGGCAATGACCATCGCTTCCCACATAAACACCTTGCGGATGAGTTTGGGGCTCGCGCCCATTGCGCGCATAATGCCGATGTCGCGCAGTTTTTCGGTGCCCAGCAAAATAAGGTTACCCGCAATGTTGAGCGAGGCCACGCCGATAATCAAAAATAAAATGATAAACATCATTGCTTTTTCCAGTTTTAAGGCCGCATAAAGCGTGCTGTTTAACTGGGCGAAGGTTTTGACGGAGTAGCCGTAACCTACCACGGGGCGGATTTGTTCAGCGGCTTTTTCGGCGTCGTTAATGTTGTGCAGGCGCACGGCTAGGCCGGTGGTGCCCTGTTTGAGCCCGAAGAAATCGCTGGCGTGGTCTAAGGTGGTATAGGCGATGGTATTGTCAAACTCGTAATACCCTGTGCGCAAAAGACCGCTAATGCGGAATTTCTTCATTTTGGGGAACATCCCCGCCGAAGTGGAAATGGATTGGGGGGAAATGAGTACGACGTCGTCGCCGATATCGGCCCCCAAATTGGCGGCCAGTTCCGTGCCCAGCACCAAGGGCGGTGGGGCGTCTTTATCCCAATCGGGCGTAAAGGAACCATCCACCAGCGAGCCCGCCAGGTTATTAATCTTTTTTTCCTGTTCCGGGTCCAGTCCGCGGACGATTAAGCCCACGCTTTGCCCGGCATAGGTAATAATACCCTGCCCGTAAATGTGCGGGGCGGCGGCCTCTACCAGCGGCAGTTTTTCCAAGGCGGCGATTTTCTTTTGATATGTCTCTTTGCTCATACGGCCAAAGATAAGGATATGGCTTTGCGCGCCGATGACTTTGTCTTTGATATCGGTTTGAAAGCCGTTCATAACGGATAAAGTGGTAATGAGTGCGGCCACCCCCACGCTGACGCCCGCCACGCCGATAAGCGTGGTGATAAAGGCGAAGAGCCCTTGGCGGCGCGTTAAGTAGCGCACGGCGATAAAACGTTCAAATTTCATAGTTGTATTTTACCTTATTTAAAGGGCGCTTGGGAAAAATGGGGGGAATAAAAAGAGGGCATGCTGGGTGTAAAGACTAGGATGACGACACCCACCAACTACCCAATCAGTAGATTCTGAAACCTATTAATAGACCCCGTACAGAAACACTACGGGGTGCCGCCTGGCGGTATGGGCGGCAATTCAGGATGGGTATAAAGGCCAAAACGTG
>DJFE01000024.1 GCA_002432025.1 Candidatus Avelusimicrobium stercoris | reverse complement strand
ACAACCCCTTTACAGTAAACAGCGAAATAACAACGACAAAAACGACATTGTCTAGTCGTCATCCTGGAAAGTTGTAGTCCAGGATCTGGCGTTACTCAAAAAGAGGAAAACAACAGATTCTGGACAGAAACCTTCCAGAATGACTTTGTTAAATACCGACACAGCAAACAACCCATAAGGTATATTCTGAACCCTATTAATGGACCCCGTACAGAAACTTTACGGGGTGCCGCCTAGCGGTAAGGGTGGCAATTCAGGATGACCTCTTTTTTTAATAAAAGCAAAAACGCCCCGGGCAAAAACCCGGGGCGTTTACGTTTTTCCAACACAAAGTAAGCCTAATTTCCAGTTACGCTAATCGTTTTCCATTTGCCTAGCCACACGCGCCACACCATCAGCACAGCCGTCAGCGCGGCGTAAAACGTCAGCCAACTCCACACCCAGAACACGGACAACTGCAACTTATACACAATCAGCCACGTCCCGGGGATAAGCAGTCCCCACGCGCAAAAGAGCATTACCAGCATATAGAACTTGGTATCGCCCGCCCCGCGCAGGGTTTCACCGAAAATAAGATAAGTGGCGTCAAACAGAACAAAGCAACTCACTAGTTTCATAAGCGGATAGGTTTTAGCGGCAATTTCCGCCGCATTGGGCGAGCCCGCCGGAACAAATAAACCAACAAAGAACGGGGCGAAAAAGAAGAACAGCACCCCCACCGTGCCCGCATACAGATAACCCAATTTGCACGCGTTTTTAAGCACCTTTAACGTCAAATCCGGGCGTTTTAAACCTTGGTATTTGCTCGCCAAAATTTGGATACCCATCCCCAGCCCCAAAATCACCATAAACACCACGGGCTGCATAGACATTACGATATTGCTCGCTTCCAAGGACAGCACATCAATACTGCCCACCATAAACGTAAACAGCGTAAAGGATAAAATGTCCATTAAAAAGCCGAACCCATTGGGCAGGCCAAAGCGCACTAAGCGCGCAAACACAGGCTTATAAAACCCGGCCAAGCGCGTTATCTTAAATTCGCGGCGAATCTTGCCCGCGCAAATAAGCGTAGCGTAAATAAGCGTCATTGCGCCGCAGCCGATAATCGTCGCCCACGCCGCGCCCATAATACCCATTTCCGGGAAACCCAACTTGCCGAAAATCATAATATAGTCCAGCACGATGTTGACGATATTCCCCACGAGCGAAGTCCACATCGGCACCTTGGTTTTGCCGCGTCCACTAAAAAAACTGGCCAGCGCGCTGTTAATCACCGTCAGCCCGGCGAACAAGTTTAACAAACTAAAATATTTAATTTCCAATACGCGCACGGACATATCGTGCCCAAAGGAGTTTATGAGCCCCACGCCGGCAGGAGTTAAGGCAGCCAGTAACACGGACGACAACACCGCCAGCAAAATCCCCTGCCATAAGGATATAGTAACCGAGGCATATTTCTTTTTGGCGTAATACTGCGAGATAAACACGCTTGTATAACTGGCAAGGCCCATAAACATAGAGGAAAACGTCATCGCCAGTACGCCCGCGGGCACACAAGCGGCCAAGGCCTCGTGCGAATACCAGGACAAAAACATCCGGTCCGCAAATTGCATAATTACCTGCGCGGCCATTGTTACGATGAGTGGGTAAGATAAGTACCACAACTCGCTAAGAGAAGCCTGCGCATACGTCTTTTTCATTTATTTCACACTCCGCAAACAAACAGCAAAAAACCCCGTCGCCTTACGGCCACGGGGTTTATAAAGTCCTTCAAAAAATTACAGTTTGACGACTTTAACGGCTTTCGGGCCTTTTTCAGATTCTACGACTTCGAATTCAACTTCTTGACCTTCGGCCAAGGTTTTGAAACCGTCGCCCTGGATTTCCTGATAGTGTACAAAGAGATCTTTAGAACCATCTTCGGGGGTTACGAAGCCGTAACCTTTCTGGTCGTTAAACCATTTAACTTTTCCTTTAGGCATTTTACTTGTTACTTCCTTTTATAATTTACGGGTACTTAAACTTAATAAGTACCTACAACTATTATACTATAAATTAGGAAAAATGGTGCAAATATTCTTAAATATTTTTTTGGCGGCGCAAAAGGAGTATAATTATTTTATGAAATTAATGGAAGCCGTGCCAAACTTTTCCGAGGGCCAACGCCCGGACGTGATAAACGCTATCATCCGCCGGGTGGCTGCCGCTTCGCGCGCCAAGGTGCTAAATGTGGAAGCCAACAAAGACGCCAACCGCACCGTGCTGACTCTGGCAGGCGAACCGGGCGAGGTGCGCAAAAGCGCGCTTGCACTTTTTGAAGCCGCTTGCGATTTACTGGATATGCGCACGCACCACGGCGCACACCCGCGCTTAGGCGCGGTGGATGTGTGCCCTTTTGTGCCAATCGCTCAAATGACCTTACAGGAAGCCGCGGCCGAGGCACGCAAACTAGGGCAGCAGGTAGCCGGCTTAAATATCCCCGTATATTTTTACGAGGAGAACGCAAGCACGCCCGAGCGGAAAAATTTAGCCTATTTAAGGCACGGAGAATACGAAAGTTTACCCGCCAAACTACGTGAACTTCCCCCCGATTTAGGCCCGGCGGATTTTACCGAACGTGTCGCCAAAACGGGCGCGAGCGTTATCGGGGCGCGCAACTTTTTACTGGCGTACAATGTTTCGTTAAACACGACAAATGTGGCCCCGTCCAAACAAATCGCCGCGTGCTTGCGCGAAAAAAACGGCGGCTTACAGGCCGTCAAGGCCATCGGCTGGCTGATGCCCGGCTATCAGGCCGCACAGGTATCCTTCAACTTAACAAACTTTAAACAAACAGGTATGGCAGACGTATTTGAAGCGTGCAAGCGCGAGGCCGAAAAACGGGGGCTATCCGTAACCGGGAGCGAACTCATCGGGCTGGCCCCATTGGACGCCTTGTTGCAAGCGGGCCGGTTTTACACACCCGCGGAAAGCAACGAAACCGCCCTCATTAATGCGGCCATAGAAAAGTTAGGGCTAAACCTAGTCCGCCCGTTTTTCCCCCGCGAAAAGATTTTGGAATACCGCTTATCTGACGAAAAAATATCCCGATAATCACGGGATATTTTTTATTTAACAGCAAAGTTTTTGCCACAACTCCACATATTTGGCGGGCGGAATTTCCTCCGGCCGCGCAGTTGGTTTAACCTTACAGACGGCTAACACGTCCGTTATTTTTTGTTTATCGTATCCGGCCAGCGACCAGGAATTAAACAAAGTTTTGCGCTTGTGCAAAAAGGCCACGCTAACCAATTTTTTAAAGGACGGCCATTTTTCGGCGGGAACCAACCGTGTGCCCGGGCGCATAAACGCCAGCACCATACTTTCCACCTTGGGCGGCGGATTAAAGCATCCGCGCCCCGCCTTGCAAATGGGGCTAATCTGCGCGCGCAGTTGGCTAAAAACGGATAAGGGGCCATACCCCTCTTCGCACGCGCGGGCCCGGATACGCTGGGCCTGCTCTTTTTGGAACATAAATACCGCAGTTTGAAAGTGCGGGCAGCCCAGCACTTTATCCAAAATATCCGCCGCATCAATATACGGCAAATTGCTGACAAACAGCGTAGGACGCGGAGCCAGTTTTTCCAAATCGGCCTGCAAAAAATTCTGCCGCAAAATGCTTACGCCCGCCGTTTTGGGCAACGTCTTTTGCAAGTACGATTCCATTTCCGGGTCAATTTCCACGACGGTAAAATTTTTACACCCACGGTCAATTAAGCGCTTGGTGAGCGCCCCCTTGCCCGGGCCGATTTCCACCAGATTTTCGCTTTTTAACAGCAGGGCCGCATCTATAATTTGGTTGATTACGTTCTCGTTAATTAAAAAATGTTGTCCGTATTTTTGCATATTACTCCGCCAATACCTTTAAATTCCGCGCGGCAATTTTGTTTTTGGGGTCCAAACGCAAGGCGCGCTCGTAATGCGTGCGGGCTTCATCGTCCTGCCCCGCCACCACAGAGGCCGTGCCTAACCCCAACCACGGCAGTTCGTCCTGCGGGCTTTTGTTTTGCGCAGACAAAAACGCCTGCTTGGCTTGCGCGCTGTTTCCGCGCGCCAGGGCGGCCACGCCCGTTAAAAGCTCGCACAAATTATCAGCCGCACACACGGGCAAAGACTCCTGCAATTCGGCCGCCGCGTCATCTACGAAAAAAATCCAAGTCCGCCCCATTACCCACAGCCCCATATCGTTGCCCACAATGCGCGGGTCGTACACGGCCTTGGGCGCGTTTAAATTGTTTTGCGTAAGAGCCGAGGGTGAAGCAAAATCCACCGTCCGCCCCTGCATAGACAAATTGACGTTATACTTTCCGCTCCCCTCGGCCACCGCCTGCTCCAAGCCGGAAATTAAATTATCTATTTGCTGTTGGCGTTCCGCGGCGGAACCTTCCGGCAAGGTAAACATCCGCTTAAAAGCGCGGGGCGAAAGGTCATCCGGCGCGGCGCTTTCTGCGCGCAAGGTTTGATAGGCCTGTTCAAAGGTTTGCCCGCGGCGGCCCGTGCTTTTGGGCGCGGAGGACACCGGGTTATACTCCAAGGAAACCTCAATATTTACCGCCTTGGAAGCGGACACCTTTTCAAGGCCCGTTTTAAAATCCTCAATCTGCTTTTTAAAATCCTCCGCCGAGCGTCCGCTGGCACGGTACACGGCGTTTAACGCAAGTCCCTCCGACTTAAAGCGGGTAATGGAAAACGCTTCTTCCAGCACTTCGCGCGCTCTCTTTTTATTCCCTTGTTTGACGAGCAAAAACGCATAACGCAACCGCGCCACATAGTCGCCGGGCTTGGTGTGGACGGCTTTTTTGTAATATTTTAGGGCTTCCTGCGGGCGGTTTAATTTTTCTTCCAGCGCGCCCAAACTTAACTGCGCATCCTCGTAGGACGGGAACAGCCGCAACGCTTTTTTGAAGGATGCTTCGGCCTGCTCATCTCTACCCATATTTTCATATAAAGTACCCAACTGGTAATGGTACAAGGGTTCCTGCGGCGCCAGTTCCACCGCCCGGCGAAAATGCTCCAAGGCCTTTTCCCAGTTTTGCTCCACCGCATAGGTGGAACCCAAATTCATATGCGTATCGGCTTTATTTTCATCTAGTTCATTGGCCTTTAAAAAGTATTCCTGCGCCTGCTTTACGTCCCCCTTCCAGCCGGCGGCAATGCCAAGCAACTGGTAAGACAGCGGATTTTTGGGGTCTAACCGTTGGGCTTCTTTATATTCGCTGATGGCGTCCTCCACCTTGCCGCTCCAATAGAGCGAAGCCCCCAACAGCAAATACGGCAATGGCGATTTGGCGTTTTTGATAACGGCACGCGCAAAACTGTCCGTGGCTTCTTTATAGCGGGCTTGGCTCATTTCGCCCATACCGCGCCGCATATCCACCGCCGATTGTTCCAACATCATACGGTCCCACACGGTTTGGGAATAATCGGTTTTAATCTCCTGCTTGCCAAATGAAAACGGGAAGAACGCGTGCAACGGCCCGGCGGGCAAAATAAATATCCCCGCCGTAAGTAAAAAGGGTATAAAAAACCGTTTGGGCTGCATATGTATATGATAAATAAAAAACGGGGACTTGGGCAAACGTTAGCGGCCCAGTTCGCGGCGCAGGGTTTGGATACGTTCTTGGATATAGTTGGAAGCGTCAACAGACAGCGGAGAATTTTTGCCTTGCACAATGTGCATTGAAAGCGCGCGCTCAAACCACAAGAGCGCCTTGGAATCGTCCTTGGGCACGCCGTCGCCCGCCTGGTACATTTCCGCCGCTTGCAACATTACACCGCAATCTTCGCCTTTATTGGCCATTACTACCGTCCATTTAAAGGCCAAGGGATAATATTCGCGTCCTTCCTCTTGGTAGAGCATCAGCAGGCGGTAGCGGGCTTCTTCGTCGCCGTTGGAGGCCAAGCGGTCCCATTGTTCATACAAGGCACGGCGGCGCGCGGCAAAGTCAAAAAAATGCTTTATTTTATCCCACCAGGTGTGCAAAGTAGCAAGTTGCATTTCGTTCTCCTTGTAGATATTGTACACTATATAAAAATATTTCGCTAGGGAGAAGACACTATGATCCGCCTTGATACGACACCTGTTAAAACGCTCCTTTCCAAGTCCAAAATCGCCGGGTTTGATTACGCCATAAACCCGTATGTCGGCTGTCCGCACAAGTGTATTTATTGCTATGCGGAATATATGCGCAAATTCAGCGGCCATAGTGAGGAGTGGGGCGAATTTTTAGACGTAAAACAATGCGACGTACCACTAAAACCAAGCAAACTCTTCCGCACCCGCGTAATGTTAAGTTCGGTAACGGACCCGTATAATCCCTATGAAAAAGAATACGGACTCACCCGCAACATCATTAAGCAACTGGTCTATTGCCAAGCCAAGGTGTATATTCTTACCAAATCGGCCCTCGTCGTGCGGGATATAGATTTGTTTAAGCAACTCTACCAATGCGAAGTGGCCCTTTCCTTTTCGTCCGCCGATGAGGGTTTTAGACAAGCAGCCGAGCCCGGTGCTTCGCCCGTGGCGGACAAAATAAACGCCTTAAAAACCTTGCACGGGGCGGGCATTTCCACCGCCGTAATGGTGGCGCCGCTCTTTCCGGGCATTACGGACTGGAAACAAATTATCGCCCTTACCAAACCTTATGTAAACCGTTACGGGTTTGACAGTTTGAATATGCGCCCGGCCTTCCATCGCAAGGTAATGGATTTTGTGGAAGGGCACTACCCCGACGCCTTGCCGCTAATGGGCGATATTTACATCAAGCAAGACTCGTCTTATTGGACGAAACTCGCCAAAGAGATTACTGACTATTGCCACGAACAAAATGTGCGGGCGGATATTTTCTTTGGCTCGTTTCCCTCTTATTCCGGCGAATAACATACGACAAAAAAGCCCCCGTTAAACCGGGGGCTTTTTCGTCCGTTAAATTTCGTCATTGGGCGGGTCGTCAAAACCAAGTTTCCACGTAATTGCAAATCCGGCCAAAAGCGCGCACAAAAAGCCTACGCCGTAAAAAATGGCGCTGTGCAAATTGGATAGCGCGAGAAACAACACCACCCCCGAAACGCCAAACGGGATAGCGGAAGTAACGTGGCAGGCCGCAATCACGGCTCCGCCGACAGCCGCCCCCAGACACGCGCCGATAAAGGGTTTAAAAAGCGGCAAGGTTACGCCATAAATAAGCGGCTCGCCAATGCCCAACAGGCCCACGGGCAAGGCCGTCTTTACAATCGTTTTTAAGCGCGTGTTTTTGGTCTTTAAAAGCACCGCCACCGCCGCGCCCACCTGCCCGGCCCCAGCCATACACAAAATAGGGAACAAGGGATTCATCCCCAGCATATCCACCAGTTGTTGATGAATCGGCACTAAACTTTGGTGTACACCCATCATCACAAGCGGCAAGAAGGTTCCGCCCAAGAGAGCCCCCGTCAGCCAGCCGCCGTGCGCCAAGGCCTTTTGCGTAAACAGCGCGAGCCAGTCCGACAGTTCTCCCGCCACCGGCTGGATTAACGCCAAGGATACAAAGCCCACCACCAAAATAGTAAGCGTCGGCGTAATAAACATTTCCCAAGTGCCGTTAATAAAAGAGCGCAAGCGTTTTTCAAACCAACTGCCCGCCAGGCACACCAAAAGTACGGCAATTACGCCCCCCTTTCCGGGCATTAACGGTGCTCCAAAGAGCGTAATTTTGGCAAGCGCCGGCATATTCAAAATACCCGCAAACGCCACGCCCAAGGCAGGAGTTCCGCCAAATTCTTTATTGGCGTTATACCCCACCACCGCATTTAAATAGAAGAAAATCCCCTGCCCGAACACCGCCAGCAAGCCCGCGGCGTTGGGGCTGTCCGCCAGCACGGTTTTAGCCAAAATATTGCTAATCCCCAACAGTAACCCGCAGCCGATATACGCCGGAATCAGCGGCAGAAAAATATTTCCCACCACTGAGCAAGCCTTGCTTAGCCAACTGGAATAGCGTTTGCGCACGGCGGTTTTGTTTTCCTGTACGTCTCCCACCGCAGGAGCCGGCTCCTCTTTGGCCGGGGCTTGGTAGGCGGTATTGGAAAGCGGTGCAAAGTGATGGCGTTCCTGAAAGTAAGATGCCAACTTCCCCGCCGTAGAAGGCCCCACAATCAACTGGTGCTGTACGCCCGAATAAAAGTAGCCCGCCACATCCGGCACGTTACGCAGGGCTTCGGGCTTTACTAGGGTTTCATCCTTTACGGTAAAGCGCAGGCGCGTCATACAGCAGCCCAGCGTGGCAATGTTGTCCGCCCCGCCAACGGCCGCTAAAATATCTTTATACATATTTTTCAAATCGGCAGGCATTTATTTTTCCTCCGTAGAAATAAAATTCCATTGGTTTTGTTTGACGTTGTAACGCTCCATACGCCCGGTGTTAATATGGAAATACATCCCTTCCAAATTCAGCCCCCGCTCTTGCACGGCGGACGCCACACACGGAATTTGTTTTAAATGGCCCAACTGGTCCAGTACATTATTTTTAATGGCTTCTTCCAGCGTGGCCCCGCGGTACGAGGTATGCGTGCGGTCCAGCCACGCGCGGATTTCGGGCGTTAATTCCTCCAAATGTTGGAGTTTGGCAACGGCGTTACAATCGCTATGGCCTAAAATCACAATATTTTGCACCTTTAAGTTTTCCACCGCAAAGCGCAAGGAGGCCATCATAGAAAAGTCTTCTTGGTCAATTTGGTTGAGCATATTGCGGTGCACGCAAATATGCCCGTCGTTTGTATTAAAGATAGCCTCGGGGCAGACGCGGCTGTCAAAACAACTGACAACCATTGAGTGCGGAGCCTGCGTATTGGCGATTTGCTCGGCGTGGATAGCGCAAAAACCGCGGCGGACCGGGTCCCCGTTAAAAAAACGGCGGTACCCCTCCACCAACTGGCGGAGCCCGTCATTAGGATAAGCAGTCAAATTCATACTTATATTGTAGCAGTTTAAAAACGTCCTGCGCGCACCCTGCGGGCTGGACCCTGCGGGCGGCCACTCTATGCGCTAAGTTACGATTAATGGAGCCACACTATTTCCGCAATGTCGCGCACTTGCGAAACAACCCCTAGCGGGCGGCAGTTTTTCCGAATTTATGGTACGGGCCGTTGGTTGTTGTCGTCATCCTGGAAAGTCGTAGTCCAGGATCTGTCGTTATTAAAACAATGGATACTGGAACGCTCCGCGCCGGCAAACCTTCCAGTATGACCTTATTTTTAAGATATCCAAGCCATAGCCCCCAATTCTGCGGGCAAAATAGCACTCAAATAAGCAGGTTTACTTAACAATGGTCCAACGGTTTCCGCCGTCAACGGCGGCGCCTAAACGCTTACAAATATTTTGGGCAAATTCCCTATCCGCGGCGTTGGAGGAATCCGTTCCACACACGATATTTGCCTGCCCGGCCGCTTGGCTGACGGAGTGGCGGTAGGCCAACAAATAGGGCTTTTGCTTATGGTAAGCGGCTACGGAAATACCCGCAAAAACATAGTTAAAATATTTACTTTGCGGAACTTTAATATCCAAATCCTCAGAGTTATCCGCGTATGAACCGTTTGCCATATAATACACCTCTTCGGCGTCGCGGAAGGTTTTTAAAACGGCAAGGGCTTCGCTGGCGCGGGACTTTTCCACCGCCCAAGTATATTGCGGCAACGCCACCGCCGCCAAAATACCAATAATGAGCACGACGACTAACAGTTCTATAAGGGTAAATCCCGCTGTTGCCGTGCGACCACCTGTGCTAGTGGCGGCATTCCCGAGTGTCGTAGTCGGGAATCTGTCGTTTTCTTTTTTTAATAAAAACGGATCCCCGACAGAAACCTTCGGGGATGACACAATAGAAGTAAAACCTTTCATTTTTTCTCCTT
>DJFE01000013.1:57352-60976 GCA_002432025.1 Candidatus Avelusimicrobium stercoris | reverse complement strand
ACGAAACAACCCCTTTACAGTAAGTCCTGCGGACGGCTTATCTTTTTCCCCCTTTTGACTAATGGAACCACACTGTTTTTGCAATGTCGCCAACCAACGAAACGGCAACAATAAAAACAATATGTGTTGCCGTCATCCCCGAGGAATTTAGTCGGGGATCCGTCGTGATAAAAAAGGGAACGACAAACAACAGATTCCCGAACGCTCCGCGCCGGCAGACACTCGGGAATGACAACAATAACACCGAGATCCCGGATAAAAACCTTCCGGGATGACGACGCGCTGCGCGCCACGCCCTGGCACGCCCATAAAAAAGCGGAACGCAAAACCTAAACAAACGTTTTGCGTTCCGCCCGTTATTTAACTAAAACAGCCCCTATTCCTCGGTTTCCGGCTCCTCGGAGGGCTCAATGTGCAAACTGGCCAAGAGCATATCCACCAAACGGATATCGCTCGGATACTGTACCAATTCGCGCGCTTTTAAAAGAGATACCCAACGGATTGAAATAATCTCGGACGCATCGTGCTTGCCAATGCGCCCCAGTTTCTTCATCAAATACCATTGGACCATCTTTTTGACGTAATTTCCCTGAAAAGTAAACGCGTACTTCACCCGAATCATCGGCCGGACGATAACGGCCTTATAGCCCGTTTCTTCCAGCACTTCGCGCAGCGCGGCCTGACGTGGCGTTTCCCCTTGTTCAATGTGTCCTTTGGGGAACGTCCAAATCTTTTTGCCTTTCATATTTTTGACTTGGACAAGTAACACCTTCCGCCCGTCCAAAATCACGCCGCCGCACGAAAATTCGGAAACAATCATAATCCCTTCTCTAAGTTATACGCCGCGTTTAAGATTTTTTCTTCCTGCAAAATCGGCCCGTAGAACTGCACGCCGATAGGCAGGCCGTTTTTATCCTTGCCAAACGGTACGCTGATGCCCGCCAAACCGCCGATATTGCCCTGGCAGGTGTACAGGTCCGCCAAATAGAGGGCCAACGGGTCCTCGTCGTGCGCCCCCAGTTTAAAGGCCGTGGTGGGCGAGGTGGGCGTCAGCAAGATATCCACCTTTTCAAATGCTTTTCTAAAATCTTCGCGGATAAGTTCGCGCACCTTCGTTGCCTTTACAAAGCACTCCTCATAGCGGCCCGAAGTTAAAGAATAGGTACCAATAATGATACGTTTTTTAACTTCCAGCCCAAACTGACTGCGGGAACCTTCGTAATAGGCGTTTAAATCTTGGGCTTGTTTATCGGCGTACCCATAGCGAATACCGTCAAAGCGGCCGAGGTTGGAACTGGCTTCTGCGCTGGTAATAATGTAGTAGCACGGAGCGGCGTATTTGGCGTGTGGAACTTCCACTTCCACCAATTCCGCGCCCAATTCCTGCAAGCGTTTGGCAGCCGCGTCCATTTTTTCTTTAATGTCCGCGTTTAAACCGTCCAAAAAACCCTTGGGCAGCCCCACTTTCACGCCCTTTAAGCCATCCGTAAACAGTTTTTCATAGGCGGGTACTTCGGCATCCAAAGAGGTGGAATCGTGTACGTCTTTGCCGGATAACACTTCCAGCACACGGGCCGAATCGGACACCGTTCTGGCTAAAACGCCCACTTGGTCGGCGCTGGATGAAAACGCCACAATACCATAGCGCGAAATGCGGCCATAGCCGGGCTTAATGCCCACAATTCCGCAGAAACCCGCCGGTTGGCGCACGGAACCGCCCGTATCGGTACCCAAGGCAACAGGCACCATACCCGCGGCCACCGCCGCGGCAGAACCGCCGGAGGAACCGCCCGGCACGCACTCCAAATTCACCGGGTTTTTAACCGGGCCGTAAACGGAGGTTTGGTTGCTGCTGCCCATAGCAAATTCGTCCATATTGGCGCGGCCGATAATTACGGCGTCCGAGGCCAACAACTTTTCCACCACCGTAGCGGTGTAGGAAGCCACATAATTTTCCAACATTTTGGAACAGCAAGTAGCCTTGTGGCCTTTGTAAAGGATGTTGTCTTTAATCGCCACGGGCACCCCGGCCAGCGGGCCCAATTTTTCGCCGCGGGCCTTTTTGGAGTCCACGGCCTTGGCCTGCGCAAGGGCGTCCTGTTCAAAAACTTCCACCAACGCGTTAATTTTGGGATTCAACTCGGCAATTTTAGCCAAAGATTCCCGGGTAATTTGTTCAGCGGTTTTCGCACCCGTTGAAACGGCGTTTACAATTTCCAAAGCGGTCATCATATTAAAGCACCTTCTTTACTTTCGCACAGCCGTCTTCCAGCGCGCCAAATTCCTGGCGCAGTGCGGCGGCACGGTCTAGGTCGCTGACGGGTTCGTCGCGGCGGATATGCGCCGAGTGGTTGACGTTGGTCAATTTGACCGAATCCGTATTCACGGCGGAAAGTTCCTTCACCCATTTAAACAGGGCTTCTAATTGTTCTTGATAAATGGCGGTTTCTTGTTCGCTCACTTGCATTTTGGCAAGTTTGGCGGCCAAGGCTACATCTTTTTTAGTTATTTCCATAAAATATAGGGCTCCCTTTAAAAGTATATTTTATATAATAATTTAGCCGTTTGGCTAGGCATTGTGTCCGGCTGGCGGCAAGGGGGAATTTATGGAAAACCAAACGCAGGAAAATAAACCTGTTTGCACGCCGGATAAACGCAACGCAGACGACTGCAAATGCAATTTAAACGGCGCCAACTGCATTAACAGTCATTTTACGCTTTCAGTCATTGCGGTTATTATTTCGTGCTTTACGGGATTTTTTACGATTCCGTTGGCGATTGCCGGGATGATTTTATCCTTGCGCGCGCAGGATTTGGCCCGCACAAACCTGACGGACGAAGCCCGGCGCGTGGCCTGGTGGGCGGGGCTCTTTGGGTGGCTGACGGTGGGGATTGCCGTTGTACCGCTACTATTGGTGCTGTTTTTTGGCGGGACGTTGCTTGCCTTGCTAACCGCCATTTTGGCCTCCGCTTAATTTAACATACGCCCCGGGGCCCGCCCGGGGCTTTTTGTATTAGAAAAAGGCAGGAGATTTATCCCCCTGCCTTTGTAGAATAGATTTTTGATATTTTTTCTAGCAAGCCTCTGCGGTGTATCCAAAAGCCTCCAATCCAAATTTAGAAATATCACCTCTGCAACTGGAATAAGTACGAGTCCACGGAGCAGAAACACTCTCTTTTCTACTATACAACGCATAATTCGGAGCACCTGTCATATCGTCTTTGGGCCATTTAGCCACGCTAATATCTACATAATTAGTACCACCCGTAACGGAAATACAGGTTCCCT
This sequence comes from Candidatus Avelusimicrobium stercoris, assembly GCA_002432025.1. GTDB lineage: Bacteria > Elusimicrobiota > Elusimicrobia > Elusimicrobiales > Elusimicrobiaceae > Avelusimicrobium > Avelusimicrobium stercoris. Next base: position 57,687 of record DJFE01000013.1, on the reverse strand, counting down.
TGGAATTACAATGCCATCCAACCAGAGAGGTCGTGTTGCTAAAATCAGGGAAACTGACATCCAAAGAATCCAATAAGTCTGTATTATTAGCAGAAGGGAACCCATTGGCTAATAAATAGATGTCCGCCGCTTTTTCCAAGGAGGTTTGGTTCGTTTGCAATTCCGTTAGGCGGGCTTTTTCCACCGCTTTGGTATATTGGGGCAGTGCTACCGACGACAAAATACCAATAATAAGTACCACAACTAGCAATTCTATTAATGTAAAACCACTTTTAGTATTTTTCATTTTTTCTCCTTTTAAGACCTTTATATTTGAGCAAAACGGCCTTTTATAC
>DJFE01000013.1:0-57292 GCA_002432025.1 Candidatus Avelusimicrobium stercoris | reverse complement strand
ATACATCCGGGTACGACCGCCGCAATCTATCAAAATTTTAACAAAAAAAAACGATAACAACCCCTGTACAGTAAACAGCCAAAAGACAACAACAAAAAAGACAAACAACCCAAGCGGTAGATCCTGAAACAAGTTCAGGATGACCTCTTTTTTTATAAAGTCGTCATCCCCAAGGAATTGGCAGCCCACCAGGTTTTCAGAATCTAGTGCTTGGGTCGTTTGCTGTTTATAAAAATAAAAGGTCATACTGGAAGGTTTCTGTCCAGTATCCGTTGTTTTTCCTTTTTTTATAACAACAGATCCTGGACTACAACTTTCCAGGATGACGACCCCATAAGGTAGATTCTGAAAATTCTATCGGGCCGTACACGAAGATGCACACGGCCAAGCCGAGCAACCCATTATAAAACGCAAAGGCCGCTAGGGGAATAACCCTAGCGGCCTTTTTCTATCCAAATTACTAAATATTACAACAGTTCCAGCGGGGCAAATTTCAGCATAAAGGTACGCCGTACGCCGTTGCCAAACAGCACCGTAATTTTGGCGCTGTCGCCCGACCCGGCCACCTGCACAATCTTTCCTTGCCCAAACACGCCGTGCTTCACAAGGCCGCCCACCGCCACGCCGTCCGCATTTTTGGGAGCCGGTTCGGCCGGTTTAGAAGCCGCCTGTTGGCTGGCCGTCGGGAACGGATACGCGCGCCCCTTGGGGAACTGACGGGGCTCCGCCGACGGGGTAGGCATCGGACGGGAATAGAGCGAACCCAGACCGGGTGTAGAATTGTAGGAAGACGATTCGTAATCCAAATCGTTATCCTCAATTTCGTAGCCGTCCTCGTAGTAGCGTTTTTGGAAGCGGCTCTTGCTGGCGTAGCCTTCAAAATTTTGGTAGCGGTTGTTTCCGCCAAAATTGTTACGCCCGCGGGAATAGCCTCCGCCGTAATTGCCGCCCGAGTATGAACCGCCCGCACCCGCACCGTACAAACCGTACTTGGAGTGATAATCCGTATAGCGGGGTTGGGTGCTTTCGCGCACTTCGCTTTCGTCCAAAAGTCCGCTTTCAAACAAAAAGCGCGAGGGCAAATTGTCCTGCCGCTGACCGAATTTGCGGCGCGATTGGGCGTATGTTAAAAAGAGTTTTTCGCGTGCGCGGGTCATTGCCACATAGCACAAGCGGCGTTCCTCTTCCAGTTCATCCTCATTATCTTTGCAAATGGGGAACAAGTTTTCTTCCAGCCCGGTTACAAAAACATTGTTAAATTCCAACCCTTTGGCCAGGTGCACCGTCATCAGCGTTACGGCTCCGCCCTCGCCCGCGTTGGAATCGTCCTCCCCGGACAAGAGGGAAATTTCCTGCAAAAAGTCCGATACCGACGGTTCTTTTTCGCCCTTGCGGCAGCGGTCCTCGTATTCTTTTACGGCGTTGATAAGAGCGTCCAAGTTCTGCAAGCGGGATTCGGATTCGGGGTCCTTTTCCATTTCGGCCTTTACAGCGTCCATATAGCCCGATTCCACCAAAATTTTGTGAAAGATATCCGCCGGATCCGTCAGCAGCATATCTCCGCGCCAATTTTCAAACAGTTGCACTAACCGCAAGGCGGCCTTTACGGCCATTGCGCTAACGCCCGGCACATAGGCCGCGTTTTTGAGGGCGTCATACAGCGAAAGGTGGTTCTCTTCCGCATACGCCATAAAGCGGTCCTGCGCCACCTTGCCCAATCCGCGGGCGGGCGTATTGATAATGCGCAAAAGGCTTACGTTATCGGCGGGGTTAATCAAAATGCGCGCATAGCACATAATGTCTTTAATTTCTTTACGGTCATAGAAGCGGACCGTACCCACCAAGCGGTATGGAATTTGGTAACGGCGGAAGGAGTCTTCAAAACTGCGGCTCTGCGCGTTCGTGCGGTAGAAGACCGCAATTTCCTTTAAACTCGCCCCTTCGTCCACCAACGCCTTGATGTTTTGGCTGACCCAGCGGGCTTCGTCGCCCTCGGTTAAAAGTTCGCGCACCTCAATCGGGTCGCCCTGGGATTTATCAGTAAAAAGGTTCTTTTCCTTACGCTTTTTGTTCTTTGTAATCAAGCGGTTGGAGGCTTCCAAAATCACCTTAGTGGAGCGGTAGTTCTGCTCCAAGGTAATGGTTTTGACGTCTTTAAAGTCCTTTTCAAATTCCAAAATGTTGCGGATATTGGCACCACGCCAAGAGTAAATGCTCTGGTCCGGGTCCCCCACCACGCACAGTTTGCGGCGTTTGGCGGCCAGCATTTTTGTAATCAGATACTGGGTGTGGTTGGTGTCCTGGTACTCGTCCACCAAAATATATTCAAAAAATTCCTGGTAGTAATTGCGGATATCCTCGTGGTCGCGCAGTAAAACAACCGTTTTGACCAAGAGGTCGCCAAAGTCCAGCGCGCCCGCCTCTTTTAGTTTCTGCTCGTAGCGGCGATAAACTTCGGCCGCGCGGATTTTAAAATCCAGCCCGCTGGCCGTTGCGCTTTGCATCATCGTTTCGGGTGAAACCATATCGTCCTTGGCTCGGGAAATCAAACTGACAATCTGGCTGATTTCCTTTTTAGGGTCCTTGATCCCCATTTGCTCCAAGATTAGGCTGACTACTTTCTTTTGGTCGGAATCGTCGTAAATGGCGAAATCGCGCGACAGGCCAAGCGCCTGCGCGTTCTGGCGCAAAATGCGCACGCCAAAGGAGTGAAAGGTGTGAATCCAAACCTTCTTTCCCGCCCCCGGCACTAACGCTTCCACACGCTCGCGCATTTCCTGCGCGGCCTTGTTGGTAAAGGTTACCGCCAAAATGCGGGCCGGGTGATAGCCGTCCGCAATTAACTTGGCGATTTTGGTGGTTAAGGTTTTAGTTTTGCCTGTTCCGGCACCGGCCACAATCAGGCACGGGCCGGCGTCATAATTGACGGCCTCCAACTGCTGGGGGTTTAAGGATTTTAACGATTCTTCCAAAGTCATAAAGGTCCTTCTAAATTATTTCAACTTCATTTGCACGAAGGTTTCAATGTGTTCGCTATGCGGGAAAAAGTCAAAGGCTTCCACGTGCAGAATTTCGTAATGCTGGGTGAGAATTTTTAAATCGTTGGCCAGCGTAACCGGGTTGCAGGAAATATAGAGTACATTTTCCACGCCCGATTCGGCCACCGCTTTGGCGGCCTTGGGGTGCATCCCGCCACGGGGCGGGTCCAAAATGATAAGTGCGTCTTTGCGTTCAATGGGCTGCTCTTTTACAAAATCTTCCACCTTGGAGCAGAAGAACTGCACATTGGAAACACCGTTAATTTTGGCGTTTTCAATCCCGTTATAAACAGCCGGAGCCACACTTTCCACGCAAATACTCTTTTCGCACAAGTCCGCGCACGAAAGCGAAAAACTGCCCGCGCCGCCGTATAAGTCGTAAATGCGTTTAGGGGCAATTTTTTTGACTACCGCGCGCACACGGGAATACATCTTTTGCGCGGTTTTGGTATTGGTTTGAAAGAACGATTGGGGCGAAAGTTTAAACACCACCTCGCGCTCCTTTTGGCCCTTTTCATTAGTTAAAAAAATGCGCTCTAAAATAAAATCTTTTCCTTTCAGTACGCGCAGGGATTCGGGCGCAGCCGTATCGGCCAGACCGTTGTTGACGGCGGCCATAATGTTGGCGTTGGGGAAAACGGACTCTACCGCCTGCACAAAGGTCTTTTCGTTAAAATCGTCCGTTACAAACAGCACGACAATTTCTTCCCCGGTGTTTTTGCCCTCGCGCACCATTAAATGGCGCAGAACGCCCGTATGCTTGCGCTGGTCGTAATATTCCAAATTTTCGGCCTTGGCCCACGCGCGGATAGCGTCCAAAAGCGCAATAAGTTTGTCATTAAACAAACAGCACTCTTCAATATCTACCGCACGGTCCCAGCGGCCCCTTAATTTAAAACCAAGCGCGCTTTCAAATTCCAGCGGGCGGGTTTTATTGGCGGGATCCTTTTTGTCGTAATCGTCGCGCCATTTCACCTGGTGGCAAAAACCGAGTTCCACTTTGTTGCGGAAATTAACAGGTTCGTCCGTTACGGTTACCAGGATTTCCCCTTGCCAAAAATCCTTTAAGGTTTCTTGCAGTTTGGCCTGTTTTTTGGCCACTTGCTCCGCATAGGGCAAGTTCAAAAGGGCGCATCCGCCGCATTTACCGAAATGTTTGCACGAAATATTAGGCATTGATTTTAAACAGGCAGACGTCGCCGTCCTTTACAATATAGTCTTTGCCTTCGGAGCGGATTAAACCGTGTTCGCGCAGGGCTTTTTCGCTGCCGAACTTGGCTAAATCGTCAAAGGTGTAAACGTCGGCGCGGATGAAGCCTTTTTCAAAATCGCTGTGGATTTTGCCCGCCGCCTGCGGCGCCGTGCAGCCCACGGGGATAAGCCAACTGCGCACTTCCACTTCGCTGCCCGCCGTAAAATAGGTGCACAGGTTCAAAAGTTTCATCCCCTCGCGCACGATTTTTTCAAGGCCGGTGTAATCGTTGCCCGTTTCAGCCAAGAAAGCGTGTTTTTCTTCTTCGCTAAATTCGGCGATATCGGCTTCAAACTTTACGGACAGTTCCACAAAGCCCGCACCGTTTTCCTTGGCGTATTTGGCTACTTTTTCGGCGTTTTCCACATTGCGTTTTTCCGAATTGTTGCCCACATACAGCACGGGTTTGGCGGTTAAAAATTGGTAATCTTTCAGTTCTTCCGGCTCCAAGTGCAAGGAACTGACGGGTTTGCCGTTTTCCAGCGCGGCTTTGATTTCCTTCATCCGCTCCCAAGCGGCTACGGCGTCTTTCTTGCCGCTCTTGGCGTTGGAGCCCAAGCGGTCGCATACCTTGGTGGCCGTTTCCAAATCGGCAAGCATCAGTTCGGTATTGATCACCTCAATATCGCGCAAGGGGTCCACGGAGTTCATTACGTGCGTTACATTTTCGTCTTCAAACAAGCGCACAACGTGAATAATGGCGTCCACCTCACGAATGTTGGCTAAAAATTTGTTTCCCAGCCCTTCGCCTTGGCTAGCGCCCTTTACAATACCGGCGATATCCACAAATTTAATAAAAGCGGCGGTCTTCTTGGGCGGTTTGAACATTTCAAACAACTTGTCTAACCGCTTATCCGGAATAGGCACAATGCCCACGTTAGGTTCAATGGTGCAGAACGGGTAGTTGCTCGCTTCCGCACCCGCGCAGGTAAGCGCGTTAAAAAGGGTGGATTTGCCTACGTTAGGCAGACCGACGATACCGATTTCCATAGTAAAGACTCCTTAAATGTAATAAAACGGACGATTAGTTATATTTTAGCATTTTAGGCTAGGCCTAGGGACGGCATAAAAAACCCCGCCGGATGCGGGGTTAAAAGGAGAAAACGTCCCGTACGAGATTCGAACTCGTGATCTCCGCCTTGAGAGGGCGGCGTCCTGGACCGCTAGACGAACGGGACCTGTAAAATAATTTTATCATATTTTGCCCCTGTGCGTAAGCACCCCCGCAAGTTCCGCTTTTTTTATATAATAATTTCATCTTACCTTTATAGGGGGCTGTTATGGAATTAGCCGTATGGCAGACGACATTATTGTCGCTGCTCATTGCCGTCGTTCTCTTTTTGCCGCTTACCGTACACAAGGTGGAAGAAAACCTGGAAGCGTTTTTGTTCCTGTGCGGGATTGTGGCGGTTTCCGTTTCCAAAATGTGGAGCGGACACTTGGTTTTGACTGCGCTGGAAGACCCAATCAAAATCACCTTAGCCGTTTTGATTGCGGGCTTGCTCTTCCGCAAATTTAATGTGCATTTGCAAAAACTCACGCACAAGGCCGTTAAAACCATCGGCCTGCGCTGGACGCTGTTTTTAATCGTCTTTTTACTGGGTCTTACGTCCAGTGTGATTACCGCTATTATTGCGGCGCTTATCTTGGCGGAAGTTACCGTAATGCTCCCCTTGGAACGCAAGGGCCGCACGCGCCTGGTGGTGTTTTCGTGCTTTGCTATCGGTATGGGCGCGGTGCTTACCTCTATTGGGGAACCGTTGGGTACGGTCGTACTTTCCAAATTAAAGGGCGCGCCGCACTTTGCGGACTTTTGGTTCCTGTTGGAACACTTGGGCTGGTACGTCTTTGGCGGCGTTGTATTAATGGCCGGTATGGCTAGTTCTATCCGCGCCGAAGTCATCCAAAAGGCTCCGGGCCCCAAAGCAGCCGAGAATAATGAGGGCGACGGGCACACCATTAAAAGCATTGTGGTCCGCGCGGCCAAAGTATATTTGTTTGTAATGGCGTTAGTGTTCTTGGGCGACGGCTTAAAACCGCTTGCGATGCAAACCATTTCGCACTTATCCGCCAACTGGCTCTACTGGATCAATGCCCTTTCCGCCGTATTGGATAACGCCACCTTGGCCGCCATTGAGGTAACGCCGGATATCAGTACCCGCACGCTTACATTCCTGCTGATGAGTTTGATTATCTCGGGCGGGATGTTAATCCCGGGCAATATCCCCAACATTATCTGCGCGTCCAAGTTGGGCATTAAGAGCAAAGAGTGGGCCAAACACGCCGTAGCCTTAGGCGCGGCCTTGATGATTGCCTGCTTTATCATTTTAAATGTAGCGCTGTAAAAATAATTTGTTTTACCGGGGCCGCCAATCCGCTGGGAAAGGCGGCCTTTTTATACCTGAATTTTATATAATTTCTGTATATTGAAATAACAAGGGGAGAACGTAATGAAAATCCATTCTTTTAACGTACAGCCCAACCTGCCCGAAAACATTAAGTTTTTGGAAGAGTTGGCCAATGATATGTGGTTTACCTGGAATTGGCGCGCCATCTTGCTTTTTGTGCAAGTGGACCCGAAACTGTGGATTACCGCCAAACGCAACCCGAAATGGTTCTTGGGCTGTGTACCGCAGAAACGCTTTGAAGAATTAAGCAAAGACCAAGCGTTTTTAGACAATTTAAACGCCGTCAAAACCTCTTACTACAACTATAAAAACAATCCGCACACTTGGTACAAAGAACACCGCCACGAAAACGGAAACCTTTTAACGGCCTATTTCTCTATGGAATACGGTATCGGCGAGGGCTTGCCGATTTATTCCGGCGGCCTGGGGATGCTCGCGGGCGACCATATGAAATCCGCCAGCGACTTGGGGATGCCGATTATCGGCGTAGGCTTGTTCTACAAACAAGGTTATGTACAGCAGGTCTTAAACCGCGAAGGCTGGCAGAACGAAGAATACCCGGATAACGACTGGGCCCATATGCCGGTGGAACGCGTAACCAAGGACGGTAAAGACGTTACCGTAGATATCCAACTGGGCAACGAAAATATCAAGGCCTGCATTTGGCGCGTACCCGTGGGCCGCACCTCGCTTTATTTGTTGGATACCAACTTGCAGGAAAACACCCCCGCCCAACGCGCCATTACCGAAAAACTCTACGGCGGCGACCGCGAAAACCGCATCCGCCAAGAAGTGGTACTCGGTATCGGCGGTGTAAAAGCGTTAGATGCAATGGGCATTAAACCGACTGTTTATCATATTAATGAAGGGCACAGCGCGTTCTTGCTCTTCCAGCGCATTATTGATATTATGCGCGAAAAGAATTTGACCTTTGCCCAAGCGCGCGAAATCGTATGGGCGTCCTCCGTCTTCACCACGCACACCCCGGTCATCGCGGGCAACGAACACTTTGACCCCGCCCTCGTGCGCAAATATATGGAATTTTACGCCAAGGAAATGGGTATCTCTTGGGAGGACTTCTTGGCCTTGGGCAAAGAAACCCCCGAATCCTCCACCTACTGTATGACGGTAGTCGCCCTGCGCTTGGCCGCCTTCTGCAACGGCGTAGCCAAACTGCACGGCAAGGTAAGCCGCGAAATGTGGCACAACCTCTGGCCCGAACTGCCCATTAGCGAAGTACCGATAACCAGCATTACCAACGGTATCCACAGTTCTTCCTGGATTTCGCACGAACTCAACGAACTGTACCGCAAGTACCTGTTCGGCAACAACCAAACCGGCGAAGTGGACCCGTCCGATACGCAAGCCTGGGAAAACATAACCAACATCCCAGACGGTGAATTATGGGACGTCCACACCGCGCGCAAAAACAAACTGATTGATATGGTTCGCAACCGCCTGAAACGCCAACTCACCCGCCAGGGTTTTGACGTAATGGCTGTTAAAAAGGCGTCCAGCGTTCTTCGCCCCGATGTGCTGACGATTGGTTTTGCACGCCGCTTCGCCACCTACAAGCGCGCGACCTTGCTGTTTAAAGATTTGAACCGCTTGGATAAAATTATCAACAATCCGCAGCGTCCCGTGCAGTTCGTCTTTGCGGGTAAAGCGCACCCGGCGGATACGGCTGGTAAAGAATTTATCAAATTGATTGTCGGCCTTACGCAAAACGACCCGCGCTTTAAAGGAAAAATCGTCTTTGTGGAAGACTACAATATGAACGTCGCCCGCTATATGGTACAGGGCGTGGACGTGTGGCTCAACAACCCGATCCGCCCGATGGAAGCCAGCGGCACCAGCGGCATGAAGGCCGCTTTAAACGGTGCACTTGCCCTGTCTATTTTAGACGGCTGGTGGGACGAGGTTGGACCGTGTGATTTTGGCTGGTCCATTGGTGGCCCGGAAACGTACAAATCCGACGATGAACGCGACACCGTGGAATCCGAATCGCTCTACAACTTAATTGAGCAGGACATCGCCCCCGCTTATTACGCCAAAGAAGTCGGCTCCGCGTATTCTTTGCCGTGGGTTTCGTTAATGAAGGAATCGGTCAAGCACATTGCCCCGTTCTTTAACACGAACCGTATGGTAAAGGAATATTATGAACGCTTCTATATTCCCGCCAACAACTACGGCCTGATTTTAAACGAACCCGGCAAAGCCGAAGCCGTGGCCGCGTGGCGCAGCAAAATTGCGGAAAATTGGTACCGCGTAAGCGTAACCGATGTTACCCCGCAGCCCGAAAACGCTATTTTAATGGGCGATAAAGTAAACTTTAAAGCCCGTGTGGTGTTGGGCGGTTTGGCGCCGGAAGACATCCAGGTAGAACTCTACTTGGGCCAGCGCGGAACGCTGGGCGATATCGTCAAAGAAGACGCTATTGATATGACCTGCACCGGTAAGGATGGCGACGCTTACACGTACGAAGTGTCTATGTCCCCGCTTAACAGCGGCCGCCAGGACTATGCCTTGCGCGTACTGCCTGCTAATGCGAATATCCCCAGCGTGCTGACGCCGCTCTTTATCCGCTGGGAAGAATAAAGTTATTCTTACAAAAACGGCCGGATTTCTCCGGCCGTTTTTTATAGTGCTCGTCTATTCTGGTTGCTGTCATTGCCGGCGTGGACCGGCAATCCAGGTCTTTGATAAGTTATGTCCACTTATGCGGTATATATTTTAGCCAGTAAACGCAATGGAACTCTGTACACAGGAGTAACCAATAATTTATTACGCCGCATTTGGGAACATAAAAATAATATTGTAGAAGGCTTTACTAAAAAATATAATGTGCACTTGCTTGTACACTATGAATTATTTACGGATATACAATTAGCACTTGCCAGAGAAAAAGAAATCAAGCAATGGACACGCGCTTGGAAAATACAACTAATTGAGAAAGATAACCCACTATGGAAAGATTTGTATTTTTCTTTATAAACAAACTGGATTGCCGGTCCACGCCGGCAATGACAAACCGAAAAGTGTCATTTAAACCCTTATGTTAAACATTGTACTTGTAAATCCCGAAATTCCCTTTAATACCGGCAACATTGGCCGCTCGTGCGTAGCCACCAATACGCGACTGCACCTGGTGGGAAAACTCGGCTTTAAAATCGCTTCCAAGGAAATCCGCCGCTCGGGCCTGGACTATTGGCCGAACTTGGATTACCGCCGCTACGAAACGTGGGAAAGTTTTTTGGAAGCCGAAAAACCCGCGGCAGAAAAAATGTTCTTTCTTTCCACCAAGGGCAAAAAATCCTACTGGGATGCCGTCTTCCCGCCCGATGCGTTTCTTATTTTCGGGGCGGAATCGTGCGGTCTGCCCAAGGAGTTCTACGAACGCTATAAGGACCGCCTGTTTACTATTCCGATGACGGGCCCCGTGCGCTCGCTTAACTTATCCTCTTCGGCGGCTATTGTGCTTTTTGAAGCCCTGCGCCAAAACCGTTTGAACTAGGCATAAAAAAACCCGCCGTCAGGCGGGCTTTTTTGTGCTATTTTTCCACTTACAAAGATAAGAAATATCTGCCGGAAGCGTTTTTATCCATACCGATATTTTGGCAGGTTTCCGCATCCCCCGTACACTCAATGCTTACCAGTTCGCCGTTTTGGTTGGTGGCCGTAAGCGTGTAACTGCCCGTGCGGGTGGTGGTAATGGTTACCGTACTGCCGGAAAGCGTCATTTTGGGCGTAGTAAAATTAACGCTCTTGGTCATATCCACCCCGGTTACATAGTTGCTGGAATTTACCAACCCGTCCAGCGAATACGCATTGCCGTTCATTACATATTTGGCGTTTACCGCATCGCTAATAGCACGCACGTTGTTAATACCTTCCATTGCGCGACCGCGCTCCATAGACGCGCGGTACTTGGGCAGGCTGACCGTTACCAAAACACCCACAATCACCATTACAATTAACAGTTCAATAAGCGTAAAACCTTTCTTCATAAAATTCCCCTTTAACAAAGATAGTTTATTATATAAATTTGCTCCGGCTTTTAATAGTATATATTTTATAAAATACTTAAAGCACTATGAACGCAAAAAAACTGTTTTGGATTCTCTTTTTGCTCAACCTGTTTAATTATATAGACAGGCAAGTGCTTTATTCCGTTTTTCCCCTCTTGCAGGCGGAACTGCATTTAAACGATGTGCATTTGGGGGCCTTGGCTTCCGCGTTTATGCTGGTGTATATGTGCTATGCCCCGTTTGTGGGTTATTTTGCAGACCGAACCCCGCGCCAAAAATGGATTGGCGCAAGCGCGCTTATTTGGAGTGCGGCCACCTTGGCTTGTTCCGCCGCCAAGGGCTATATTTCCCTGCTTTTTACGCGTGGGATGATAGGCGTAGGGGAGGCAGGCTTTACTACATTAGCGCAGCCGTTTTTGGCCGAGCATTTCCCCAAAGCAAAACGCGCCACCGCCTTGGCCTGCTTCGGGCTTGCGCTTCCGGCCGGGAGTGCGCTTGGCTACCTGTTAGGCGGGCTTATCAGCCAACATTGGGGGTGGAGGACCGCCTTTATGTTGGCGGGCGTACCGGGCCTGTTTTTAGGCTTTTTGGCCCTTACCCAATTACAGGACAACCGCCGCTTACCCCAACAACCTGCCGAAATTCCGCATTTTAAAAACTATTTGGCCTTACTTAAAAATAAGCCCTTTTTGTTTATTTGTTTGGCGCACGCAATGATTACGTTTATTATCGGCGGACTCTCTGCTTGGATGCCCACCTATTTGCACCGTTATTTGCAAATGGATGTGGCGAAAGCGGGCGTGATTTTTGGCGCGCTGGTTGTGGTTTGCGGGGCGGCGGGGACCTATTTAGGTGGGAAAAGTGCCGATAAACTGCTAAACTTTTCGCACAAGGCCTATTTTTGGGTAATCGGCCTGGCGTTAGCGGGAGTATTGGCTCCGGCGTGGATAGGCATACAAACCCAATCCGCGGGCTGGGCCCTTATCTGCTTCGGGCTGAGCATTATTTGCTTATTTCTGCCCACAGGCCCGGTGGCGGCGGCTCTGGTATCGGCCACGCGCGCCCCGGTACGCTCTATGGCGTTTGCCGTGAACATTTTTATTATTCACGCGCTGGGCGATGCCTTATCCCCGGTGCTTATCGGGCAAGCGTCCGACGAGTGGGGCTTAAAAGCCGCGGTACTCTTATGCTGTTTGGCCGCCGTGCCCGGAATTTTATTTACTTGGCTGGCGGCCTCATACGAACGACGGGAAACTAACCCTTTTTAACCATAGTCAAATCCGCAAAATACCCTTATACTATCAGTAGATGTAAGGGGGAACCAAAGCAGCAGGGGGATACGGTTGCTGTGGTTGGCGCCGCAGCCGCCCGGTTGATGCACCAAACCAAAGAATACTTATGTATTAGGCCATTAAGGGAAGACATTGCGTCTTCCCTTTTTAGTTAAATCGCTAACTTTTCCAGTTAGTTTACCGCATCAAAACCGGCCTGCAAGGCCTTTTTGTTCAGTTCCAGCATTTCCGGCTTCGCGCGTTTATAAACCTTCTTCATTGCGTGCGCCACGCTTTCCAGCGTAACCGCACCCGTCAGTTTAATAAAAGCGCCCAACGCCACCAGGTTGGCAATGCGGTCCATCCCCAACTCCTCGGCAATTTTGTTGCAAGGCACGCACACCACTTTAATATCAGTGCGGGTGGGGCGGGAATTAATCAGCGAACTATTGATAATCATCAGTCCGCCTTTTTTGAGCAAGGGCTCAAACTTAGGCAAAGACGGCTCGTTCATTACGATAACCGTATCCGGCGCGGACACAATCGGCGTGTAAACCTCCCCGTCCGACACTACCACGGAGCAGTTGGCCGTACCGCCGCGCATTTCCGGCCCGTAGGACGGAAGCCAACTGGCGTTCTTTTTGTTCTCCACGCCCGCCTGCGCGAGCAAAATACCGGCGGAAATAACGCCTTGTCCGCCAAATCCGGCGATTCTAATACCTTGATACATTATTTCGCCCCCTCGTCTTTAAATACACCCAACGGGTATTGCGGCATCATTTTGGTGCGCACAAATTCCAACGCCTGCGGCACGCTGGCGTGCCAGTTGGTCGGGCATTGGGAAAGCACTTCCACCATAGAGAATCCCACCCCGTTTACTTGGTTTTCAAACGCTTTTTTAATCGCTTGTTTGGCCTTCATTACGTTCTGCGGGCAGTCCACCGCCACGCGGGCCAAGTATTTGGAGCCTGTAATCTGCGCGAGCATTTCGCACATATTAATCGGCCAGCCCTGCAATTTGGGGTCGCGGCCTTTGGGGGCGGTAGTAGCCACTTGGCCGACCAAGGTGGTCGGGGCCATTTGGCCGCCCGTCATACCGTAAATGGCGTTATTGATAAAAATGACGGTAATGTTTTCGCTGCGTACGGCGGCGTGTACAATTTCGGCCATACCGATAGAAGCCAGGTCGCCGTCGCCCTGATAAGAAAACACAATCGCCTGCGGTTTGGAGCGTTTTACGCCCGTGGCAATAGCCGGGCCGCGTCCGTGCGCGCCCTGCACCATATCGCAAGCAAAGTAGGAATCCGCAAACACGGCACAACCCACCGGGGCCACGCCGATTACACGGTCCGCAATATGGAGTTCGTCAAACACTTCGCCCATTAAGCGGTGCACAATCCCGTGCCCGCAACCGGGGCAATAGTGCATCGGCAAGTCAGTTAAACTGGCGGGTTTTTTGGCTAAAATGGTCATAAATCTATTTGCCTCCTTTCAGGTCGCCCTGCATACCCAGGGTGGTATCACGCTGGCAGTTGTAGGTAAACCCGGCGGCGTGTTCCTGCAAATCAAACAAGCCGTCTTTCTTGCCCGTAAGCGCGGAGCGCACAGCGGTCAAAATAGTGGAACCGTCCGGCTGGCCCCCGGCGGGGTAAGCGTTTAAATAAACGGGCGTTTTGCCGTTTACAGCCAGTTTTACGTCCTGCACCAACTGGCCTAAACTCTGCTCCACGCACAACACGGCCTTGGCCTTGGAGGCTAGTTCCGCCAAGCGTTTGGACGGGAACGGCCACAGCGTAATCGGGCGGAAGAGACCGACTTTTAAGCCTTCCTCTTTGGCCTTGTTTACGGCTTCCAAGCACGCGCGGGAGGACAATCCGTACGCTACCAACAACACATCGCAGTCTTCGGCGTCGCGTTCTTCCCAGCGGGCTTCGGTTTGTTCAATTAAACCGTAGCGTTTGGCGCGTTCCACCACGTCAGCGATTAAATTATCGCCCTTGTAGGAGAAAACATTATTCTTCTTTTTGCCGTTTTTGTTGATATCCACGGCCCAGTCAAATTTGCCCAGTTTATTGGGGTCAATGGGGTCAAAATTAAAGGACATACTTTCCATCATTTGGCCCAAAATGCCGTCAGCCAAAATCATACAGGGCATACGGTATTTCTCGGCAAGTTCAAAACCCAGTTTCGGGAAGTTGCCCAACTCTTCCACGGAGTTCGGGGCCAAAACGATAATGTGGTAATCCCCGTTACCGCCGCCGCGGGTGGCCTGGAAATAATCCCCCTGCGCACCGGCAATACTGCCTAAGCCCGGGCCGCCTCGCATTACGTTTACAATAAGGCAAGGCAAATCGGCGCTGGCCAAGTAGGTAATACCTTCCTGCTTCAAACTCACGCCCGGAGAGGAAGAAGACGTCATACTGCGGGTGCCGGTGGAAGCGGCGCCGTACACCATATTGATAGCGGCCACTTCGCTTTCGGCCTGTACAAACGAACCGCCGGCGTCGGCCATATTGGCGGACATAAATTCCGGCACTTCGTTTTGAGGGGTAATCGGGTAACCGGCAAAGAAGCGGCAGCCCGCGCGGATAGCGCCCTCGGCCAGGGCTTCGTTGCCTTTTCTTAATGTTTTTTCGGTCATAGGTAAAAAATCCTCAAATCGTTATTCTTTAATTACCGTAATGGCAATATCGGGGCACATCATATAGCACATCTTGCAGCCGATGCAGTCCTGCGGACGCTCCATAACGGCAGGGAAATACCCTTTTTTGCTAATGGTTTTGGCTTTGCCCAAGCATTTCTTCGGGCAAGCGCTGACGCACAAATAACAGGCTTTGCATCTGTTGGCGTCCACTTCAATTCTTGGCATAATTCTCCTGTGGGTCCGGGGGTAGAACCGGAAAAACCCATATATAAAGTATATGACTTTTAGCAGTGCAAAGGCAATAATAAACGCCCCTAATTTTGCTACAATAATTTAACGGCAAAAAATCAAATTTGTTTGAAAAAGTTGCCCAAATCCCGCAAAAAAGCGGTTGGATTGGAGGCGTAAAAAAATATTTTATCGTCGGAGAGCGCAAAAAGATTGCCGAAGCGGCTTAAATTTTGTATTATATTTAGGTAATGCCGAGGTAGCTCAGTGGTAGAGCACCGGTCTGAAAAACCGGGTGTCGACAGTTCGATCCTGTCCCTCGGCATTTTCCTTTTGTTAAAAGCCCCGCCAAAAGCGGGGTTTTTTATTTATCCATACAATAGCGGTTCCAATTTCCCTGAACACCCTCTGCCCCAGTTTCAAATAAGGCTCCAAAGCCATTACAAAAAGAATTTCCCGCGCTATCACCGGGGCGGGCATTGCACACCGTTTTACAGGGACGCCCATTATCCGCCCAAAACAAGAACAGTTTTTCTTCCATTTTTAAAGAACAACCGCTTGCGTCGCAGCGTACCCCCCACGCTTTATGGAAATCCTGCTCGGGCAGTTGTAAATCTAATGATTCAAAATCGTTGGTATATTCCCCATTGGATAAGTAATAAACGGTTTCCGCCTTTTGCAAAGCATTAAAAAAAGTTAAAGCATTGGTAGCCTTGGCCTTAAATACAGCCTTTTCATACTGCGGCAGGGCGACCGCCGCCAAAATACCGATAATTAACACTACCACCAACAATTCTATTAACGTGAAGCCTGTTTGCTTGTTCATACGAACGCTCCTTTTTATCAGGCTCCGCACATAAAAAACGGCTGATTGCACGGAGCCGCAAACAGGTAGCCCCACACAACAGCCGTGGTTTGCCGCCCAAAGGACGGCAAACACTCGGCCCAAAAGCAAAAGGGTAATTAGTCCTTTTATTTTTGGGCCTAAAACGACTGTTTTTGGCCTGTTTGCGTACCGCCTGAGCGGTTACACACCATATCTGCTATGGTTCCAAAAACAGATTAAATTTTTACTGCTTAAAAATTTCCTCCTAGCGCAACTGAATCAGCGCAAAGTGCAGGTATTCCGTTTCCGGCATACCGATAAGCACCGGGTGGTCCTTGGCTTGTCCGCGCAATTCCACCAGCACCGCCTTGCGGCCCGATTTGCTCACGCCTTGGCGGATAATATCCACAAACAGTTCGCGCGAAATGTGGTGCGAACAGGTGGAAAACGCCAAATAGCCACCCGTTTTAATGCCTTCCAAGGCCATTTTAACGAGTTTTACATAAAGTCCCACCGCCTGCGGCAAGGCCTTGCGGCTTTTGACAAAGGCGGGCGGGTCCAACAGCACCATATCGGGCTGGTCGGGCAGTTCGCCTTTCTTCATCGCCGAGAGCAAGCGTTCGGCATCGTCGCGGTGGAAGACCACGCGGTCGGACACGCCGTTTAACTCCGCGTTATTTTTGGCAAATTCTACCGCCGCGGCGGAAGAATCACATCCCCACACTTGGTTGGCCCCGGCCAAAGCGGCCGTAATGCCAAAGGAACCAATGTAGGAATATAAATCCAAGACCAGTTTATCCTTAAAATACGGTTTTAAAAATTCGCGGTTTTCGCGTTGGTCAAAATAAAAGCCCGTCTTTTGTCCGCCGCGGATAGGCACAATATACTTTACGCCGTTTTCTTCAATTTCCACGGTTTCCGGCACTTCGCCAATGATTTCGGGCGTATTAGTCAGCCCTTCCAACGCGCGGAAGGCGCTGTCGTTCTTGTAATAAATGCCTTTGGGCTTAAAAATCTTTTGTACGGCTTTGGTAATTTCGGGCTTTAATTTTTCCATACCGGCCGTCAATACATCCATTACCAGCACATCGCCGTAGCGGTCAATCACCAGGCCTGGCATATTGTCGGCCTCGCCATAGCACATACGTCCATATTTGCGCACACCAATTTCCTTGCGGTACGCATAGGCGTTGTCTAAATTTTCAAATACAAAATCTTCCGGCAGTTCTCCCTCGCCCTTCATCAGCAGGCGCACGGCAATTAAACTGTGCGGGTTAAAACAACCAATCCCCACTTGTTTGCCCTCGTGGCTGATGACGCGCACCAGGGAGCCCGGTTCAATAGATGTATCCAAGCCGTCAATTTCGTTGGAAAACACCCACCAATGGCCCGCGAGGAGCCGTCTTTCTTCTTTTGCTTTTAATTTAATTTCAGTCATATTAGTTTTTGGAAACCTCTTCCACCGGCGTAACCGGCAATTTGGCCGCGCACAGCGGGCATTCCTTAGCCGTAAAGGTTTGCATCGGGTAAGACAAAAGCGAGCGAAGCGGCACAGACAAAGGCAAATACCCCATAGAGCGGTCCACAATCACACCCACGCCGATTACGTTTCCACCCAGTTTGCCCACCAGGTCAATGGCCTTATTGATTTTGCGGCCGGAAACGGCCACATCGTCCACGATGAGCACATTTTCGCCCTCTTTTACGGTAAAGTTATGCTTTAAAATCATTTCGCCGTTATCGTCGCGCGAGGCAAAAATCGCGCGCACACCGCGGGCGCGGGCCACTTCCTGCGCCAAGACGGAATCGGACGGCGTAAGCGCCATAATTACGTCGGCGTGTTTGGTAAATTTATCCGACAGCGCCCCCGCAATCTTTTGCGCCAAATTGGGGTGCTGCATTAACAGCGAGGTTTGAATATACGTCTGGCTGTGGAACCCAGACGGCATTACGAAATGTCCTTCTAAAATGGCGCCGTGTTCTTGCAACAGGCACAGTACGTCCATATTATTTCTTGGCATTAAAATCTCCTTGGATAAATTTAGTTGCGGCACTAAAATCTGTCGGCACACCCTTTTCCTGGGCGGCGCGTATGGTGTTTCCTGTTTTTTTGGCGCGCAGCATTTCCAGTTTGGGCTTTAACATTGAAGACGACACCCGAAACGCCAGCGCCGGGTTGCCCGATTCGTCCGTCAAGTTTTCGGCCAATGCCCCGGAACGCGAGGTATTGGTAAACATCGTCCATATTATGATATCAAAATTTTCGTCCACCCAGTTAGTCCACCCGCTGACCGCGGCCGAAAGCGTGGGCCCCACCGTATAGGCGTTGTTAATCGTCATCGGCCCTTTGTTAAACTCCACCGAGGCGGCCATATCGGTAAACGGCACGTCTTTAAGCACTTGGCCCACCTTAAAACTTCCCGCGCGCTCCATACGGTGCATAATCAAAAACGGCTGGAACGTAATATTAAGCGCTTGCTGTTCCTCGGCCCATTTTTCCATTTGGTGGATAACGCCGCCCTCCAAACGCGCGTGTAAGGGACCGGTGAGTTGCTTCATCCCGGCCTTAAAGCCCGTAAAATCAAACTCCGCGCTAAAACGGTTGCCGGACAAAACCTGCGTGGAAAAAGTATCCGCCGTCAGCGTGCCCGCAAAATTGGGCATAAAGCCGGGCAGGCGGTCGCGGAAGTTGCGCAGCCACGCCAGTTGCCCGTCCACCGGGGCCTTAAATTTGCCGCCGTGTTTGGTAAGCGGGCTAATCACGGTTACAAAGTCGCGCACCGTTTCTATAAACGCCATCGGGTCTAAATGTTTCCAATAAATAGAGGTGCGGATTTTACGGCGGGCGCTTTTCAAATTTTTAACAGACAAATTCATTTTAAACGGCACGCCGTTTAACTCGCACGAAGCGATATTGGCGTACAAATTGCCCTTGCGCCAACTGGCGCTTAAATTCACTTTGTCAAACACCGAGCGGGCCACCGTTACCTTACCCGCCGTTGTGGCGGCGTACAAATCGGCAAAGTCTTTTTTAGCCTGGAACTCGCCGGTAACATCATCCGCCTTAAAGCCGTAGAGCAAGGCCGAAGCGTCCTTGACCTGCGCGGTAACGAGCGGAAGTGCGTACTTGCCGTCCGTATGCGTCAGGCGGCCCGCCAAGGAACCCTGGCCCGTTAGTTTATATTTGGCGATAAACGGATAATATTTTTCTTTTCCGGCTAAATTAAAGAAATTGGTGGACGCCTGCACATCGGCCGCAAAGGGGGCTTTTTCAAAATCCACCGTGCCGGAAGCGGTCAGTTTTACGTCCGCCGCATTGGCCGTCAGTTGGGTTAATTTTAACAGGCGGTAATCGTTTGTCAGCACGCCCTTAGCCGTAAGGGTGGATTTCGGAAGGGAAAAACGGCCCTTTTCGGCGTGAAAGAGGGATAAATCCTTATCCTCAAACGCGGGAATAGAGGCTTTTATATTAAAATAAGGCGTTCTTAAATTATCCAAATCCAGCAGAATATCCACAGGCTTTTGGAACAAATACACCTGTGTACGCAAACTGCGCAGGGCAAAATTCTTCCACTCAAAATCCGCAAAATTGACGTGCCCCGTGCCCTTAATTTCCATATCGGAAATATTATCCCCCCACTTATTACGCAGCACCATCTCCGCCGAAAAGCGCGAAAGTTCGTTAAAGCGAAGCCGCTCAAAATGCACATTTAACCCATACACCGCGTGGGAAAGCCCGGCGGCCAAATCCTTGTAACTTACCACGCCGTTTTTGACCGTCCAGTCCTCTACGCTTACCGTAACCTTTTTGCCCGTCAGTTCGCTGGTATAGACGGAGCGCTCCTCCGGCACACGGATTTGCGGCATATTATACGTACCGTCCGCTTTGCGCACCACGTTAAAGCGCGGCGCGTTCAAGGACACTTCGTCAATAATTAACTGTTGATTTAAAAGCGGGAGCAAATTGAAGCGCAAGGTTACCGAGTCCGCCGATACAAGCGCACGCCCCGGCTCGCCGTCCGTATCCAGCACGGCAAAGCCCTTTAATTCAAGTGTATTGATAAACTTTAAATCCAGCGAAGAAATGACGACCGGGCGGTCCAAGCGGCGCTGCAATTCGTCCGTGATAATTTCGCTAATGTGCTGGGCGTTAAAGGTTTTTAAAAAAAGCAGCCACAGCCCGGCGCAGATAAGCATCAAAAACATAGCGGTAAACAGCACCGTGCGCAAACTTAAAATACAGCACGATTTAAAAAACCGCCACAGCCAATGGAAAAATCCTTTCTTTTTTGTAGTTTTTTTATGCTTACCCATATTATTTGCCGGAATTTACAGTCTTCTCTATTATATAGTTTACTATAATTCGCCAGACATTGACGGTCCCGGCCAAGATATTTTTCCCGGCCTCCGTGAGCAGCACCACTTCCGGAAACATTGCCTTTAACACCACCGCCAATACTACTAGGTTTGCCAGCGTAATCATTACGCCGGAAAACACTTTTCCGCCCGCTATTTTTAAATCGGGCTGGTCGGCCTCAAACAAGGTTTTAAAGGTTTGCACAAAGTGGAACGCGGTTAAAAAGCCGATAACAAACAAAAACACTTGGCGGTAGGGCGTTAAATCTACAAACAAATCCGTTATGGCATAAATAAGAGCCGCCGCAATCACATACAGCGGCACAAAATACGGCGCCAGCACCACAAAGGCGTTGCAGTTGTCCATTTTTACGTATCCGCTGTCCTGCCCGACGGATACGTCCTTAATGCGGTACCCGCACACAAGCGCGGCGAGGGCGTGTGTCATTTCGTGCCCAAAAACATACGGACGGGAAAAATTGTAATACCCGTAATGAATCCCGCAATAAATCAAAATTCCCAAAATAAAACTGACCGCCGCGCCGATATGCCCCAGCACGGAGCAGAAAATTTTGCCTGTTTCCACGAGCGTAAAAAACGCGGTGGGAAGCAGAACAAGCGCAAATAAAAATTTTACCGGGCGCCAAAGCATTAAAATTTCTCCGTCCAGGCAGGTGTTTTGTATTGGGCGTTGGCCAAACGGCGCGCCGCGGAAATTAAGGCGGCGGAAGCCCCACACGGGCGCAAATCCGTTCCTAAAAAGGCACGCACCGCGCCAATAACAGCGTTTTTATACAGGGGATTGGTGCGTCCGTCCGGCACTTGCAGGGAACCTTGGTACAGCACCGTTTGCCCAAAGCGCCGGATAGCCCCGCCCAAAATTTTATGACCGTCCGCGGCCAGCAAATCGTTTTCCACCGGGTTTATAAAACAGGCGTTTGCCGTATGGTTCACGCTGGGCGCATAGGCGGAAGCGGACAAGACCTTATCAAACGGCACACTGCTTACCCCACGCGCGGCGAGTTCCGCCAAAATAAAACGGTGAAACTTTTTATAAATTTCGCTTGGGCGGTCAGCGGACGCAAACACCAAGGAAAAGGTTAAATCGTTCCCGTGAAACACCACGCCGCCCCCCGTAGGCCGCCGGGCATACGGGCCCCAAAAGGCGCACTCCGCAAGCGTTTTTTGCACCTCGCGCACGAATTGGGAATAGCCAAACGTAACGGCGGGGCCGTCCGTCCAACGGTAAAAGCGCAGGGTGATTTCCTCCGGGCGGGTGCGTACTAAACACTCGTCCAACGCCATTTGTTCATACACATTTAACGCCGGGGCGGACAAAAGTAAATTCATATGATATATTTTACCAGTTCCAAGGCCCCCTTTGGTGCGCGGAAACACATTAGTCGTTTTTCCCCCACAGCAAAAAGGCCACTTATAAAAAGCGGCCTTTTATCAAACAGTTATACCCAAACGAGCACTTACCAGCGCAGGTTGGGTTCGCGCGCGGCGGACACCTCGTCAATACGTTTAACGCATTGGGTATGCGGAGCATCCTTGACTACTTGCGGATTCGTCTTAATTTCTTCGTAGATTTTATCCATTGCTGCCACAAACGCATCCAGCATTTGCTTGCTTTCGGTTTCCGTCGGCTCCACCATCATTGCTTCCGGCACAATCAGCGGGAAGTAAATAGTTGGCGCGTAAAAGCCGTAATCCAGCAAGCGTTTGGCAATGTCAGACGTGTGAACGCCGTTCATTTCCGCCGGGTTTTGCGTCAGCACGCACTCGTGCATACACGGGCGGTCAAAAAACGCATTAAATTTGCCCTTTAACGCGGCGCGGACATAATTTGCGTTCAATACGGCGTTTTCGGCAATGTCTTTAAGCGTTTTTCCGTCAAACTGGCGCAAGTAGCAATACCCGCGCAGGCACACGGCAATATTGCCGTAAAATGCCTTCATTTTGCCCAAACTCTTGGGCATTTTGCCGGATAAAGTGTATTTGCCGTCTTTAAGTTCCACCATCGGTTTAGGCAAGAACGGCGCCACGTGCGCCGCCGCACCCACCGGGCCGGAACCCGGGCCGCCGCCGCCGTGCGGAGCGGCAAAGGTTTTATGCAAATTTAAGTGCATAATATCCACGCCGAAGTCCGCCGGTTTGGCCAGGCCAATTAACGCGTTGAAATTCGCCCCGTCCATATAGAACAGCGCACCTGCTTTGTGCACCATATCGGCAATTTCGCGCACATCCTTTTCAAAGAGCCCCACCGTGTTGGGAACGGTCAGCATAAAGGCGGCGGTTTTGTCGGACAAGGCGGCCTTTAAGGCTTCCTTATCCACGCAGCCGTCGGGGCCGGATTTGATGTTAATCACCGTATAACCCGCCATATGCGCCGTAGCCGGGTTGGTTCCGTGGGCGGTATCGGGCACGATGACTTCGGTGCGTTTAAAATCTTTACGGGCATCGTGATACGCGCGGGCCGTCATAATGCCGGTCAGTTCCCCGTGCGCGCCTGCGGCAGGCTGTAAGGTAAAGGCGGAAAGCCCCGTAATTTCCTTTAACAGTTCCTGCAAATTGTACAGCATTTCCAAGGTTCCCTGCACCGCACTTTCCGGTGCAAACGGGTGGGCGGACGTAAATTCCGGCAACGCGGAAAACACATCGTAGGCCTTGGGGTTATATTTCATCGTGCAGGAGCCCAGCGGATAAAATTCGCCGTCCAAGCAGTAGTTGAGTTCCGAAAGCCGTGTAAAATGGCGCACGGTTTCAAACTCGCTGATTTCAGGCAACTTGGGCTCGCTTTTGCGCAAATAGTCCGCGGGCAAGTAATCCGCCGCGTGCTTTTTAACCCCTTCAAAGCGCACGCCACGGCGGCCGGGCTGGGATTTTTCAATAGATAATTGGCTGTGTTGTAAAATTTCTTCCATATTAAATCCCCTTTAAGGCCATTTGATAGGCCGTTAAATCCGCTTCGGTTTTGGTTTCCGTCGCGCACACAAGCAGGCAATCCTTCATACCTTTGATTTCCGTAAGCGCGTAGCCCGCGCCGAGGCCCTTCTTTTCCAACTTTTTAATAACGCTCTTGGCCGGGACGGGGCACTCCACCACAAACTCGTTAAAGAACGGGGCGGAATATTTCAGTTTAAAGCCAGGCACTTCGCTAATGAGCGCGGCCAATTCGTGCGCCCGCTCCAAGTTCAGTTCGGCTACTTCCTTTAAGCCCTTGGGGCCGAGAAGCGTCAAATAAATGACCGCGTTTAACGCGCACAGGGCTTCGTTGGAGCAAATGTTGGACGAGGCCTTTTCGCGGCGGATGTGCTGTTCGCGCGCCTGCAACGTCAGCACAAAGGAGCGTTTGCCGTCTTTGTCCTTGGCAATGCCCACGATACGCCCCGGCAGTTGGCGCATATACATTTTTTTAGCCGTCATAATGCCCAGGCCCGGGCCGCCGAAATTTACCGCGTTGCCCAAGGGCTGGCCCTCGGCTACGGCAAAATCAGCATTATAGGAGCCGGGCGTTTGCACTACACCAAGCGAAATGGGGTTCACAAGGGCGACTAACAGCGCGCCTACATTATGAACCAAGGCGGAAATTTCGTTTGCGCGTTCCAAGCATCCAAAGAAGTTGGGCGTCGGCAATAAAAATACGGCCGTTTTATCCGTTAGTTTAGCCTTTAACGCTTCCAAATCCAGCGTGCCGTCCGCCGCCAGTGGGGCTTCCGCCACTTTTACGCCCGGCAAATGGCACACATAGGTAGTAAGTACTTGTTTATAATGCGGGTGCAGCGCGGAAGAGATAATAATTTCCGTCCGCCCCGTAATGCGAAGACACGCCAGTACGGCTTCCGCCGCGGCGGTGGCGCCGTCGTAGTGGGAAGCGGTGGCAACATCCATATCCATTAAGGCGCACAGGCAACTTTGAAACTCGTAAATCGTCTGCAAGGTGCCTTGGCTGGCTTCGGCTTGGTAGGGCGTATAAGCGGTTAAAAATTCCCCGCGCGAGGAAAGCGCCGGCACGGCGGCGGGAATAAAATGTTCGTACATCCCCGCGCCGATAAAATTTTTGAGCGGTTTATTTTTGGCCGCCAGCGCGTGAATATGCGCGGTAAGTTCTTGCTCCGTAAGAGCTTTGGGCAAATTTAAAACGGGGTACAGTAATTCCTGCGGAATTTGCGCCAACAACTCTTTTACAGACGAAACGCCGATTTTAGCCAGCATTTCTTTTTGGTCCAATGGGGTATTTGGGATAAACATTGATAAGTCCTCTTGGTAAAATCCCCCGCTTTTAGCGCGGGGGATACATAATCTGGGCAACCGTTATTTGGCGAGGGTGGCTTTGTAAGCGTTTACGTCAAGCAAGTTGTCGTATTCGGCGGCGTTCGTCATTTTGATTTTGAACAGCCAGCCGTTGCCGTGCGGTTCGCGGTTTACAAGGGCCGGGTCTCCTTCCAGCGCGGAGTTTACTTCCACAATTTCCCCGCTGACGGGGGCATAAATTTCGCTGGCGGATTTAACGGATTCAATCACACAGCAGTTTTGGCCGGCCGTAACTTGTTGGCCCACCTTGGGCAAATCCACAAATACGATATCGCTGATTTCTTCCTGCGCGTGGTTGCTGATACCCACGGTGGCTACGCCGTTTTCGGCATAGGCCCACTCGTGCGTTTTGGCAAAGCGGCAATTTTCTTCGGTATGCATAATTAATTTCTCCTTAATTTAAACCCGGTTTTTATAAAAGGGTGTTTTGACGGTATCGGCTTTTACGCGTTTACCGTGAATTTCAATTTCTACTTCCGTCCCGGCGGTTACGTCCGCGGACGTGTAGCCGACGGCTATCCCTTTAAACAAGGGCGAATACGTCCCGCTGGTGAGCGTGCCTTTTTCCTCCGCGCCTACAAACACCTTGCATCCCGCGCGGGGCACTCCGGCGGACTTTAACACAAAGGCCGTCAGTTTTTCTTTGAGGCCCTGCGCCTTTTGCGCGGCAAGGGCTTCCTTCCCTACAAAATTTTCCTTGGCTAATTTTACCACCCAACCGCAGTTGGCTTCATACGGCGTGCGGGTTTGGTCCGCATCCGCCCCGTTGAGCAAATACCCGGCTTCCAAGCGCAACACATCGCGCGCACCCAAGCCGCACGGAGTAACCCCGTGCGCCAGCAAGGCGGCCCACAATTCTACAATTTTATCATTGGGCAGCATAATTTCCACGCCGTCTTCCCCGGTGTATCCGGTGCGGGTTATATACCCGTGCGCGCCAAAGAGTTCAATCTCTTTAATATGAAAACGCGGCAAGTCGGCGGCTCCGGCCACCACTTTATCTGCTATTTCCACGGCCTTGGGACCCTGCAAAGCAATCATCGCCCAGTCGGCGCTTTCGTTGCGCACAGTAACCTGAAAGTTTTTGGCCTGTTTGGTAAACCAAGCGAAATCGCCGTCAATACAGGCGGCGTTTACCACTACTAAAAATTTTTCGGGCGTTAGGCAAAAAGAAATGGCGTCGTCAATAATTGTGCCCTTTTCCGTTAAAATGTGGGAATAAGTGCCCGCGCCGGGGGTATTTTTGATATTGTTACAGTTAATGTATTGCAAAAAGGCCCAAGCGTCTTTTCCCTCTACAAAAAACTGCCCCATATGGGAAACGTCAAACATCCCGGCGGCTTCGCGCACGGCTTTATGTTCGGCTAAAATGCCTTTAAATTGCACCGGCAGCAGCCAGCCGTGAAAGTCCACCATTTTTCCGCCGGCGGCTTCGCAAGCGGCGCAGAGCGGAGTAGTCTTCAAATCGGTATGAGTCATTACGCCTCCAAAAGTATATGTTCATTGTATAAAATTTAATGCTTTTTTATACAATATAGATATGGCAGATACGCAGAGCGTCGTGAGCGACGTAAAACTATTTATTGAACGGCTGAAAAAAGAATTGCCCGAAGTGTTCGGCAAACAGGATTCGTCCGCCGCCGAGCAAAACACCCCTACGGGCGAAAACAAGGTGCTTTACAACGGCAATTTTTACGAAGCCCGTATGTACCTGACGCCCGACCAAGAGGAAGGCGTAGCGTTTGACGGGGAAATCTTCCACATTTATTTGCATACCAAGGAGTCCGACCCGTCCGCCTTGGTTACCGCTTGGCTTCGCGAAAAGGCCAACGAAACCTTGAAAGCCAAAACAAAAGAGTGGGCGGAAAAAATCGGCGTGGAATACAATAACATCGTCATTAAAGACCAGCGCACCTGCTGGGCCAGTTGCTCGGGCAAAAAGAACATCAACTATTCTTACCGCATTGTAAAAATGCCCTTGGCCGTACAGGATTACCTAATGGTGCACGAACTGTGCCACTTGGTGCATATGAACCACGGGCAGGAATATTGGCAGTTGGTGGCGCAATTCTGCCCCGATTACAAGAGCCACCGCCGCTGGTTAAATGATAACAAAGGCTCTATCTTTGCCGAGGTGGAACTGACCTACCGCGAGCCACCAACAGACGAACCGCAAGAAAACAATCCGCAAAATTAGACAGTAAAAAACCGCCGGTGCGAATTTCCGGCGGTTTTTTATAGGAGACCTTCCGACCCTGGCTTGTGGGCGGGGAAGCAAAATTTATTTAAGCAGAGCCGAACCGTTGTCGGGGCGGACGACCGTCAAGGAATCCTCATCTACGCCGCCAAAGAGCGACACGGGGAAACGGGACGGAACATCGTTCGCAAGCGCCACCAGTTTGCCGTGGAAGAACACAGGCGAACCGATTTTAAGCGACGGTTTAATACCCATAGCGCGGCGGGCACGCGGAGAAATTACCCCCCGGTTATTGAAGAACTGCGCCAGCAGAGCCGTGCCGTCTTTATAGGTTTGCTGCAAGGATTTACCCGCACCGATATTGGCAATTTCCACACCCTTTAAGCCTTCTACTACGGCGTGCTTTACATACAAGCGGGCAAATTCGCCCTGGGTTCTAATGGCGTTGGCTTCGCCGGTGGCTTGTTTGCCGTTGGCGAATTGGAGCGTAACCTTGCTCACGGCAAAGCCTTTGTCCCCTTTTACGCAAGAGGCCAAAGTTACCACGCGCGGGGTTCCGGCCAAAAGCACGCCTTGGCAAGTTTTGGTTTGTTTTTCCACCTTCACCAGCACATCCTTAAAGCCGGGGCGGTGGCGGGAAACCATATCGCTGAGTCTGACGGGTTTTAAAAATTCGGTAATGACCGTAACTTCGGACAATTTGTTATCCAACGCACGGGAAACGGTAGTATTTTTGCCCGTGTTGACGGCGGCAGAAGATAAACTCCATACGCCTACGCAGGCCGCCGCGAATAAAACTTTTGCTAAATTCTTATAGTTCATTTTTATTTTTTCCTCTTTATGCACAACTTTGATATATTTATTATACCAAAAGTTAGCCCGAACTAACAAATATTTTTTAAAATTCTTTTTCTCCGTCGTAAAAGTATGAAAAAATATTTTTTTATTTTTGGATAAAAAGTTAGGTTATGCTAAATTTCAGTACAAAAAGTACCCTAAAATTCCGCACGCGGATATGGCGGCAATGGGCCCTACTTTAAATTTTCCCACCGCCATAAAGGCGGCCAAAAACAAAAGTACGCTCTTGTAATCCACAAAGTTTTCGCCGTTGCACAGCACCAAGGCTGCCGCGGCAATCAGCCCGATTACCGCCGGGCGCAGGCCCTTAAACACATTTTCCACTGCCGGGGCGTGGCGGTATTTTAAAAAGTAGCGGCTGACAAGAAGCATCAAAATAAAGGAAGGCAAGCACACCGCAAAGGTGGCAATTACACTTCCCCACACGCTGTGCGCCGCCGTGTAGCCCGTGTAGGTGGCCAGGTTAATCCCCACCGGGCCGGGTGTAACTTGGCTGATAGCCACCACGTCGGTAAATTCGGACGTCGTCAGCCACGCCTGTTTATAAACCACTTCGTTTTGGATAAACGAAATCATCGCATACCCGCCGCCAAAATTAAAAAGCCCGATTTTAAAAAAAGTAACAAAAAGTTTCCAAAAAATCATTTAGCGCCCCCTTTCACGCGGCCATATAAAAACCCGCCGAACCCCGCCGCCAGCACAATGTACACCGGGGATACGCCGAGCAGCCATACCAGCAGGGCAGAAGCCGCCGGGAGCCAAGCCGTTTTATAAGTAATACCCGCCGTTTTTGCTAAGCGGAATACGGGCACCGCAATCAAGGCCACCACCGCGGGGCGAATACCCAAAAACACGCGCTTTACAATAGGATTATCTTTAAAATTATGAAAGAAGAGCGCAATTAACAAAATGATGATGAAAGACGGCAACGCCGCCCCCAACGCACAGCACACGCTGCCCCAAAAGCCCTTTACCTTGTACCCGGCCAAAATGGCGATGTTAATAGCCAAAATGCCCGGCGCGGCTTGGGCTACGGCGGTAGCGTCCAAAAATTCTTTTTCGTCCAAATAGTGGCCCTTATCCACCAGTTCCCGTTCAATAAGCGGCAGCATTGCGTACCCGCCGCCTAGGGTAAAAGTACCAATTTTGGCAAAAATCCAAAACAAAATCAAATAAGTTTTCATTACTTATATTTTACTATTTAGCGGGGAAGGCCAACAGTTCGCTGACAGATATTTTTAGGCCCTTGGCAATTTTGCGCAAATTGAGCAAGGCCAAGTTCCGCTCCCCGCGCTCCACCCCGCCCATATAAGTTCTGTCTAACCCGATTTCCAAGGCGAAATCTTCTTGCGAAAATCCCGCCGCCTTGCGCAAGGCCCGCACGTGCGCGCCGAACGCCTTTAAATATTTTTTATCTGCCGCAGCGTATGTATTTTTCATACTTTACAGGATAGCGGCTTGCTACTTTTAAGTACACGGACTATAAGTATCATTTTATGTTATAATAAAGGTACTTTTAGGAGGAAGAAAATGAAAGGATTTACATCGCTGTTTCCGTTGTTGTCATCCTGGAAAGTCGTAGTCCAGGATCTGTTGTTATTTAAAAAGAGGAAAACGACAGATACTGGAACGCTCCGCGCCAGCAAACCTTCCAGTATGACCCTTAATTTTATAAACGACAGATCCCGTAACCCTGCGGGCCGCCAAACACTATGGGATGACGGATTAACAACAAGTGGGCACACGGTAAATACCTCTATTTTGTCATCCCCGAGGAATTTAGTCGGGGATCCGTTGTTATCAAAAAAGAAAAACGACAGATTCC
The DNA here is from genome assembly GCA_002432025.1 of Candidatus Avelusimicrobium stercoris. Classification (GTDB taxonomy): domain Bacteria; phylum Elusimicrobiota; class Elusimicrobia; order Elusimicrobiales; family Elusimicrobiaceae; genus Avelusimicrobium; species Avelusimicrobium stercoris. Next base: position 28,044 of record DJFE01000013.1, on the reverse strand, counting down.
CGACTACAACACTCGGGAATGACGACATCATAATACCTGCCCGAATTGCAACCGCAGGCTTTACACTCATAGAACTCTTAGTAGTCGTGCTCATTATCGGCATTTTGGCAAGCGTGGCTCTGCCGCAATACCAAAAGGCAGTAGCCAAAAGCCGCTATTCGCAACTGATTACGGCCGGAAAATCACTCAAAGACGCTATGGAAGTATATTATATGGCAAACGGGGATTATCCGCAGTATTGGGGCGACCTAGACATTGAATTTAAAGGCTGTACCGCCGATACGATGTTCCGCTATATGTTGTGGTGCGATACTTTTGCCGTAGATATGTTTAACAGCAATGAAGTAAATTTAAATTTATTTGATACACACGGTCTGCCCAACAACGGGAAAAATATGGCTTCTACTGACCTATACAACCAAAGCCCCGCCTATTATGTGGTTTGGCTGGATAATTCCCCTTATCCGGGCAAAACCGAGTGCAAAAGCAAAATTGACGGCTTTTGCAAAACAATGGGATTTTGAAAAACAGCCCCCGGCTTATAAAACCGGGGGCTGTATATTTAACCGTTCAAAACGCTAATCTATCCAACCTTCTTTTTTGGCATAGTTATAAATGCCGTTGTAAATGCCGAGGGCCATTTTGTTGCGCACCGCACTATTGCCCAGGCGGGCGCGGTCCTTGTTACTGCTGATATATCCCATTTCCACCAGCACCGCCGGGCTGTTCACACCCTTCAACACATAAAAGTTGGCTTGGCGGACGCTGCTGTTTTGGTTGACGGCAATACCGATTCCCGGCTGTTTATATACCGCGTTGCGCACATATCCGGCCAGTTTGGAACTTTCGTTAATATATTCGTTTTTGGCCAAGGATTGCAGCAGGGCGTCCACAAAGTTATAGTGGACCTCTTCGTATTGCATCGCTTCGTTTTCAAAGGCGGCCGTTTCGGCGGCCTCTTTATCGGTAGCCTTTTCCGAACGGAAATACACCTGAAAGCCGTTTGCATTGCGGTTTTTGGAAGCGTTGGTATGCACGGAAACGAATAAATCGGCCTTAAAATTATTGGCAATGCGGGAACGCTCGGACAAGGCAATAAAAGTATCATTATCGCGCGTGAGTTTAACCTCAAAGCCGCCCTTTTGCAACAAACGGGCGAGTTCCTTGCCTACGGACAAGTTCCAATCTTTTTCCCGCATACGGTTGCGCATCGCGCCGGGGTCCTTACCGCCGTGGCCCGGGTCCACCACAATACGCATTTTTTTGTGGGCTTCCCGCACGCTTACGGGGTTCGGCTCGTTCTTTAAAACGGGGGCCGCCTTGGGCGCGGTTTTAGCGGAAATCGCCGGGGTAGGTTTGGCTTCTGGCTTAGCGGGCGCAATTACCGCCGCCTTTGGCGCCGCCGCCGTCATCACAGGCTCGTGGGACAGGGCTTCCTCTTCCAGTAATACCGAGGGTTCTTCCCCCTCCACAAGCGACTTATGCTCCGCCGTTTTCGCCACTTTTGCGGCAGAAGGTTCAGCCTTGGCTGGCTCTTCCTCCGGCGCAGGCAGAGGCTTTTTAAGGCCCGCGCGGAACACCAATTTGCCGTCCGCCCAATCAAAACTCCAAACGTGCGCATCCTTGCCCAAAATCACTTTAAGCACCGCATCCCCGCGGGTTTGGCGGATATCCGCCGAGGCAATATAACTCGTGCGCAAGCGTTCGTGCAAATCGCGCTTTACCACAGCGTTGGGAAACGTAATAATGACGGTATGTTTATTGGGCTGTTCGGTAGTAAAGGTTACATTTTTCTGCGCCGAAAAAACCAGTAAATTATCCTTACCGCCAAATTTTTTGTCCTCGTAAGCCAGGTTATAACGGCGCTCTATATGGAAGGCCCCGTTCTTAAATTCCACTTGTTTATCCACCGCTTGCGTAAATGCAGGCAGGGTGAAAAACTCCGCCGGAGTCATTACCTTTCCACCCCGCACCAGTACGGGCGCGGATAAGGTTTTGGGTTGGGCGTTTACCACAATTTCCTGCAACGGAGCCGTTAAAATAGCATAAAAACCCTTGGTGGAAACCTTGGCTTGTTTGGATTTGGCAAACAGTTCCACGCTCGCGCCGAACTTGCGGGCGGTTTTTTGCACGTCCACATACGGTACGCCGCCGATTTGTTCAAACGGAACCGTTCCGTTCTTTTTGCCCGAAACGATAAAACCGGCCTCGTCCTGCGCCGCAAACGCGGGGAAGGCAGACACCAAAGCCAAGAAAGCGGAAATAACCAGTTGCCAAAGCCGTTTCATATGCAAAAAGCGCCCGGACACACGCCGGGCGCACTTATTTTACTCCAAGACGATTTTGTAATCTTCCCACGCCAACTGCGGATCCGCCTGGATTTTGAGCGTGCGGTGAATATTCTGCTCAATATCCTCTTGGCGGTTCTTAATGGCTTCGGCCAAAACCGGGTGCAACACGACGCGCAGGTTCCCGCCGGGGCGGCCGTTGGTAAGGTCGTAAATTTCGCGCTGGATTTTAATGCGCATACTCTCCGCCGACAGTACGCGGCCCGAACCGTGGCACTGGGGACACTCTTCGCTGATAAAACTGCCCGTGCTGGCGCGCTTTCTTTCGCGCGTCATTTCCACGAGGCCTAAGCGCGTAATCGGCAAAATGCGGATTTTAGCGCGGTCCCCGTGTACGGCGGCGGCCAAGGCTTCCACTACGCGGTGGCGGCTGGACGCTTTGCGCATATCAATAAAGTCAATGACGATAATCCCGCCGATGTTGCGCAGACGCAACTGGTGGGCGATTTCGCCCGCGGCCTCAATATTGGTCTGGGTTACGGTTTCTTCCTGCGATTTGTTACCGGTAAATTTGCCGGTATTTACGTCAATGGCGCAGAGGGATTCCGCTTCCTGGATAATAATACTGCCGCCGTTGGGGAGCGGGAGTTTGGTTTTGCGCAGGTTGTCAATTTCCGGCTCTACGTTATAGGCTTCAAAAATCGGCGTTTTGCCCTTGTAGAGTTTCACGCGGTCGGCCAAATCCGGGGAGTTCTTTTCCACAAAGTCCAATACGCGTTCGTAATCTTTTTTGCTGTCCAACAAATAGACTTTGGCGTTTTCGGACAATACATCACGCGCCACCTGCAACACCGCATCCATATCCTCGTGCAAAAGTTTAGGAGAGCGGGACGTTTCAAATTTTTTAACGATAGACTGCCATTGGCGGTAGAGGTATTTTACCTCGCGTTCCAATTCGTCTTTGGTGGCCTCTTCGGCTTCCGTGCGGACGATACAGCCCATCCCGTTTAAGTGCTTGGCGGCCAAGTCCTGCATAATATCGTTTAATTTATGGCGGGCTTCGGAATCTTCAATATTTTTAGATACGCCCACAAAACTTTGGTGCGGCGTTAAAACCAAGTAGCGCCCGGGCAAGGTTACGTCCATCGTTACCTTCATCCCTTTGGTGCTGATGGCATCCTTTACCACCTGAACCATTACTTCCTGGCCCTTGTGGAGCACTTTATCAATGTTCTTTTTGTCGCCGCCCAACACGTCGGAAATATACAAATAGGCGTTCTTTTCATAGCCGATGTTCAAAAACGCGCTGGAAATACCGGGCAGTACGTTTTCCACCGTGCCCTTGTAAATGTTGCCTACAATATTGAGCGCGCCGCGGCGTTCCCAAATCAGTTCGTTTACCCGTCCGTCTTCCAAAATGGCGATACGCGTTTCTTCAAACGACGTATTGACCAAGACTTCCACGGAGGGCTGTCCTTCCAAATTCTTACTCATACTAAAATCCTCTCTTGGCTCTTTCACAAGCCTTTAAATGGGGTGAAATTCCCCTTCGCTGTCCTGCCAAAGGAAACTTTCCCTAATAAATATAAAACCTTCCACCGTAAACGCTTCGTCCTGCGCCGGGATATCAACCCCCAGCCACGCGGCGATAAGCGTTTGCGGACGTTCCCACTTGCCTTGTACGTTTAAAAGCGTTAAACGCACGGCGCGGTTGGAAACGGTTTGCGCTTTCCAAATGTACGGTTTGGCATTTTGCACGAGTGCCAGCCCGTTATCAGCCCGGCGGGTAATATCCACCCGGGCCGCATTAAAGAAATCTTCCGCCGTCATATCCGGGGCAAACAAATCAAAATTCCCTTCCACCCGGTAAACGGCTGCGGCGGCCAAATTCTGCACCGAAGGCAGCGCATAGGGCACGCGTTGTACGTCCAAAAGCGTGAGCCCCTGCGGTTTGGCCTGTTCCAGCGAACTGCGCACCTGCTCTGCGGGCACGGCAGAAAGTAAATAAATATCCAAATATTCCCTTTCCGCCCGCACGCCCATAGACGGCGCCGGCCCGTACGCAAGCCGGGGCCAATTTTTATTGACCTTGGCCGGTTCGTAGGGTAACCCGCTGGCGAGCACCATACTGCGCACGGCGTTAAAGGTGTTCAGCCGCGCCGGAGATTTTTCGGCACAGGTGAACACTATACGCATTTTATAAATTTTTGGCGTGTTTATCATCTTTTTATGCCCGTATGCGGCGCGCGTAAACCGACTGCACCACCCCTAATGCCCATAAACTGGATACCAAGTTGGACCCGCCATACGAAATAAACGGCAGCGGAATCCCGGCTACCGGCACAATACCGATAAGCATCCCAAAGTTTACCAGCATATAGGTAAAAAACATCCCGAATATGCCGGAACATACCAAATAACCGTAGCGGTCGCTTGAACTGTACGCCACTACGATTATTCTCCATAAAATGAGTAAATAGAGCCCCAACACAAGTAGCGTTCCCCACAGGCCGAGTTCTTCCCCCACTACGGCTAAAATAAAGTCTGTGTGTTTTTCGGGCACGAACCCCAGGCGCGACTGGGTTCCCGAAAAGAGTCCCGAGCCGAACACACCGCCCGCGCCCATAGCAATTTGCGCCTGCAAGACGTTATACCCCGCGCCGCGCGGGTCGGACTTGGGGGCCAAAAAGGTTTCTACGCGCTTTCTTTGGTGCGGCTTCATTTGGTGGTCCACAAATATTCCGCCAAACAGCCCCGCCAGCACTACCAAAGTGGCCAGTACAAAGTAAAAGGACGGCAGTAACATACGCAACTGCTTAAAAAACCACCAAGCCGCATACCCCAGCACAATTACCAATACGGAAAAGCCGGCCATATACCAACCGTTATGCGCCAGTTCGTAAAACGCGTGAACCAGCCAATATTCCTGCAAATCCGGGTGGAGATAGATATATGTCCAGGCAATCGTAAAAAACCCCGCCACACCCGCAAAAAGGCCAATTAAACCCAAATAGAACACATTTACGCCCGTACAATAAAGCAGTACCAAAATAGCGGGAAACGTAACCACCACGGACGAAAAGTCCGGTTGCATCATAATCAGGCCAAAAACAGGCACCAAGAGCGCCCCCAAGCCAAAGAGCGTGGAAACGTCGCGGATGCGCTGGCCGCGCCTGTCCAAAAACGCGGCGGCGGCCAAAATGGTGGCCACGCGGCAGATTTCCGAGGGCTGCATAGAGAAAAAGGGCAACACAAACCACGAGCGCGAACCGCGCTGGTAGGAACCGAACAACAGCACCCCCACCAGCAGGGCCAAAATAAAACCGTAAAGGTACTTCCATTGTTCGTCAAAGATTTGATAGTTAAAACTCCACCCCACAAAAAACGCCAAAGCCCCCACCGGCAAGGCTACCAAGTGCGTGCGGACAATGGGGTTAGAAAAGGATAAACTGTTGACGGCGGACATAATGCACAGAGCGCCCAGTATCACCAGTAAAATCATTGCGCCGAACAGCACATAATCCAAACGGCTGCGGCTGGAATTCTTAGTAAAATTGCGAAATGCGGCCATATTAATCGCCACTCCTTAACAACTCGTCATAATCTTCGGCGGAGCGGGCCTGCGTTTGGGGCTTTTCCGCGGGTTTATTTAAGCGGAAATAGGCTTCCAGCATAGAGCGTGCAATCGGCCCGGCGGCGGAACTGCCCCCCTCGCCAAACTCCACAAATACGGCCAGCGCAATAGACGGATCTTCGCCTTCCCTGCCCGCAAAGGCCATAAACCAACCGTGGTCCTTGCCGTGCGGGTTCTGCGCGGTGCCTGTTTTGCCATATACGTCCAACCCTTTGATTTTCACGCGCCGAGCGGTGCCGTCGTCCACCGTATGTTTTAAGGCTTTAAACAATAAATCGTATGTTTTGGGCTTTAAATCGGCCTTTTGCAAAATATCCGTTTTGCCCACCACTTCGGTTTTGCCCGTTTGGTTGCTGACAATTTTTTCCACATAATACGGGCGATAGACATTTCCGCGGCTGGCTACGGCGGCCGCAAACTGCGCCATTTTTAAGGGCGTTACCAGCAGTTCCCCCTGTCCGATAGACAGGTTTAACGTATCGCCGATAAACCAATAGGTTTTATTGCGCGCGCGGCGGGTCGGGCCGTACAAATTGCCCGCCTTTTCGCCGGGCAAATCAATACCCGTTTGGCGGCCGAACATAAACTTGCGCTCCACCCGCTCAATAGCGGCGGCCCCGGTTTCGGAAGCCACAACATAAAAATATACGTCGCAGGAATTGCTGATCCCGTCAAAAAAATCCACCGGGCCGTGCTTGCCCCAACATTTAAACACGCGCGGGCCGGAATCGTAATGCCCAGGGCAGTTGATTTTGCGGTTTACGTCCAAATGGCCGTCCTCCAATGCGGCGGCAGCCGTAATAATTTTAAAGGTGGAAGCGGGCGGATAAATTCCCTGCACGGCGAGGTTATACTCATTAATTTTTTTAGATTGTTTGGGGTTTTCCTCGTCGCTGTACTGCACAAAAATATTCGGGTCGTACGCAGGCGCGCTCGCCAAGGCCAGCACCGCCCCCGTACGAGGGTCCAACGCCACCGCGGCGCCGCGGCCTGTTTTGGAATTTTTCAGCCCTTCCTCCGCTGCGCGCTGTAAATCAAAATCCAAGGTTAAATAGACGTCGCTCCCGGCGGACCATTTTTTGTCCTGAATAATGCTCTTTACGCGTCCGCGGTAATCCACTTCCAAATATACCCCGCCGTCGTGGCCTTTTAATTCTTTTTCAAATTTCTTTTCAATTCCGTTTTTGCCGATTTTGGAGTTCAAGCGGTATCCCATACTTTGGTCGCGCTTTTGCCACTCGCGTTCGTCCATACTGCCGATGTAGCCGATGAGGTGGCTGGCAAACCCGCCAAAGGGATAACTGCGCTTGGTTTCCTCAATCAAATACACGCCGGGGTAGTACAGTTGGAGTTCCTGCAAGGCCATTGTACTTTTGGTGGAAAGGTTTTCAGCCAGCAAGGTGGCTTTGCCCGTTTTGACCCCTTGTTCCACCTTTTTGAGCACTTCTTCTTCGCTCATCTTTAAATGCGGGGCCAAATCGTGCGCTAATTGGTTTAAATATTCAGGGTCCTTGCGTCCTGCGGAAAGGTAATAAAAACTAAATGCCGGGGCATTTGAGGCCACTGCCACGCCGTCTGCGGTGAACACGCGCCCGCGCGGAGCCGTTTGGTACAAAATCTGCGTGCGGTTACGCTCGGCCATTTTTAAATAATCGTTGTGGCGCAAGACCTGGATATCCACCAAACGCAGCGCAATGACCGTTCCGGCCACAGCGGCCAAAATCATCATTGTCTTTAAACGCGCATTAAAAAATATCCGGGTAACTGCCATATAAAAATCCTATCGTTGGCGGCAAACCGCCCCTCCGTTTAAGGTCCGGCGCACCAGCCAAAACACCGCGGGAGCCAAGAGCGCCCCAATCACCGCACCGCCCAGCACACTCCAAAAGCCGGGCCACATCGCGGCGGAGGCAAACCACCACACGAGGAGCGCATTAATCACGCTGACTAAAACAGACAAGCCAAACACGCTGACCACCTGCGGGAAAATCCCGTCAAAATCAAACCGTTCCGCCAGCGCATAAATGATACAAGCCGCCACGGTAAAGGAAAAGGCGTTATTACCAAACAGTTTGGTGCCGAAAAAGTCCAAAAACAGCCCGCACACGAAGGCCGACGAATAGCCAAACTCCGGCTTCAATACCGCGCAAAAGGCCGCCGTAAAGGCCAGCATAATGTTCACGCTCATCCCCCAGAACGAAAATAACGAGGCAAACGCCCAATGGCATACCGTAGCCGCTACAAACAGCAAAAGCAGTTTTACAAAACTCCACATATGTTATTTGCCTCCGTTCCCCGTAATTACAAACAGTTCCCGCACCGCCGCAGAACGCACCAGCGGGGTTACCTCTACCGTAAGGGCCGTTTGGAAGCTTTCATCCTCGCGCACACCGCTTACCTGCCCGACCAAAATACCCGCCGGGAAGATACTGCTGGTAGCCGCGGTATAGACTTTATCGCCCTTTTCCACTTGGGTTAAAAGGGGAATATATTTAATGCGCACCGCGCGCGGGCCATTGCCCGTTAAAAGGCCTTCCTCTTTGCCGCGCTCCAAATAAACGGCGGCGGAAAAATCCTCGTCGCGCACCAAGAGCACTTTGGCGGTGCTTTCCGCGGCTTCCACCACTACGCCCGCCAGCCCTTCGTGCCCGTCCTCCATAGAAATCACCGCGCTGCGCTCCGTTATACCGTCCTTTAAACCCTTGTCAATAATCACGGCGTTCCATTGGGAAGGCTCGCGGTAGGCCACCTTCGCCCATACGCCCTTCCAACGGTGCGTGCGGGAGAGTTTTAACAAATCGGTTAAGCGGCCGTTTTCGTCCAAAATGGCCTCGGCCTGGGACGATAGCAATTTGGTCATTTCAATTTCTTGTTTGAGTTCCCGGTTTTCCCGGTGGGCATCCAACAGTTCGCGGACAGTTTGGTTTACGTTTTCCGCATATTTGGCCGTGGCGTGCGCCGCGCGCACCTGCGGCAGGAAAACATATGCCAGCACCGCCTTAACGGAAGATACAAAACCTTCCAGCGGCAAAATCATCAGCAGGAAAGACGCCAATAAAAAAATTAAAGGGAGCAAAAAACGCCGGCGGGAACCGGGCGCTTGCTTTTTAGATGACTTCTTTTTATGTGATAACATAATTCAAATCTGTGTATAGGGGATTATCCCCCTGTTAAAACGAAAAAGCGGACACGGTCCCTTAAAGAACTGTGTCCGCTAAAAGGTTTTCTGCAACCGTCTGCTAGAAAGATTTACCGCGGGAGCCGAAGAAGCGGGAGCCTTTTTCGTTCAGTTGTTCCAAAAATTTGCCCGTACCTAAGGCCACGCAACTAAGCGGGTCTGCGGCGCGGTGAACGGGGATATCCGTTTCCTTGCGGATCAGTTCGGTAATGCCTCTTAACAGGCTGCCGCCACCGGCCACCACAAGCCCTCTATCCACGAGGTCCGCGGCCAATTCCGGCGGGGTTTCTTCCAAGGTGCTTTTAATCACGTCAATAATCAGGCGCACCGGCTCCATCAACGCTTGGCGGATTTCTTCCGAAGTTACCGTCAAGGTGCGGGGCAGGCCTTGTGTCTGGTCGCGCCCTTTTACTTCCATTGATTTTTCTTCCTTCAAGGGATAGACGGAACCCAGGTTGATTTTCACTTCCTCGGCCGTCGTTTCGCCAATAATCAGATTGTATTTTTTGCGGAAATACTGCACGATGCACTCGGTCAGTTCATCGCCGGCCACGTCAATAGACTTGGCGACCACCATCCCGCCCAACGAGATAACGGCCACTTCCGTCGTGCCGCCTCCGATATCAACAATCATACTTGCGTGCGGTTCCGCGATAGGCAAATCGGCGCCCATAGCCGAAGCCATGGGCTCCTCTATCAAATAGACCTCGCGCGCACCCGCTTGGCGGGCGGCATCATCTACCGCGCGTCTTTCCACGCCGGTAATGTCCGAGGGAATGCCAATCACAATTCTGGGACGTAACAGACTGCTTCTGCTGTGGACCTTGCGGATGAAATAGCGGATCATTTCTTGCGTAACTTCAAAGTCCGCAATCACGCCGTTCTTCATCGGGCGCACGGCCACAATATTAGCCGGGGTTCTGCCGAGCATTTGCTTGGCTTTCGCGCCGACAGCCTTCACTTCGCCGGTTTCTCTTTCCACGGCGACGACGGACGGCTCACGCAGCACGATGCCTTTATCTTTGACGTAGATCAGACAGTTGGCCGTGCCAAGGTCCATACCTAAGTCAGAAGAGAAAAGCCCCCCAAGATAGTCTATTACCATAAGCGTTCACCTATTCAACCAGTTTAACGATGGCCACTTCGGCGTTGTCGCCTTGGCGCAGCCCCGCGCGGTAAATGCGGCAGAAGCCGCCGGCGCGGTTGGCATAGCGGGAAGCCAACACCTCAAACAGTTTCTTTACGGCCGCGGCATCCTTCAAGGTGTCTTTGGCGGCGCGTTCGTTGTTGGCTTTGGCCAGCGTGATGAGCCCTTCCACCACGCGTCTGACTTCTTTGGCTTTGGGCAGCGTGGTCTTCACTTGTTCGTGAAGAATAATGCTGGTGGCCATATTGTTAAGCATAGCCTTGCGGTGGGACGCAGTCTTGCCCAATTTTCTGTATCCGGTATTTTTAATCATACGCTAAAAACTACTCCTTAAATTTTCATACCGAGCGAAAGTTTCATCTCGGCCAGTCTTTCTTTGATTTCGTCCATAGATTTGGCGCCGAAATTCTTGATCATTTTCAAGTCGTCTTCGGTCATTTTAACCAAGTCGCGGACCGTGTTAATATTTTCGGATTTAAGACAATTAATGGAGCGGGACGACAATTCAATAAATTCAATGGACTGGTTTAACAGTTCATCCAATTTGGAATTGACGTTCGCGCCGGCGACGGCCCCGGTCGTGGACACGGGTTCTTCCACCGCTTCATCGCTGGTGGTGGCCACGCAATCGTCTTCGCCTTCAATCGTGAAAATATGCAAAGAACTGGACAGCAATACCGCTGCACGGTGCAACGCCCGGGCCGGAGCCAAGGTGCCGTCGGTGGTAATTTCCAAAATCAAGCGGTCATAGTCCGTTTTCTGGCCGACGCGGGCAGGTTCCACATCGTAGTGAACCTTCACAATCGGGGAGAACAGGGCATCCACCGGGATAAACCCGGCAGGGCGCTGAATTTTGGCTAAATCTTCGGCAGGCACATAACCCTTGCCGCGGGAAATTTCAATTTCCATTTCCAGGCTGCCGCCCACTTCCAAGGTGGCCAGGGCCAGGTCTTTATTGACAATTTCCACGCCGGACGCTTCTTCAATATCCGCAGCCGTTACCACGCCGGGTTTGGCGACGTGCAACTGCAAATATTCACGGTTTTTGCCTTCCATTTTCACGCGCAGACGTTTCATATTGAGCAAAATATTGATAACGTCTTCCCGCACGTTGGGAATCGTGCTAAATTCGTGCACGGCTCCCGCGATTCTGACGGCGGTTACAGCGGCGCCTTCCATACCGGAAAGTAAAATCCGGCGCAGGGAGTTGCCCACCGTATGACCGTAACCGCTTTCGTACGGTTCGGCAATAAATTTGCCGTAAAAGTCGGACGCGGTTTTTTCTTCCAGTTGAATCTTTTGCGGAAGGACTATTTCGTTAAAAGCCATTATTGCCTCCAAACTATTTAGAATAGTATTCTACGATGAGCTGCTCGTTGACAGGGTAGGACATTTCCGCTCTGTCGGGCCATCTTAAAAGTTTGCCGGTCATCTTTTCCGCATCGTATTCCAAGAAGCTCGGGCGCTGATTGCGCTTTTCGGCATCCGTCAAGGCTTTCTTTACTTCCACGTTTTCGGCCAAGGCGGCGTTCAAGGTTACTTTGTCGCCCAAGCGCAACTGGTAAGAAGGCACGTTTACGGCTTTGCCGTTTACGGTTACATATCCGTGCAATACCAACTGGCGCGCGGCTTTAAGCGAAATGGCAAAACCCAAGCGGCGGACGGTGTTGTCCAAGCGGGTTTCCAATTTGCGCAAGAAATTTTCACCGGTCTGGCCTTCGGCCTTGGCGGCGGCGTCAAACAAATTGCGGAACGGAATTTCAGACATACCAGATTGAAGTCTGGCTTTCTGTTTTTCCTGCAAGCGAATACCGTATTCGGACACTTTGGCTTTTCTAACTTTGCCGCCGCGTTTGGTTACGGCAGCCAACTTGTCAATGACGCAGTTGGTGTAGCATTTGCTCCCTTTCAAGAAAAGTTTGCAATCTAATTTTCTGCACTTTTTGCAGCTGGGTCCTGTATATCTAGACATAAATCTTATACTCTCCTGGCTTTGGGCGGTCTGCATCCGTTGTGGGGGATGGGGGTGATGTCTTTAATGGAAGACACGGTTAAACCGGCTTGCTGTACGGCGCGCACGGCAGTTTCTCTGCCCTGGCCCGGGCCGCAAACTTTTACGGCTACTTCGCGCATACCCATAGCGACGGCTTTTTCAGCAGCCTTGTTGCTGGTGATCTGCGCGGCAAACGGAGTGCTCTTCTTGGTGCCTTTAAAGCCGTGAGAACCGGCGGTGGACCAAGCAATCGTGTTGCCCTTGTCGTCCGAAACAGTTACAATCGTATTGTTGAACGAGCAGTAAATATGCACCACGCCGAATACCGGCGCTTTGGCGTTTTTCTTCTTTCCTTTCGCCGCCGGCGCTTGCGCGGCCGGGGCCGTTGTTACTTTTTCTTCTGCCATATGTTTAAATTCCTAATATTAAAAGTTATTTGGTTTTAGCACCCACGGTTTTTCTTCTGCCGCGGCGGGTTCTGCTGTTGGTTTTGGTGCGCTGACCGCGGACCGGCAGGTTGCGGCGGTGGCGCTGGCCACGATAGGAACCGATTTCAATGGCGCGGTGAATATTTTGCGCCACTTCGCGGCGGAGTTCGCCTTCCACTTTGTATTCCTTCTGCAAAATGGTGTTGAGCAAACCGGCCTGCTGTTCGGTCAAGTCTTTCACGCGGGTGGCGGGATCAATCTGGCCGTTCAATTTGGCAAGCACGTCTTTGGCGTTTTTCTTGCCGATGCCGTAAATGTATTCCAGGGCGACGTCAATTCTTTTATTTTTAGGTAAATCAATACCTGCGACTCTAGCCATATTCTTCTAAAACTCCTTAAATTAACCTTGGCGTTGTTTGTGCTTCGCGACTTCGCAAACCACACGGACTACGCCGTTGCGCTTAATGATTTTGCATTTCTGACATATCTTTTTTACACTGGCTCTGACTTTCATTTATTTCTCCCTATAAGTTATTCTGCCGCGGGTCAAATCGTAAGGAGACAATTCCAGTCTGACCTTGTCGCCCGGTAGAATTCTTATATGATGAACTCTCATTTTGCCGGATATATGTCCCAGAATAATTTTGCCGCCCGGTATTTCAATTTTAAACATCGCATTGGGCAGCGATTCCAAGACTTTACCTTCAATTTCTATCTTATCGCTCATACGACTCCGAGTTCGGATAAATTTAGAACAAACATCCGCCGCGCCCTTTTGAACCATCCAAAAAGCGCCAGCGTGAGATTATTCAAAGGCCGTGAAAATTTCACTGCCGTTAGCCGTAACGGCCACCGTGTGTTCAAAGTGGGCGGCATACTTACCGTCCGCCGTAACCACGGTCCAACCGTCATCCAACTCCCTGACTCTATAAGTTCCCGCAGTAAGCATAGGTTCTATTGCCAGGACCATACCCTTTTCCAAGAGCGGCCCCGTGCCCGGTCTGCCGAAGTTCGGGATACTGGGCTCTTCGTGCATATTGCGGCCAATACCGTGCCCGCAGTAATCACGCACGACGCCTACGCCGTTTTGCTTGGCAAAAGTTTCCACCGCGTGCTCCACGTCGCCAAGACGTTTGCCGGGTTTGACTTGCCCGATTGCCTTATATAAAGACTTTTTGGTAACATCCATCAGTCTTTGGGCTTCGTCAGAAACTTCTCCCACGCCGAGGGTGATTGCGGCATCAGAACAGAAGCCGTCAAGGCGGGCCCCTGTATCTATACTGATAATATCACCACTCTTTAATATTCTATCTTTTTTTGGGATTCCGTGCACGACTTCTTCATTTACGGAAGCGCAAATGGTGCCCGGAAAGCCATAATAACCGAGAAAGAGCGGCGTCGCCCCGAAGGAGCGGATCGTCTTTTCGGCCGCGGCGTCCAATTCCAGCGTGGAGATACCCGGTTTCACGAGTTCGGTCATCAGTTTGAGGACCGCCGCCGTTACTTTACCGGCTTCACGCATCTTTTGGAGTTCGCTATCGTTTTTTACTTCAATCATTTTGCCTTCTTGATGACATTTACAATGTCTTCAAAAACTTTTTCGGGGGTTTGGTTACCCTTGATTTCTACGTATTTACCGCTGTTCAAGTAATAATTCTTTACCGGCAAGGTATCGTTGTGATACACTTCCAAGCGGCGTTTAACGTGTTCGGCGGTATCGTCTGCACGGGTGTATAATTCACCACCGCAAGCCGGGCATTTGGTAAGCGGGGCTTCCGGATTGACGTGCAAAATGGCACCGCATTTTTTGCATTGGCGGCGGGAGGTAATGCGGCTGACGACTTCGCTTTCCGGCAAGTCAATCATAATTACTTCCGTAATTTCGCGCCCGAGGCGTTTCATCATTGCATCCAACGCTTCGGCCTGCGCCACCGTGCGGGGAAACCCGTCAAAAATGATACCTTTATCGGTAGATTTGACAATGTTTTCCAACATAGAAATCATCAGTTCGTCCGGCACCAAGTTTCCGTTTTCAATAATACCGGAAATCTTTTTGCCGAGTTCGGAACCGGAAGCAATTTCCGCACGGAGAACATCCCCGGTGGAAATATGCTTCAACTGAAATTCATCCTGCAATTTGGCCGACTGCGTGCCTTTACCGGCACCCGGGCAGCCCATTAAAACAATATTCACGTTAAAATCCTTCCTGTCTTTCAAACTACTTTGCGTTTCGCCCCTATGGAGCCAAACACAAAATAATTTGCGAAAAATACAAACCAAGCAACTAATACTAATTTTTTAAGATTTTGAGGAAACTCAAAACTTAATGAGTAATTTTGGATTTTTGAGGGGATTTCTAGGCGCACCTTCTTGAAGCATACTATACCTGCTATGCGAAAGAAGGGGCAACACCGAAATCCCCCAAAAATACGAAATTACTGGACGTTGAACCAGCGGCCTTTAATCCTCTTGCTGCCCTTCATCAACGGCTCGTAATTGCGGGCCAAAAGATGGGCTTGGATTTGACCGACGGTATCCAACGCGACGCCGACGACGATGAGCAGAGCCGTACCGCCGAAGTAAAAGTCCACGTTAAATTCCGCACGGAAGAAATCCGGCAAGACGGCCACCAAACATACAAAGATGGCACCGCAGAACGTCAAGCGGTTCATTACCCACTCAATGTAGTTTTTGGTCGGTTCCCCGGGGCGAATACCCGGGATAAAGCCACCCCATTTCTTCATATTATCTGCCAAGTCGGACGGGTTAATCGTCATAGAATTGTAGAAATAGCAGAAGAAAATAATGAGCGCGGAGAAAATTAACATATACCAACCGTTGCTGCGGTTCATCGCTTCCAACAGTTTCTGCGCCCACGGGGCTTCCTGGTTAAAACTGGCAATCGTCAGCGGCAAGGAAATAACAGAGGACGCAAAGATTACAGCAATCACGCCGCTCTGGTCAATTTTAAGCGGCAGATAACTGGTCTGGCCGCCATACGTTTTATTCCCCACCTGGCGTTTGGCGTACTGAACCGGGATTTGGCGCTGGGCCGTTTCCAGCCATACCACTAACGCGGTAATTACAATCGCCGCACCAAAGATTACCAAGGCCATAAAGAAGTCCATTTCGTCCGTTTTTACGCGGTTGACGACTTCCATAATGGCACTGGGCAAGCGGTCCACGATGCCGGCAAAAATGATGAGCGAAATACCGTTGCCCACCCCTTTTTCCGTAATCTGTTCGCCTAACCACATAACAAACATCGTACCGGCCGCGAGGGTCAGCACGGTGGTTACAAAAAACATAAACGACGGATTGACTACCGCCGATACGCCGCCTGCGCCTTCCACTTTCGTGATGGCGAAGGTCATCATAGCGCCTTGCAAAACGGCCAGGAACAGTGCAAAAATACGGGTAATCTGGTTTTCTTTTCTTCTGCCGGATTCGCCCTCTTTATGCATTCTGTCCAACGCAGGGAAAATATGCGCCCCGCGAACAAGCCCCATAATAATGGACGCGTTGATGTACGGCATAATACCCAAGGCCAAAATGGAGAATTTACCCAACGCACCGCCCGAGAAGATATTCATAAAACCTAAAATACCGTTCTGGTGGGCAGCAAAGAGTTGTTTCAAAACATCCGCATTGATACCGGGTATTGGGATTGCGGCCGCAATCCGGAAAACAGCCAACGCCCCGATCAAGAAGAGGAGTCTCTTCTTGAGTTCGGGGGCGTTAAAGATATTTGCAACTGTGTTGTTAGCCATTATTTGGTCTTCTGTTCAAGCACGGTTACGGTGCCGCCGGCTTTTTCAATCGCCGCTTTGGCGGTGGCAGAAAAACCGTGAGCAGACACTTTCAAGGCCTTGGTCAAAGCGCCGTTAGCCAACACTTTGACACGGGTAACATCGTGGATGATGCCCGCTTTCTTCAAGGCTTCGGGGGTTACTTCCGCACCGGCCGCAAACGCTTTTTCCAAAGAGCCAAGGTTTACATAATCGTAACGTCTGGCAAAGTCTTTATTGGAAAAACCGCTTTTCGGCGTGTGGCGGATAAGAGGCATCTGACCGCCTTCTTTGCTTTCCTTACGGCTGTTACCGGAGCGGGAAGTCTGCCCTTTCATACCTTTGGTGCAGTAGTTGCCCAAACCAGAGCCCGGGCCGAGGCCCAAGCGTCTTTTGGCTTTTCTAGACCCATGTTTAGGGAAAAGTTTATTTAAAGTTACCATTTTATTCTCTCCACAAAACTATTCGGCCTTGGCTGCTTCAACGGGCGCTTCGGCTTTCGGGGCTTCGGCGGCGGCTTTTTCAGCCTTGCCGCGGATAACGTTCACAGCTTCTTTGCTTTTGAGTTGTTTGAACGCTTCCATAGTGGCATACACGAGGTTGCAAGGATTGCAACTGCCCAAACTCTTGGCGAGCACGTCTTTGATACCGGCGGCTTCAAACAAGAGGCGCACACCGCTGCCGGCGATTACACCGGTACCGGGGGCCGCGGGTTTCATCCACACGGAAGAAGCACCGAACTTGCCGATGGTTTCGTGCGGAATCGTTTCGCCCACGATCGGGAACGTAATCATATGTTTTCTCGCGTGAGATTCAGCCTTGGCGATAGCCAACTGAACCTGGTTTGCCTTGCCAATAGCAACGCCCACTTTGCCCATACCGTTACCGACCACGACCAACGCGCGGAAACCAAAGCGTTTACCGCCCTTTACTACCTTGGCCGTTCTGGCTACGTGGATGACCGTCGTTTTGCCTTCGGCGAGCGGTCTTGCTTTTTGAAACTCGGCTCTTTTGCCTTTCGCTTCTTTTCTGTTATCGCTTTTAACTAGCGTTTCATTGGACATTAAATTCACCTGTCTTAGAATTTCAATCCTGCTTCTCTGGCGGAATCAGCAAGCGCTTTAATTCTGCCGTGGTACACGCGTCCGCCGCGGTCAAACATTACTTCGCTGATACCTTTTTCAAGCGCTTTCTTGGCAATAGCAGCGCCCAAGGCCTTGGCGGCTTCAATACTCTTGGCGGAGGTGTCAAACTTGCCTTCAAATTCTTTGGACAACGTCGTGGCAGACACTAACGTGCTGTGGGTGTTGTCGTCAATAATTTGGGCATAGATGTATTTCAAGCTTCTGTACACCGAAAGGCGCGGGCGGTGTGCACCGTTTTTCAACAGGTGGCCGCGGCTGCGGTCCTTTCTGAATTGATATCTTTCTTGCTTAGTAGCCATAATTATTTACCTCCCGCCGCAGTCTTACCGGCTTTGCGGGCAATGTGTTCGCCCTGGTATTTAATACCGCTGCCTTTGTAGGGTTCCGGAGGTCTGATTCTTCTGATTTTGGCCGCGAAATCGCCCACTTTGAACTTATCGCTGCCTTTAATCGTTACCGCGCCGGATTTCGGATCCACCACGACCGTAAGGCCAGCGGGGATATCCAAATTGACGGGGTGAGAGAAACCCAATTCCAAATTGAGTTTTTGTCCGGCCACGTTCGCACGGTAACCCAAACCGTTGATTTCCAAGGTTTTGGAGAAACCGTTCGTAACACCTTCAATAATATTGAAGACGTTCGCGCGGGTGGTGCCGTGGATAGCGTTGAGTTCTTTCACACGGTTTTCCGGGATGGAGAAGGTCAACACGGCCCCGTCCAATTTCGGGGTTACGCCTTCCGGCACGGTGTAGGACAAGGTGCCCAAAGCGCCGGTGGCAGTGATGATGTTCTCTTTAATTTCCACTTTGGTTTTAGCGGGAATATTGATAATTTTTTTACCGATTCTGCTCATATTCCCCCCTTACCAGACCTGGCACAAAAGTTCACCGCCGATTTTGGCGGCTTTGGCTTGCGCGTCGGTCATTAAGCCTTTGGAAGTGGAAAGAATAGAAATACCAAAAGCGCCGCGAACTTTCGGAATATTGTTGTAAGCGCTATATACGCGGGAACCCGGTTTGGACACTCTTTTGAGGCCCTGGATTACGCATTCGTTTTCCGGCGTGTATTTCAAAAATACTCTTACCACGCCGCCCTTGGTTTCGTTGTGGACGGCTTTGAAATTGGCGATGTATCCTTCTTCTTTGAGGATGCGCGCAATTTCGGTTTTGATTTTAGAAAAAGGGATATCCACTTTTTCTTTTTTCTTCATATTGGCGTTTCTTATTCTGGTTAAGAAATCTGCGATTGGATCCATATTCTAGGTTATCGTCCCAAGCCACTTTCCTGTTGCGGAGTTGGCCCGAAAGCGATACCTCCTCCTGTAAATTACCAGCTCGATTTTCTAAGACCCGGGATTAAACCCTGGTGTGCCATCTTTCTCAGGCAGATACGGCAGAGACCGAAGTCGCGGTAGTAACCTCTTGCGCGGCCACAGATTTGGCATCTGTTGTGATAGCGCACGGCGAACTTTTGGTCCTTAGCCATTTTTGCAACCCATGCTTTAGTAGCCATAAAGTTTTAGTCCTCTTATTTAGTAGCCGATTTGCGGAAGGGCATACCCATATAATCCATGAGCAGGCGACCGCCTTTATCGTTGCCGGCCGTGGTAACGAACGTAATGTTCATACCGTGGGCTTTGGGTGATTTTTCCACATCAATTTCCGGGAAAATATAATGTTCTTTAATACCCAGGTTCAAGTTGCCTTTACCGTCAAAACTCGGGTTGAAACCCTGGAAGTCGCGGATACGGGGGCAGGCGATCATAATGAAGCGTTCCATAAATTCATACATTCTCGCACCGCGCAGCGTTACGCGCACGCCGATAGGCATACCTTCTCTAAGCTTGAAGTTAGAGATGGATTTTTTGGCGCGTCTTACTTGGGCAGCCTGACCAGCGATGGCGGTCAAATCTTCTTTGGCCACTTCCAACGCTTTAATGTCTTCACGGGCATCTTTTACACCGATGTTGATCACGATTTTCGTGAGTTTCGGCGCAGCCATCGGGCTCTTTACACCCATATCTTTGAGCAAGGCCGGAAGCACTTTTTCTTTATAAAGGGCCTGCAAGCGGGGAGTATATCCCTCGGGCGCCTTCGTTACGTTTTTCGTTTCTTTCTTAGTCATTTTCTCTTACCTGGATTAAATGATCGGCTCGTTGCATTTGCGGCAAACGCGTACTTTTTTACCGTCGGCCGAAACTTGCACTTTGGGCGTCATCGCTTTTTTGCATTTACCGCAGATGACCGCTACGTTAGAAGCATCCAACGCCGCTTCCATCTGAATGATGCCGCCTTGCTTATTTTGAGTAGGCTTCGTGTGTTTGGAAATCATATTCACGCCGGCAACTACTACTTTGTTTTTGCCCGGGTTGACGGATTTCACTTCGCCTTTCTTGCCTTTGTCCTTGCCGGCCAAAACCAGCACGGTATCTTTCTTCTTGATAATCATACTCTATACCACCTCAGGAGCCAGGGAAATGATTTTCAAAAAGTTCTTTTCTCTGAGTTCTCTGGCAATGGGCCCGAACACACGGGTGCCTTTGGGTTCGCCGTTATCGTTGATGATGCAAACAGCGTTGTCATCAAAACGAATATAGGAACCGTCTTTTCTTCTTTTTTCGCGGGCCACGCGAACGACTACCGCGCGGACTACGTCGCCTTTTTTAATGGCGGAGGTAGGGATCGCATCTCTGACGGAGCACATCACGACATCTCCCAAAGTTGCGATATCCCGGTGGTGGCCGCCGCGCACTTTAAAGCATTGCACTTTACGCGCGCCGGAATTGTCGGCCACATTGACTATGCTTCTTAATTGAATCATACTTTAATAACTCCGTAGTTTTTAAAAACTAAGCTCTGGCTTTTTCCACAATCTTGGAAACACGCCATTTCGTCGTTTTGGAAACGGGACGGGTGCTCATAATTTCCACTTTGTCGCCGATTTTGCTTTCGTTGGCCTCATCGTGCGCGTGGAATTTGGCCGCTCTTTTGAGCGTTTTGCCATAGCGGTCGTCGTGAACCAGGCGTTCTACCGCAACGGTGCGGGTTTTGTCCATTTTGTCGGACACAACCACGCCGGTGAGGACCTTTCTTTTAGCACGGGTTTCTTGATTTTCCATTTTTAAAACCTCTATTTTTGCTCTTTCTTCTGGTTGATCAGCGTTTGCAAAAGAGCAATTTCGCGTCTGACCGCTCTGATTTCCATCGGGTTAGCGATGGGAGTGGTGCTGTGTTTGAAAAGAAGGTTGAACTTCTTTTCTTGGGCTTTGCCGAGCGCTTCGTTCAGTTCGGCCAACGTTTTCTTTTTCAAAGCTTCTTTTTCGTTCGTTTTCATAAACTACCTTCTGCTTACCAGTTTCGTCTTAATCGGCAGTTTGTCGGAAGCCAAACGCATCGCTTTTTTGGTATCTTCCACGGAAGCGCCTTCCAATTCAAACAAAATTCTGCCGGGCTTCACCACAGCGGCCCAGTATTCGGGCGCGCCTTTACCTTTACCCATACGGGTTTCGGCGGGGTGTTTCGTAATGGCTTTGTCCGGGAAAATGCGAATCCACAATTTGCCTTTTTTCTTGATGAAGCGGGACAAGGTAATACGGGCAGCTTCAATCTGCCGGGCGGTAATCCATTTGGGTTCCAACGCTTTCAACCCAAATTCGCCGAACACCACTTCCGTACCGCGCTTGGCATTACCTTTAATGCGCGGCGCGCTGAAGGGCTTGCGATATTTAACTCTTTTAGGCATTAACATAAGTCAAAGTCCTCTATTTGGTTTCCACGGCCGGGGCGGCAACTTCCGTCGCGCCTTCGATGGAACCGCTTTCCATGTCGCGATGTTTCTTGAGTTCGTTCATAATCTCTTTCGGAGATTTGGCGAAGTGGGTTCTCTTGAAAATCCAGACTTTAATGCCGATTTTACCGCTGATGGTGTTGGCTTCGGTGAAACCGTAGTCAATATCGGCGCACAAGGTGTGCAGCGGAACGCGGCCTTCGCGTTTCCACTCGGTGCGGGCGATTTCCGCGCCGCCGAGTCTGCCGGACACCATAATTTTAATACCGAGCGCTTTGCCAGACAAGGCCTTTTCAATCGCTTTCTTCATAGCGGCGCCGTAGTGAGCGCGCTTTTCAAGTTGCATAGCGATGTTCTGGGCTACCAGTTGGGCGTCCGTTTCCGGATTTTTGATTTCAATCACGTTGACGAAAGTTTTGCTGCCGGTAAGGGCTTCCAATTCTTTTCTCAACGCTTCAATATCGGCGCCTTTTTTGCCGATTACCACACCCGGGCGGGCGGTGTGAACATTCACACGCAAGAACGCACCGGCTCTTTCAATGCCGACGTAACTGACAGCCGCCATTTTGAATTTGTCGTCAATGATTTTGCGGATATCAAAGTCTTCTTTAATAAGCGCCGGCATATTCTTGGGGGCGAACCATCTGGAACGCCAATCCTGAATATAACCTAATCTAATTGACCGGGGATGAATCTTGTGTCCCATAAATTAGCGACCTCCCTTTTTTTCGTCGGTAACAATGACAGTCAAATGACACATACTTTTCTTATAGGGCATAGCGCGACCTTGCGGGCCGGGCTGTACTCTTTTCAAGTGGCCGCTGGGGCCGAGGTTAGCAAACGCTTCTTTAATGAAGACTTTGCTGAAATCCAGTTTTTTGCCGGCTTTCACTTCCAGGTTAGCGGCGGCGCTGTGTAAAGTTTTGGCCACCAAATCCGAGGTGCGTTTGGCTACGAAAGGAAGAACTTCCTCCGCCGCCTTGACGTTTTTACCGCGGATTTGATCCAGCACCAAGTTTACCTTGCGGCTGCCGAAACGTTGAAATTTAGCTTTTGCACAAGCTTCCATATCAAATCCTCAACTCTTATTTCAGGGCGGTGGAATCTTTCGTCATACCACCGTGACCTTTGAACAAACGAGTGAAAGAAAATTCACCGAGTTTGTATCCTACCATTCTTTCGGAAACGTAAATGGGAAGAAATTTTCTGCCATTGTGCACCAGAAACGTGTGTCCCACGAATTCCGGCACGATGGTGCAGGCTCTTGCCCACGTCTTGATAGGTTTCTTTTCGTTGGAGGCGTTCATCGCCTGAACTTTTTCCAACAGGTTTAAATCCACGAACGGACCTTTTTTAGTTGATCTTCCCATAATTACTTAACCTTGTTTTTTCTTCTGTCGCTGACAATCATCCAGCCGAACGCTTTTTTGGTGGAGCGAGTCTTCAGACCGCGAGTCTGCTGGTTCCACGGAGAGCGCGGAATATTTCCGCCTTTACCGTGCCCACGGCCGCCGCCCATCGGGTGGTCAACCGCGTTCATAGCGCTACCGCGTACGGTAGGTCTTTCGCCGCGATGTCTGTTTCTGCCGGCGTTGCCGATTACGACGTTGCCGTGGTCAATGTTGCCCACTTGGCCGATCGTCGCGCAGCAGGCGCTGGGAACCAAGCGAATTTCACCGGACGGCATTTTGATATGGGCGTAGTCCGCTTCTTTGGCCATAAGTTGGGCCTGGCTGCCCGCGCTACGAGCCAACTGGGCGCCTTTGCCAACTTTCAATTCAATCGCGTGGATAAAAGTACCTTCGGGAATATTTTTAAGAGCAAGGCAGTTACCCACTTTAATATCAGCGGCCGGGCCGGACATCAACACATCGCCCACCTGTACGCCGAGCGGATGGAGAATATATCTCTTTTCGCCGTCAGCGTAATTTAAAAGACAAATACGGGCGCTTCTGTTCGGATCGTATTCAATGGATACGACTTTGGCCGGAATACCGTATTTTTCTCTTCTAAAATCAATTTGTCTGTAAGCACGTCTGTGGCCACCACCAATGTGGCGAACCATAATCATACCGGTGTTATTTCTGCCGCCGGTTTTGCGCAGACCTTTGGTTAAACTCTTCTCCGGAGTGGTCTTGGTGATATCGGAATAATCCGAAACCGTAATCGTTCTGCGGGAAGGGGTGTAAGGTCTAAATGACTTAATAGGCATAGTTAGTAGTTTCTCCTTTCGCTACTTTGAAGCGGCTTCCACCACTTCAATTTTATCGCCTTCTTTCAAGGTAACAAAGGCCTTTTTGTAATCAGGTCTTTTACCTTCAAAGCGACCCATACGGTGGGTTTTGCCCGTTACGTTAATGGTGTTGATTTTGGTAACGGTTACATTAAAGATTTTTTCCACCGCGGTTTTGATTTCGCCCTTGGACGCGGTTTTGGCCACTACGAAGCCGTAGCGGTTATGCGTGTCTCTTTCAATAAGACTTTTTTCAGTCAAAAGGGGCTTTTTTAACGTTTCATACGTGCGGGACATTATTTCGTCTCCTTGGCGAAGGTATCGCACAGTTTTTCAACAGCGTCTTTGGTCAAAATGACTTTGGAACTGTTGAGCACCACGTAGGCGTTGATGTCCTGCGTCGGGATATGGGTTAAACCTTCCATATTGCGGCAGGCCAAAGCGGCATTTTCGTCGGCAAAGTTATCAAGCACCAACGGTTTGCGGCCGGCGGCTAACGTTTCCATTACAGCGGCAAAGGCTTTGGTTTTGGGTTCTTTGAAGGTCAAAGAGTCCAAGACCACCAAGTTGCCTTCGGCGAGTTTGGTGGAAAGCGCCATAGCCAAAGCGGTTCTGCGTTTGGCGGCCGGCAAATCCTGACGATAGGAGTGCGGGGTCGGACCAAAAGCGATACCGCCGTGGCGGAACTGCACGGCACGCAAACTGCCCTGACGGGCGCGGCCGGTGCCTTTCTGTTTCCACGGTTTCTTGCCGGTGCCGGACACTTCGCTGCGGGTTTTCACATCAGCGGTGCCGCGTCTTTGGTTGGCCAAAAAGGCGGTGATGACTTCGTGCAGGAACGTAGGGTTGGCTTTGACGGCGAACAAACTGTCCGGCAGAGCGCAGGTCCCTTTTTCTTTTCCTTTAATATCTAAAACTTTAGTTTCCATGGGTCAAAGTCCTTACTTCTTGTTGGCGGCTTTGGAGGCAGACACTTTATGCTGCACAGGCGCCACATAGTGTTTTTTGTATTTGGAAGTTTCCAAGACGGATACAATAGAACCTCTCGCACCCGGCACAGAGCCTTTAAGGAACAAGAGACCATTTTCGTTATCCACTTTCACAACTTCAATCTTGGCGACGGTATGGGTGGTGGTACCATAGTGGCCAGCCATACGCTGACCGGAAAGCACTTTACCCAAAGAGCGGCGGGAGCCCAAGGAACCCGGAGCGCGGCATCTGTCAGACGCACCGTGGGAATCAGCCTGACCGGCGAAGCCGTGGCGTTTCATCGCACCGGCAAAACCGTGGCCTTTAATTTTCCCCTGGACGTCCACATAGTCGCCGGGTTTAAAAATCTTTTCAAGTGAAATGACTTGACCAATTTCAAAACCGTTCACGTCGGCCACACGGCATTCCTTCATATGTTTGACCGGCGCCACATTGGCTTTTTTGAAATAACCGAGTTCAGGTTTGTTAAGTTTGTTTTCTTTCACTTCGCCAAAACCCACGCAAACGGCGTTGTAGCCGTCTTTATCCTGGGTTCTGACACGTACAACTTTGCACGGGCCCGCTTTTACAACGGACACGCCGTGAAGGTTGCCTTTTTCATCAAAGAGTTGGGTCATACCCACTTTCTCGCCGATTACGAAACGAAACGTAGCCGGGGCTTCTTTGACAGTTTCTGCTTTGGCCGCTTCAGCAACGGGGGTTGCCTCTTGGGCACCAGCAGCGTTTTTGATTTCTTCAGTCATATTCTATCAGGTTTCCTGTTAGTTGCTTTTGATTGCCACGTCCACGCCGGCCGGCAAGTCTAATTTCATCAACTCGTCAACGGTCTTGGAGGTGGGACTTTTCAGATCAATGAGTCTTTTGTGAATACGCATTTCAAACTGTTCTCTGCTCTTTTTATCGGTATGGGGAGAGCGAAGCACGGTGTACTTCTTAATCCGAACCGGGAGAAGAACAGGACCCGCCACGATGGCGCCCGTTTTTTGTGCGGTTTCCACAATGCGAGAAACCGAGGCGTCCAGCATACGGTGATCGTAAGAACGCAATTTAATGCGGATTCTTTCTTGGCTCAATACTTTCGCCTTTTTTTCTGTTTTTTCTACCATTTTTGGTTTTCCTTAAATGTTTTTTACAAAAAAATTATTCGGCAGAAACTCCTTCCCCGGGTCGCTTTCTCCGACGAGCCGGTGTGGAATTTCCTGCCTTTCGTCCAATTCAGTACATTTTATTATACCAAATTAGTGGGCTTTTGCGCTATACAAATACTCACGTTTTTCACCATTTCGTTTCTTTGCATAACGCCTAAAATTCGCTTATATATATTGTATAATATCCGTCTTGTATTGTAAAGGGTTTCTTCGTCGGGCCCCACAATACAGCGCCCGGCCCCGTTTTGGGACCGGGCCAAAAAACCTTTCCGCCTTAAAAAGCCACCGCTTTGGGCGCAATCAGTTTGCCCGTGCAAACATTATTTACGCAAGAGGTGGTAATGCGGGTATAGCAGGCTTCGCGCGTGCAACCCGCATTGGCGCAGGCGTTTTCAAACACCTTTTGAACCTTATCGGCCGCCGTTTTATTTACGGCTTCAAAACCCGCACAGGGGCAGCAACCCTTTTGGACGGCTACGCAATCCGCATCCGTTTGGCAGGTTCTGTCCGCCGCGGCTACGGCTTTGGTTAATTTGGCCGGAGTGGCGTTAATCCCCGCCCCGGTAGAGGTACAAGCGCCCAACGCGGCGGCGCAGGCTAATACGGTTAGAATCTTCTTCATTTATTTCTCCTTATTTGGCAAAATAGTCCTTCATCGGCTTGGGCGTACCCACGCAAGTCCCGTTTTGGCAGGACGTATTGATTTCCACATAGCACATTTGCAAGGTGCAAACGGCTTGTGCGCACTCTTTATTTAAGCGTTGGTTGAGCAATTTAGCGGCATCTTTATTGACGGCTTCGTTACCCGCACACGGGCAGCAGCCCTTGCCGACCGAGGTGCAATCTTCATCCACGCGGCACGACTTATCCGCCGATTGCAGGGCTTCGGCATATGTTTTGGCCTTTACGTTAATAGGCGAGGCCGCCTGTTCCGTGGCCGCACAACCCGCCACAAAAAACGCCACCCCCAACAACCCCAACAATTTAATATTCATTTTAGACTCCTTATATAGTGATTATTTATATTATACCAAACTGGGAGAATACGTCTAAATTTGTTATACTTAAAGTGTTGTAAAAATAAAAATTTATCTGTTTTTGGAACCGTGTGCGGAACACGGCGGCATTACTAGCGTAATCCAGAGCAAGTCCAAAAACAGCCGATTAGAGGCGCAAGAGAAAGGGCCTTATAACCCCTTTTTCTTGTGCCAAATGTTTGCCGCCTTTTTGGCGGCAGACTACGGCTGTTTATACTTGCGGCACTTGCTCTGGCGCAAGATAGACAGCCGTTTTTCTTTGGGTTCCAACAACAAAAGGAGCCCGTATGATAACACAAAAGCAATTCTCCCCCCGCTCGGGGTTCACCCTTATAGAACTGTTGGTAGTTGTGCTGATTATTGGCATTTTATCGGCCGTAGCCTTGCCACAATACACCAAAGCCGTGGAAAAGGCCCGTATGACGGAAGCGTTTAGCAACATTAAAACAATGCAGGACAATATAGACTTATATTTGCTTGAAAATGGTGGTTTTCCTACTAATATGCCCTATAAAGACATCCCTGCTAACACGGAATTAAGTGGCGGACAATTTGACGAAAATTCATACGATACAAAAAATTTTAGTTATAGAGGATCCTGCTGGCAAATTGCGTGTGATATACAGGCAGACCGATTATCCGACAATTTCTTTTATACTCTCTATGTTACTAGGGACAATGACGGCTGGACGAAATCTTGTTTTACTCAGTTGGAGGACGGCGGGCGACAAATTTGCAAATCTTTAAGCGGGCAAGGGTGGACTTATAGAGACGGAGAAATTTAATCAGCTATATTAAAAATCCCGGTCATAAGGCCGGGATTTTTCTGATAAAATGGGAATTTACTGCTCTGCTACTTCGCAGCGGTTTTGGCGGCAGACGGCCTTAATATGGGAAGTATCCGGCTGTTTTTTGCAACGGGTGTACCAGTCGGCCTCGCGAACGCGGTTAAAGTCCGCCAGTTCCATACGGTTAATGGCGGCGTAGCCCCATTTGGGATAGTGGCAGGATTTCATTACCGCCACGCATTGGCTGTCATCCTCGCACGAAACGTGCACGCGCTCTATATAGTGCGCAAAAATTTCGTTCATATGGCGTTTGTGGCTTGTCCCGCAGGACGCCAGCGTCAACACGGCAAACACAATAAAAATACATTTCTTCATATCTGTATTATAACAAAAAGGGGGCCGATTGTTCGGTCCCCTTTTTGTACATTAAGCAGTAAAACTACTCAATAATTTTGGTTACA